>JASHQB010000013.1 GCA_030037775.1 Candidatus Acidiferrales bacterium
CTCGCAATTACTACAGGGCTTAGTAGTCATGGAGGGTTTTCGAAATGGCGCAATACCGCCGCAGTGTGTTGCTATTTGCGCTTGGCATGGCCATTTGCGGACTGTTTGGTACGGGAATGGCGCACGCGCAGACGCTTGATCAGACTTTGTGGTCCGGGATGAAGTGGCGATCGATCGGCCCATTTCGCGGCGGACGAGTTGAGACCGTCGTAGGGATCCCTGGGGATCCCAATGTCTATTATTTCGGCGCGGTGAGCGGCGGCGTTTGGAAGAGCACCGACGCAGGCCTAAGTTGGAATCCGATCTTTGATCACCAAGATGTCGCCTCGATCGGCGCGATCGCCATCGATCCTCACGATCACAACGTAGTTTATGTTGGCACCGGCGAGCCATGTTTGCGCGGGAATATTTCCTTCGGCGATGGCATGTACAAATCCGTGGATGCGGGCGCCACGTGGACGCACATCGGCCTCGAGGATACAAGGCACATTTCGAAGGTACTGATCGACCCCTATAACACAAATACGATTTTCGTCGCGGCGATTGGCCACGCCTACGGCCCGAACGAACAGCGCGGCGTGTTTCGTTCCACCGACGGCGGCGCGACCTGGCAGAAAGTCTTGTATAAGGACGACAAGACGGGAGCAGTTGACCTGGTCTTCGATCCGCACAATCCGCACATTTTGTACGCCGCACTGTATCAGGAGATTCGCACGCCCTGGGGATTCACCAGCGGTGGGCCGGGAAGCGGAATCTACAAATCCATCGACGGCGGCACCAAGTGGACACAACTCACCGGCAATGGTTTGCCCGACGGGATTTACGGCCGAGTCGGCCTCGCTGTCGGCGCTGATTCCAGCCGCGTCTACGCGCTAATTGAAGCGAAAAAGGGCGGGCTGTATCGTTCCGATGATGGGGGAGAAAGCTGGCAGTTCATCAATGGCGACCAGCGATTCCTACAGCGTGCCTGGTATTACATGCACATCTTCGCCGACCCCAAGGCCACCGACACGCTTTATATCCTCAATACGGGAACGTACCGCTCCACTGACGGCGGCGTACACTTTTCCGCGGTCGCCGCACCGCACGGGGACGATCACGCGTTCTGGATCGACCCGACGAATCCCAATCGCCTGATGGAAGGCAATGACGGCGGCGCCACCATTTCCGTCGACGGCGGCTCGACGTGGACTTCGCAGGACAATCAGCCCACCGCACAGTTTTATCACGTCAGCGTCGACAATCGGTTTTTCTATTACGTTTACGGGGCGCAGCAGGACAATTCCACGGTCGCCATCGCCAGCCGCACCAACGAGGGAGCCATTACTGACAAAGATTGGTACGACGTGGCCGGCGGCGAGAGCGGTTACATCGTCGCGGATCCAAAGGATCCCGATATCGTTTACGCCGGCGGCAACTGGGGAATCATCACGCGGCTCAACCGGCACACCGGGCAGGTGCAGGACGTCACCGTTTGGCCGGTGAATCCCAGCGGCTACAGCGCCGGGGAATTGCCCCACCGCTTCCAGTGGACCGCGCCAATCGCCGTTTCGCCCTTCGATTCCAATACCGTTTACATCGGCGGCGAAAAGCTCTTTAAGACGACCGATGCCGGCATGACGTGGACGGCCATCAGTCCCGATTTGACGCGTAACGACAAGAGCAAACAAGTTCCGTCGGGCGGCCCGATAACCATCGATGAAACCAGTGTCGAGTATTACGACACGATCTTTTCCGTCGCCGAGTCTCCGGTGGAACGCGGCTTGATTTGGGTGGGCAGCGATGATGGCTTGGTGCATGTCACCCGCGACGGCGGAAAAACGTGGACCAACGTCACTCCCAAGGGCCTGCCTGATTGGTCGCGCATCGGGCTGATCGATCCTTCGCCGCACGACGCGGGCACGGCCTATCTGGCCGCGGATCGCCATCGCCTCGACGATTTCCACCCTTACGTTTTCAAGACCACCGACTACGGAAAGACGTGGACGCAAATCACCACCGGATTGCCGGAAACAAATAGCTGGGTGCACGCCGTACGCGTCGATCCCGTACGCAAGGATTTGCTCTACTGCGGAACTGAGACGGGAATCTTCGTGTCCATGGACGATGGGGCGCATTGGCAATCGCTCGAGCTGAATATGCCGGTGGTGCCGGTGACGGACATGGTGGTGAAGAATAATGACCTGGTGATTGCCACAAAGGGCCGCTCGTTCTGGATTTTGGACAGCCTCGCGCCGTTGCGCCAGGCTAACTCGGAAATCGCCAGCCATGACGTGCACCTTTACAAGCCTGATGTTGCCTGGCGCACGCGCATTGGCGACACGAATCCTCGTTATTTCGTTTGGCTTGGACAGGACGCGCCGGACGGCGCGGTGATCGATTATTATTTGAAGGCCGAGCCGAAAGACAACACCAAAGTCACGCTGGAGATTCTGGACGCGCAAGGCAAAGTTGTTCGCAAATACACCAACGAATCACAGCGAAAGGACCAGCAGCCCGCGGAGGGCGGCGATGAATACCAGCCGCCCGTAGCCATTCCCGCCAAAGCAGGGGCGAACCGTTTCGTTTGGGATTTGCGCTACGAAACGCCCACGCTTATTCCCGGCCAAGTGTGGGACAGCGCGGATATGCCGAAGGGCCCGCTGGCATTGCCCGGAACGTATCAGGTGCGCTTGACGGCGGATGGTCAAACGCAGACCCAGCCGCTCACGGTGAAGCTCGATCCCCGCGTGAAAGTGCCCGCGGACGCATTGCAGAAGGAGTTTGATCTGTCCCTCAAGATTCGCGACGAGATCACTTTGGCCGATGACACCGTGAACCAGATGACTTCCGTACGCGACCAGATCGACGCGCTCAAGAAGCGCATCGGTTCAAACGCCGAGCAGAAGCCCATCGTCGATGCCGGAGATGCCATCGAGAAGAAGATGCAGCCGATCGACGATCAGTTGTGGCAAGGCAAGATGAAGGCCAGCGAAGAGGACTTGAACTACCCCGACGAGATCAATGATCAGCTAAAAGGCGTGGCCGAATTCATGGAAGGCTCGGACAACGCTCCGACCGCCGCGGATTACGCCGCATACGCCGACCTGAGCGGCAAAGTCACCAAGCTCGTGGCCCAGTGGAAGGAAATCGAGGCTAAGGACCTGCCCGCGCTCAACGAGCAGATTCGGCGCGCGAATATTCCCGCGATCGCGCCCACGTCGGGCAACGATTCACAACAAGGATCAAATTAGGAACGAGTATAGAAGTAGCAAATGGAGTTGCGCCACGGGGTCAGCGACCTGAGCTTCTCAATAACCCATCCCTGCCTGTGGATGATGGCTGCTGTGGCCCGGCTTGCGCGGGTGCTGTAATGTCGCGTCAGAGGTTACAGCGGGAGGGACTGCGGACGGTGTTTGCGTGCTGCCGCTCTGCGGCGGCGGAGTCAGTGGCACCGGTTTGAGGGGCGGCTGGGTAGGCGCGCTCGTCGAATAGTGGAGGTACAACCGCTGCAGTTCTGCTTGCGTCATTGCGCCCTCGCGAATCCGCAGCGCGTTCACCACGCCGTTCTTGCCGTTCTTGATGATGGCCCAGACCGTGTCCCCGGCCCGGAGGTCCTTGGGCGTCATCTTCTGGCCCTTTTCTCCCACGCACACGGTTTGCGGGCCGAAGTCGGCTGCGACGGTCAGCTGCGTCGGGCGCATCAGCACGACCTGGTGAGTCTGCTGATCCACCGATGAAACGATGAAAAATTCCTCGCCCTGGGAATTGGCTTGCGCCCAGAGAGGTGCGGAGAGAGCCAGCCCGAGCGAGAGCACGCCGGTCAGCATGGCCAGCCGTGAAAGATGCAGACGGATAGGAATTCCATTCATATCATTCATAACGAAGAGCCTCTATAGGATCGAGTTGCGCAGCACGCCGCGCCGGGTAGTACCCGAAGAAAACGCCCACAGCCGCTGAAAACACCGCGGCAATGACGATGGATAGTGGTGAGACAAGAGTCGCCCACTGAAACAGATCAGACACGGCGATCGAGCTGAAAACCCCTAGCACAATTCCAACCAGTCCGCCCATCAGGCTCAGCACCATGGCCTCGCTCAAGAACTGGCGCTGAACGTCGGATTCCGTCGCGCCGATGGCCATGCGCACGCCGATTTCGCGCGTCCGCTCCGTCACGCTGACTAGCATGATATTCATGATTCCGATGCCGCCCACCAGCAAGGAGACCGACGCAATGCTCGCCAGCAGGACGGTCATTACGTCGCTCGCATGCGTTTGCGCCTGCGTGAAATCCGTCGGGCTGCGGATGATGAAATCGTCGTCCTCATTTGGCCGCAGATGATGCCGCTGGCGTAGGATGGCCGTCACCTGATCCTCCGCCGGTTGAATGTCCTCGGCCGAATCCGCCGAAGCCATCATGAAATGAATCCAACTGATGCCCGAAAGTTTCTTCTGCACCGTGGTGTAGGGCATGATCACGACGTCATCTTCATCTCCGCCGAATGGCGACTCGCCCTTCGCCGACAGTACGCCGATCACCCGAAACGGCAGATTCGAGATGCGGATTGTTTTTCCAACGGGGTCGTCGCTAGGCGAAAACAAATTCTTCACCACGGTCTGGCCCAGAAGGCAAACGTCTGATGAGACGTCATCGTCCATCGTCGAAAACATGCTGCCGGCGGCCAAAGGCCAGTGACGGATCTTGGTGTAGCTGGGATTCACGCCCTTCACTTGCGTGTACCAATTGTTGGCTTCATAGACGAGCTGGCCGCTGTACCCCACACTCGGCGACACCCACTTGATGAAAGGCACTTCGGCCAGAATGGCTTTGCCGTCAGCCGCCGTGAGGGTTTTCGTTGCCTGGCTGCCCAGATGCACGCCGCTGGTCTTGATGCTGCCAGCAGAAATGAAGATGATATTGTCGCCTAGGCTTGCAATTTGTTGTTGTACCTGCTTGGCCGCCCCCTGACCGATAGCCACGGTGCAGATCACCGCGCCGACGCCGATCACGATTCCCAGCATTGTGAGAATCGTACGCATTTTATTGCGGGCCAGAGCCCGCAGCGAAACGCGGATAACTTCTCCGATTTCCATCTCTACCTATCTCCGTGGACCGCCAAAGGGAGAACTCGGCGCGTCGGAGCCGAGCTGTTGCTCCCCCGTTAGCAGGGCATCGCCCTGGTGGATACTTCCGTCGAGAACCTGCGTATTGGTGTAGTCGGTCAGGCCTGTCTTAATGGCGATGGGAAAGGGCTTCTGATTGGCATCCAGTTCCCAAACGATCTGCCATCCGCCGATATGCGAAACGGTCGCTTGCAGCGGAATATTATACTTCTTATAGAGGTCTTGCAGTTCCGGTGGTGTCAATTGCGGAGTGAAGGTCAGGGCGATATTCGGAACCATCAGCGCATCGTTGGCTTGACCCGTCGGAATGACCACGTACGCTGTCTCGCCCGGCAGCAACTTCCCGTCGGGATTATCGAAGTCGATGATCGTGTCGTAGGTGACCACGTTCTGCACCGTGAAGGCGTTCA
>JASHQB010000156.1 GCA_030037775.1 Candidatus Acidiferrales bacterium
TATTCCGACGAGGAAACTGCGAAGAGCTTCGCATGCGGCGGTAAAGTGGACGCGGAAACCATTGCGCGGCGGCGTGACGAGCTGATGGTCATTCAACAGAAGATCTCGCGCCAGAGCCTGCGTGCGAAAATCGGCAAGAGCTTTACCGCGATGCTCGAAGGGCCCTCCGCCGATACGGACTTTGTTTGGCAAGCGCGCCTGGAAGGGATGGCGCCTGAAATCGACGGGAAAATCTACGTGACGGACATTTGCGGCGCGAGCGACGCGTCGCAATTGCCGCCGCCGGGAACTATGGCGCGCATCGAAATCACCGAAGCTCACGACTACGACTTGGTCGGGCGCGCGACGGAAATTGTGGCCGACGCCGCGGCTGAATTGCACGCCGCCGCTGCGCCACAGCCATTTCCTATACTTGCCTGAAGCGCCACTGCATGAAGCCCTCGCGCGAGCCTCGATGCGTGTTAGGCTAGGCGCCGGCCATGGAACTGCGTTGCCCGATTTGCAAGAACCCGACCGATTCGGACAAAGACAAAGACTTTCCGTTCTGTAGTGAGCGCTGTCGACTGACGGATTTGGGGAATTGGGCCAGCGAAAAATACAAAGTGACCGAACCTGCCATGGACGAAGACGGACCTGAAGCGCACGAATCCCCCGCCTCCAATGACAACGAGCAATGAACGGGCCAAATGAATACCAAGAGTGACGCCGCGGCCGTCCCCACTGCGCGAAAGCCCTGGCTGTCGTTTTTTCTGGCGACCGCTGGCGGTACAGGCTACCTTCCGGCAGCGCCTGGCACGTGGGGTTCGCTCTTGGGAATCTTGCTGTATTGGTGTTCGTGCGCGATTTTTCCTGGGCGCGTGGGGAATGATCTTAGTTGGCACCAAGCGCACCACGTTTTTCCGTGTTCTCCTTGGACGTTTCTTCTTGCTCTGCTCATCGCACTGATCGGCGTCGTGGCGTCTAGTCGCGTCGCCAGATTCGTCGCCCGAAAAGATCCGCAGTTCGTCGTCATCGACGAAGTTTCGGGCCAGTTCTTGACCTATCTGCTCGCTCTGGCGCCGCTCAACTGGAAATATTTGCTCCTGGGTTTTATACTTTTTCGAGGATTCGACACGTGGAAGCCGTTCCCGGCGAGGCAGGTGGAGTCATTGCCAGGCGGTTGGGGCATAATGGCGGACGACTGGGTGGCGGGAATTTATGCTGCCATAGGGCTCTGGATCGCGCGAGGATTGGGCTTATAGATTTGTGAAGGCCGGGCTGCTTCGAGAGCAAAGGCGGAAAAATGCAGTCCACGCGGGAGCTTCTGACAACTGTTTACGCCCTGTTTAATAAGCGTGACATCGAAGGTGTTCTCGCGCTGATGCGCCCCAATGTGGACTGGCCGAACGGAATGGAAGGCGGTCGCGTGCATGGATACGAAGAAGTCCGCGCTTATTGGACACGTCAGTGGCGCATGATAGATCCCTACGTAGAACCCGTGCGCATCGAGGACGACGAAGCCGGCAACACCGTCGTGGATGTCCATCAGATGGTCCGTGATCTGTCTGGGAATGTCCTGAAGGACATGTTCGTGCAGCATGTGTATTCCTTCCGGGACGGCCTGATCGAGCGCATGGACATTCAGAAACCGGACGATGCGCCGGCGCGCCGAAGTTCAGATTGAAGCACCTCGACTGGAGACATCACCGTTGAGAACGAACGGCATCCCGAGAATTGAGCGCGTCCAGCCGACCGCCGCGATTCCGGGCGGCGAAATTTCCATCCATGGCGTGGGATTCACCGACGGGAATCATGCGCGCCCCGAGGTGCACTTTGGCAGCGCCGCCGGCAGCGTGATGATGGCGTCGGAGAATCTGCTGGTCGCGCGCGTGCCGGAGGGAGCCGACGGCGGCGCGGTTCGCGTCCAGAGCGGAGACGCCGCCAGCCAGCCTTTCCCCATCGCGCTGGGCAACTTGATTGCGGACAATTTGAATCCTGTCGCGAATCCCGCGGTCGACCGGGAAGGAAACGTGTATGTCACCTTCAGCGGGCAGCGCGGGCAGAAAGTTCCGGTTTCACTTTACAAGGTGACGCCGAGCCGCACCGTGAAGCCCTACGTCACGCAGCTGATGAATCCCACGGGCTTGGCGGTGGGCCAGGACGGCGCGCTCTACGTTTCCTGCCGCAACGATGGCACCGTCCATCGCGTGATGCCCGACGGCAGCAACGAGCAGTGGGTCGAGGGCATGGGAATCGCAACGGGACTGGCATTCGACCGCGCTGGAAATCTCTACGTGGGAGACCGCAGCGGGACGATTTTCAAGATCGGCGCGGACCGGCAGATTTTTGTGTTTGCGACGCTCGAGCCCTCGATGTCCGCCTACCATCTGGCCTTTCATCCGAGCGGCGACCTGTACGTCACCGGGCCCACCACTTCGAGCTTCGACCGCGTGTACCGAGTTACGCCCGCCGGCGAGGTAGAAGTTTTCTACAAAGGGCTGGGGCGGCCGCAAGGAATGGCTTTTGACAGCGCTGGGAATTTGTACGTAGCCGCCTCGCTTGCAGGCAAACGCGGCGTGGTGTGCATCTCTCCTGAGGGCCACGCAGAGCTGGCGCTGAGCGGAAACAATATCGTTGGCCTGGTGATCGAGCCCTCGAAGCACGCGCTTGTCGCCACGAATACCTCACTTTACTCCCTGGATTGGACCGTGCAAGGGAGCACGCTGCCCGCCTGATAGAAATTCTCTCCAACGACGAACAACTATTTATGGGGCGACGCGTCTATAATTCAAGAACGCCGTCGCCTTAAGATTCAGAGGGGAAAATGCGCAAAATCCTCGCGGATTTCTCGACGGATATTCGTTACGGCCTGCGCCAGCTTCAGAAGAACCTGTCCCTGACCATCGTCTGCGCCGCCGTGCTGGCCATCGGCATCGGCTCCGCCACTGCGGTTTTCGCCGTTCTCTACGACGCGATCCTGAAGCCTCTTCCCTATCGCGACGCGGCTCAGCTTGTTTATGTCCACAATGAATTCCCCGGCTCGCAGCTGGCGGAAACGGCCGCGTCCGGCCCCGATTTCAGAGACTTGAGCACGCACCGCGAAATTTTCAGCGAAACCGCGGCTTACTATTTCAACGATTTCACCATGACTGGCGTGGGAAACGCGCAGCACGTCGATCCCATCAACGCATCTGCCACGCTTTTTCCAATGCTCGGCATCGCTCCGCAGCTCGGCCGCACGTTCAGTCCCGAGGAAGATCGCAGCCCGGCAAAAGTAGTGATCCTCAGCGACGCGCTCTGGCGCAGCGCGTTCGGCGCGGACCGCAAGGTACTGGATCGGTCGATTGCCCTGGACGGCGTACCCTATCGCGTCATC
>JASHQB010000014.1 GCA_030037775.1 Candidatus Acidiferrales bacterium
GATCCTCCCAACGACGCCCGCATGGAGCTCGCTCAATTGCGCTTGCGCACAGGAGACATCGCCGGTGCCGCCAGCGAGTACATCGACGTCCTCAATCGCGACCCTTACAACACCAATGCTCATTACCTTCTCGGAGAAATTCTCCGCGAGCAGCGCGACTGGGATCAGGCCCGCATCCAGTTCGAAGTGGCTATCCGATATTCACCCGCGCAGAATCCCCAGGCTTACGTTTCCCTCGCCGACGTCTACCGCAATCTCGGCCTGGAACGCGATGCCTCGCAAACTCTCCAGAAAAGCGCGCGCATCTTTCCTCCCAACGCCCTCCTCGCCCGCGCCGGGAAATGAATCCCTCCTGACACCCTTTCCCCGCCCAGTGCCTTTGTCCTTCGCTGTTACTCGGCAGGCGGAGCGACGGCGTGCAAGTTTTTGCTCCGGGTGTTCGACCTTAGTAAGTCGTTCCGGCGCCGGAGCGCGCAATCACACCCCGGCGCGCCCAAATATTCCGTCCCCTCGTTTATTGCCGGTCATGCATTGACTTGGCCCGGCCCGGAACCCTACGATAGCGGCCACTGTGGCACAGTCCGAATCCCTCATCGGGCAGACCGTCTCCCACTACCGCATTCTCGAGAAGCTCGGCGGTGGTGGCATGGGAATTGTGTATATGGCCCAGGATCTTGAGCTGGGCCGTCCCGTCGCGCTGAAATTCCTGCCCGAGGACCTCATCGCGGATTCCCACGCCCTCGAACGTTTTCGCCGCGAAGCTCGTGCGGCTTCCGCTCTCAATCATCCGAATATCTGCACCATCTACGAAATCGGCCGCGTCCCGCTTCAAGCGGGCAACAAAGTTGGCGAGCGCTACTTCATCGCCATGGAGTATCTCGAGGGCCAGACGCTGAAACATCGCATCAGTGGCCGCGCACTGCCGATTGAGGAAACGCTGGAACTGGCTTTCGAAACCGCCGACGCTCTGGATGTAGCGCACGCCAAGGGAATTATTCATCGCGACATCAAACCGGCCAACATTTTTGTCACCGATCGCGCCCACGCAAAGATTCTCGATTTCGGTCTTGCCAAACAGTCGCCGCTCGATACAGGGAAAACGCTGGGCTCGCGCACGCGCGATTTAGACTCAGCGCCGGCCGAAGAGCATCTGACGAGTCCAGGCGTTGCCCTCGGAACCGTAGCATACATGTCGCCGGAGCAGGCGCGCGGTGAAGAGCTCGATGCGCGCACCGACCTCTTCAGTTTTGGTGCGGTGCTCTACGAAATGGCCACCGGCGCGCTTCCGTTTCGGGGAGACACAACCGCCGTCATCTTCGCCACGATTCTGGAAAAGCAGCCCGTTCCGCCGGTGCGCCTCAATCCCGACGTTCCCAATGAGCTCGAGCGCATCATCAACAAGTGCTTGGAAAAAGACCGGACCCTGCGTTACCAACACGCCTCGGAGCTGCGCGCAGATATCAAGCGCCTGAAGCGCGACACAAGCTCCGGCTCGCACATCTCCACCGCGTCCGCGCGCCCCGAAGTAGCCGCCGGAAAGCATCGTCCGATTCGCCTGCTCGCCGCTCTCGCATCATTATTTGTCGTGCTCCTTGCGTTGGGCGCGGCCTATTGGTGGTGGCAGGCGCATCAGATCAAACCCATGAACCTCAGTTCGTGGAAAGAGACCCAGCTCACGCACAACACCTCCGATGATATCGTGACGGGTAGCGCCATTTCCCCGGACGGCAAATACCTCGCCTTCGTCGACGATCTGGGCTTGCACCTGACCGTCGTGGATACCGGCGAAACTCACGACGTTCCGCTTCCCGCCGAAATCCGCCCTCGGCTGATACACGTCTCCTGGTTTCCTGACGGACAAAGGCTAATCCTTGAATCCCGCAGCGACAAGGAGGGTAATATCCTCTGGCTTTCATCCATTTTCGGTGGTGTCCCACAGGAATTGCGAACAGGCACCGTCGCCTCGGCGGTTTCGGCAGATTCCTCCCTCGCTTTCATAACCGCCAATGGGCATGAAATCTGGGTCAGCAGCTCTAATGGAGAAAACCCGCGAAAGGTTTTGGGCTCCGACACTTACGGCTACTCGGCAATCGCCTGGTCACCGCTCTCCACGCGACTAGCCTACATCGCCGCCAAACCAGGTGCACAATCGGAAGGCATCATCGGAACTGTCTCGCTGGACGGAAAGTCGACAAACACCGTCTTTCACTCTTTATCGCTCATAGTTGACTTCGCCGGACAACCTCTATGGCTAGCGGATGGGCGCCTCATTTTCGAACAGAATGAGCCTCCGCCCCTTTCCGCTGTGAATCTTTGGTGTCTTCGCCTCGATCCCGAGGCCGGCAGCGCACGAGGCAATCCTGAGAAGTTGACCAATTGGTTTGGTTTCTTCCCGTGGTACCTCAGCGCCAGCCGCGATGCCAGCCGCCTCGCAACGACCAAGGCCAGCGGTTGGAATGACGTCTATTTAGCTGAGCTCTCCAAGGGCGCTGAATCGATCAGCACGCCAAAGCGCCTTTCCACCGGTGAAAATAGCGACTTCCCGTCCGCCTGGTCCAGCGACAGCAAAATCTTCCTTTTCACTTCCAATCGAAACCAAAGGGATCAAATTTTTCGCCAGCGGCTGGATCAGGATTCTCCAGAACTGGTCATCCCGGGATCCGTCGATTGGGATGTGAACTCTGCCGCCTTCAGCCCTGATGGCGCTTCGATCCTTTACTTGGCCTCTAAGGTAGGCGCATCCTCCGGCCAGCTGATGAGGGTGTCCGTTTCCGGGGGCGCTCCTGAAACTGTTCTCGACGCTGCCACAATGTCATCGATAGCCGGCTGGGCTTGTCCCCGGCATCCTGCAGTTTCCTGTGTGCTCTCTCGTGCCGAGCGTGGCCAATTAGTTTTTTACGCCTTGGACCCGGATCGAGGCCTCGGAAAAGAGCTGGCTCGAACCAAGATGCAGGATGCGGACGACCTCCAGTTGGGCATTACCCCAGACGGCAAGCGTCTGGCGATCTCCAGCACAGAACAACTTCCAGGTAAGATCCGGTTCCTCGACTTGGCGAACCGCACAGAACACGAACTCTCCATTCCTCCCGGCCCTGTCTTCTCCTTGACCTGGGCCGCTGACGGCAAGTCATTGTTCGTGACCGTTAGGCAAGCTGGCCGCAACAAGCTCCTGGAAATCAAGCCGGACGGGGGCATCCATACCCTTTGGGATGCTGGCAAACACTGGATCCGGGGTCTTACTCCGTCGCCCGACGGCCACTACCTCGCATTCGCCTACCGTAGCGTCGATGCGAATGTCTGGCTCCTCGACAACTCGACCGCCCGCTCTGGCAATTGACTCCTCAGGAAAGTGCAGAAAATCCAGCCAAACTTGGTCCTAGATTTGAAAAACTCAAGCCTCCCAATTTGCTTTCCCTCACGCGACCCTCTTTGCGTATGCTTGTTCACATGAATCTGCAGTCGGACGAGTCCCGCACCAATACCGCCGGCCTCTGCGCCACCTGCACCCGCTCTCGCAAAATCCAATCCGACCGCGGCTCCCTCTTCTTCCTGTGCAAACTCTCCGAAACCGATCCCGCCTTCCCCAAATACCCGCGCTTGCCGGTCCTCTCTTGCCCCGGCTACGTCCCCGCGCCCGCATCTCCCGCTTGAGCCGAACATCGTTTGCAGAGCTTCGCCGCCTCTGCGAAATTCTCCGGCTCTTTGTTATCTGTGCTTGTTAGGGCAGCAGCTCTTTGGGCAGCGGATTTCCCGGCCGCTCGTCATCCCAGAG
>JASHQB010000157.1 GCA_030037775.1 Candidatus Acidiferrales bacterium
CGAACTTCGACCGCGCGAAGGAAATGCTGGAGGCCAACGACGGCGCGGGCAACACGTTCAAGGCGACGGCCAAGCCGGTGCTGATCGGGACGGCCGTCGTAGGCGCCACCACGATGATCTTTTCCATCATCATGGACCTTACGAACAGGCTTACCGCCCATGTGGACGAGCTTTCGCTCTTGCATGCTCCATTCTTACTGGGCATCGTGGTGGGCGGCGCGATGATTTACTGGTTCACGGGGGCGTCCACCCAGGCGGTGACGACCGGGGCGTACCGCGCGGTCGAATTCATCAAGGCCAACATCCGGCTGGAAGGCGTGGAGAAAGCCTCGATCACCGACAGCAAAAAAGTGGTTCAGATTTGCACGCAGTACGCGCAGCGTGGGATGCTCAACATTTTCATTGCCGTGTTTTTCGCGGCGCTATCGTTCGCGTTCGTGGAGCCGTTTTTCTTCATCGGCTATCTGATTTCCATCGCCATGTTCGGGCTCTACCAGGCCATGTTCATGGCCAACGCCGGCGGCGCCTGGGATAACGCGAAGAAAATCGTAGAAGTGGAGCTGAAGCAGAAAGGGACGGCTTTGCACGACGCGACGGTGGTTGGCGACACGGTCGGCGATCCCTTCAAGGACACATCCTCGGTGGCGCTCAACCCGGTGATCAAGTTCACCACGCTGTTCGGGTTGCTGGCTGTGGAATTGGCGGTGCAGTTGACGTCGCAGACCGGCGGCAACTTGACGCACGTGCTGGCGGCGGTGTTTTTCCTGATTTCGTTCTTCTTTGTCTATAAATCGTTTTACGGCATGCGCATCAAATCCGGGGCACAGGCGGAAGCGAGCGAGCGCGAAACCGCATAGCATCACCGGCATACCGCAACAATAAAAAACGGAGAGTTGCCGACGCTCTCCGTTTCACCTACGCTGTGATGGGCTAAATGCCACGCCTACATCTTGTAGCGGCCCAAATCCTCATCGTTCAAACTCTCCAGCCAGCGCTTCAATTCTTCATTCGAGCTTTTTTCCGTGCCCGCGCCGGCGTTTTGCGAGCTCTTGAAAACCCGCTCCTCTACGTAGATCGGACAATCCAGGCGCAGCGCCAAGGCAAGCGCGTCGCTCGGACGCGAATCCATGGAGATAATTTCGCCGCCGCGCTCCATCCAGATGAGGGCGTAAAAAGTCTCGTCTTTCAAATCGCTGACGACGACTTTGTTGACGCGGACATCGAGGCCAAGCAGGACGTTCTTGAGGAGGTCATGAGTCATCGGGCGCGGTGTCTGGACTTTTTCAATTTCGAGCGCGATGGCGTTGGCTTCGTAGATCCCGACCCAGATGGGCAAAGTCCCGGGACCCTGCACTGCCTTGAGGACCACGACCGGCATGTTGGTCACCGGGTCCATCATCAATCCGCGGATTTTAACTTCGCGTTCCATGGGACCTCCCGCAGAGCGCGCTCAGCCGCACTGCTCACCGACGAGGCTGTTCGGCCCGGCTCCGGTGATCTTGACTTGACAATATTGTCCCAGAAGATTTTCCGCCGGCGAAGCAAAATTTACGATGCGATTGCTCGTCGTTCGGCCGGACCATTGGCCGCGCGACTCGTGACGGCCGTCGACGAGGACTTCGAATTCGCTACCGAGAAACGTTTGATTCCGGGAAATTTGAATTTCGCGTTGGCGCTGCTGGAGGAACGCGAGGCGCTGACTCTTCACCTCTTCCGGGACTGGATCAGTCATGTCTTTCGCGGTGGTGTTAGGACGGGGCGAGTATTTGAAGGCAAAGACGCCGTCGAACTTCACCTCGTCGAGAAGAGAAATGGTCTCCGCGAACTCCGGGTCGGTTTCGCCAGGAAAGCCGACGATGATGTCCGTGGTGACGCTGGAGCGGCGCTGGGCTGCGCGGATCCACTCGATCTTTTCGAGGTACTCTGCGCGGCTGTAGGTGCGGCGCATTTGCTTGAGCACACGATTCGAGCCGGATTGCACCGGCAAATGAATGTGGTCACAAAGCGCTGGCGTCGAATCGATGGCATGAACAATCTCAGGCGTGAAGTCGTTGGGATGGGAGGTGGTAAAGCGCACGCGGCGAATCCCCACCACGGCGGCGACGGCGCGGAGCAGCTGCGCAAAATTCATTCCCGCGGCCGAAGGATCACGGTAAGAATTGACGGTCTGGCCAAGGAGCTGGACTTCCGTGAAGCCGTTCTGGACGAGATGCCTCACTTCGTCGAGTACGGCATCGCTGGCGCGGCTGCGCTGCGGGCCGCGCGTGTGGGGGACCACGCAGTAGGAACACGCGTAGTCGCACCCTTCGATGACGGTAAGGTAGGCGCGGAAAGGATTATCGCGGCGAGTGACTTCGGTTTCGAAGGTTTCGGCGGTGTCCAGGTTCAAACCGGTCACACGCGTATCACCGGCCTCGATTTCGGCGAGGAGCTCAGGCAAATTGCGGTAGCTTGCCGAGCCGCAGACCATGCGTACCCAGGGAGCGCGCTCGAAGATCCGTTCGCCCTCCTGTTGCGCCACGCAACCCAGCACGCCGACGATTTTGCTTTGCCCGCGCGGGCCGCGAAAATCGTTAAGACGCGTGAAAACTTTCTGCGCAGCCTTTTCGCGGATGCTGCACGTGTTGAAAAGGACCATTTCAGCAGATTCGGGTGATTCCACCTGACGATAGCCGCGGGCGAGAAGCAGGCCAGCGACCTTTTCGGAGTCGTGCGCGTTCATCTGGCAGCCGAAGGTCTCGATATAAAAGGAGCGCGCGTGGGCCGGAGAAGCATCCCGCCCGGCGGGCGCTCCGGCCGGCTTGGCCGTCAGGGACGCGAGGGGAATATCGATTCTCGCTGCCATGGTCAACCCCAAAGTCTAGCACAGGGCACGTTGTGGCGCAGAACCGCGAGAGACTTGCGTGAATGTGTCGTTACATACAACTAGAAATATCGGATTACGATGGATTTATTTGACCGCCCCTACGGCCTATGCTACGGTAATTTTCGGGGTTCGAGGACGCTTCCTCGGGAGAGCGAAATATTTTACACGTTGCTGCGGTGATGGTCGTAGGGCGGCTCGGCACCATCTTCATGCAGACGAATTGGGTAGCACGAGCCGTGCTGCTGATTCTGCTTTTTCTTTCGCTTTTCTCCTGGTCGATCATTTTTCAAAAATACCGCCTGTTTTCCGTCGCGGAACCGCGCACGCGGAGATTCATGCAGCTTTTCCGGACGGGC
Source organism: Candidatus Acidiferrales bacterium (assembly GCA_030037775.1). Classification (GTDB taxonomy): domain Bacteria; phylum Acidobacteriota; class Terriglobia; order Acidiferrales; family UBA7541; genus DAHUXN01. Next base: position 3,223 of record JASHQB010000157.1, read on the forward strand.
CGAGGGCTGCCGGACCCCAATACTCTCCGCGCAGGCTCAAGCGGATCGCCCTTTGTAAGCGTCTATGACGCGGGCTATCGCGAGCTCGAAGGCCAACTCGCCGGAGGCAATCCTCACCCCGCAGGAAAGCTCAAAAATCCGCGGGCGGTGCTGGTGGAAATGCAACTGGCGTCGGCGGACGAAGTGCGGCGCATGGAGAGCTGGATGCCCTGGCTAGCGACGATCGGCTCGATCGCCACGTTCATCGGGCTGTTTGGCACGGTCTGGGGCGTGATGGACGCTTTTGCGGGGCTGGGCGAAGCGGGCGAATCGAGCTTGCGCGCCGTGGCCCCCGGCATCGCCGACGCGCTGATTACCACGGCCGCCGGATTGTTCGCAGCGATTCCCGCGGTGATCGCGTACAATATTTATCTTCACCGTATACGGGACTTCGCGGTTCGCATGGACAATTTCGCAACGGAATTCGTCAGCAAAATCGAAACGCTTTACAGCTGAGCGATTATGGCGCAGATACAGCGAGAACCGGGCACAACGCTTTCGGACATCAACATCGTGCCGTTTGTTGACGTGATGCTGGTGCTGCTGGTGATTTTCATGATTACGGCGCCCCTGCTCGAATCAGGAATCCAGGTCAATCTGCCAAAAACCAAGACGGTGAAGGAAATCACCCAGGCGCAAATCATTATCACCATCGACCGCGCCCAACAGCTCTACTTGGGAAAAGAACCGGTGAACATTCACCAGATTGGCCAGAAGGTGCTGGCCAAGGATAAAGATATTGCGCACACGCCGGTCTACGTGCGCTGCGACGAACAAGTGCCGTTTGGCACTTGGGCACTGGTGGTCGACACGCTTCGGCAATCCGGCATCAACAATATTAGCGTGGTGACAAAGCCCCTGAACGGCGAGCCGCGCACACAGTGAAATGGATCTAAGCCTTCCCTACCAATCCGCGCCAAATCTCAAAGCCCCGTTGGGCTATTCGGTGGTGTTTCACGTGGTGTTGTTTGGCGCGCTGATTTCCTCGGCAATGTTTTCTCACCAGGGTGAGACCTGGGGCGGCGCGGGCGGACAAGGAACGATCAACGTGAATCTGGTCGGTAATGTGCCGGCGATCCCCCTGCCCAAGCCGGACGTAGTGACCAACAACCGCGTGGTGGATACTACCAAAGGACTCTATCAAGCCGAACCTCAGCCGAAGGCGCCGCCCCCGGATGAGTCGAATGCCATTTACCTGCCGAAGTTCGATAAATACAAACAGCCGGAATACTTGAAAAGCAAACCATCGAAGGTGCTTCCGAATCCGACTCCGCCACCGCCAAACGCAATCCCGTACGGAAATGGAGGGGCGCCGCAGGTTCCCACGTCCACATTTATGCTCAACCAGAGCACGCGCGGTGGCATGGGAATCTCCGGATCGAGCGGCGGAAGCTTCGGCTCGGAATTCCCGTGGTACGTGGAAGCGGTGCAGCGGCGCGTGAGCAGCAACTGGCTGGAGTCAACGGTGGATCCGACGGTTTCGTTCGCGCCGCGCTGCATTGCGACGTTTACGATTTTGCGCGACGGCACGGTCACAAATATTCAAATTACGCAGTCCAGCGGAAACCAATCCGTAGATACGTCCGCGGTTCGCGCCATTCAGAGTTCGAGTCCGTTGGATCGTTTGCCGGCGGGATATAGCGGTTCGTCGGTGAATGTCGAATTTTGGTTCGATTTTCACCGCAGTCAGTGAAGTTTCGCCGGCGTGAGTCGATCTCAAGGCGGCGCCGGACAGCACATTTTGCGGAGGGCATGCAGGGGAATGAAAAAAGTCTTGGGAATCTGGGCCCTGATCAGCATTGCGTTGGCCATCGCTTCGCCTTGCAGCTTTGCACAGGGTTCACAGGATTGGTTCAAAACGGGGACCGGACTCGGCGTGCAGAAGGTCAAGCTGGCCGTTCCGGAGTTTAAATCGGAGTCGCCGCTCGAGCAGCTGTTTCATCAAGTGTTGACGGACGATTTGACCTATTCGGGCATTGTAGACATGGTGAGCCCGAGTTTCTACCCGGTGAATATTCCGAGCGTACCGAATGAACTGAACGCCGCACAGTGGAGTCAGGCACCCGCAAATGCGATGATGGTGGCATTTGGAAATTTGACGGCCTCGGGCACTTCCCTGTCGCTCGCCGGTTACCTTTATGATGTGCGGCAGACACCTGCCCAATCGGTACTCGCGAAAATCTACAATGCGGACGCCACGGAGAACGGCGCGCGGCTGCTTGCTCACGAGTTTGCGGATGATATCATTTCGCGGTTGAGCAGCGGCGTTCCCGGGATTGCACAGACGAAGATCGCTTTCGTGAGCAATCGCAGCGGGCACAAGGAAATATGGGAGATGGACTACGACGGCGCGAATCAACAGCAACTGACGCACCTGGGAACGATTTCCCTAACCCCGCGCTGGTCGCCGGACGATTCGCACATCGCTTTTACATGCTTTGAAGCGTATCGCAAAATCGTTTCCGCACAGATTTGCATGTATTCCATGCTAACCAACCGTTTGATTGCGTTTCCGCGTTTGCCGGGAACGAATTCGTCCCCCGCATGGTCTCCGGACGGAAATCAGCTCGCATTCATGGCCAGCCTGCAGGGAGACCCGGAGGTCTACGTAACGGATTCGTTTGGACGCCACATGCACCGGCTCACGTATACGACGGGCGTCAGCACCTCACCCACGTGGAACCCAAAAACCGGAAACCAGATTATCTTCGTCAGCGACCGGGACGGTTTACCGGACCTCTTTGAGATGAACGCAGACGGATCGAACACCACGAAGATACCTCTCTCGGCGGCGACGGGCGTGGCAGCCGCGGATTTGCCGGCGACAGGCTACGTGGTGGATCCGGCGTGGTCGCCGAATGGCGAACTGCTCGCCTTTAGCTGGCGCCGGCCTGCGGGAAATTATGATATTTATGTGATGGACTTGGCGGGCCACCAACTGATCGAACTTACGCGCGACTCAGGCGAAAACGAGCGCCCAAGCTGGGCGCCAGACGACCGGCATATCGTGTTCGAGTCGACGCGCAGCGGCTCGTTGCAGATCTGGTCTATGCTTGCGGACGGAAGCGAGGCGCGCCAACTGACTACGGCGGGAAGGAATGAATCGCCGAACTGGTCATGGCACTGATGCGCACTGACCGGCTTTGATGCGACACCGGATTTGTTTTGCAGTTTGTCTTGGGGTTGTTGTCTTAAGGGAAGTTTGCTTTGAATCGTTTTGATCGTAGGCCCGAATCATTCTAAATATATCGGCCCTGATCTGATCTCTCGCGCAGCCCAGGGCGCGAAGGAGGACTTTCGAAATGGAGAGCAGTACTATTCGTAGAAACTTAGTTTTGTTTGGCACGTTCGTGGCACTTGCGCTTGCCGGCGCTTGCAAGAAGAAGGTGGCGCCAGCACCTCCGCCGCCTGCCCCCGCGCAACCTGCTCCGGCACAGCCGACGGTAACGCTCAGTGCATCGTCGACCACGATCCAAACCGGCCAGAGCACCACGCTGAGTTGGACCTCGACGAACGCTACCGACCTCGACCTGGAGCCGGGCGTGGGCAAAGTAGCGGCGCAAGGGTCGACAAACGTCAGCCCGTCCGAAACAGCTACGTACACCATTACGGCTACGGGACCCGGGGGTAGCGCGACGGCAAACGTACAGATCACCGTGTCCGCACCTCCGCCCGTGCAAGAACAGCCCGCGCCGAACGTGGCAGATTTGTTTAATCAGAACGTCAAGGATGCGTTCTTCGATTTCAACAAATCGGACCTCAGGGCCGATGCACGCGACGCCCTGCAGAAGGACGCAGAGTTTCTGCGCTCCTATCCGCAGGTCAGCGTAACGATCGAAGGGCATTGCGATGAACGCGGCTCCGAGGAGTACAACCTCGGGCTTGGCCAGCGCCGTGCGGATTCCGCGAAACAGTACCTCGTCTCGCTCGGGATCAGCGCGGACCGGCTGCACACCATGAGCTGGGGCAAAGAACATCCGTTCTGCAGCGAGCACAACGAAGATTGCTGGCAGCAAAATCGTCGTGCTCACTTTGTAATGATTCAGCAGCAGTAGTAATCTGGTAGCGGGGCCGCAGGCGCTGCAGCCGACAATGCTGCGGCGCCTCGGTACCCCATCAGGAGGCGCTTTATGCGTGCAAGGACGATCCTGCTCTTCTTGGCTGTCCTGCTGGCTGGCGCGATGGGAGGAGCGATGCTTACTCCCCCGACGGCCGACGCCGTCTCGCGCGAGATCATCCAGATCCAACAGACGGTCAATCAAATTCTGCAGAACCAGCAAGACCTTCGGACCGACGTCGATACCAAGGCCGCATCCATGGAGACGCTGGTGCAGCAGTCGCTCGATGCATCGAGCCATTTGAATCAAACCATGGGCGCACTGCAAAAGACTCTGCAAGATGCGTCCGCAAACAACGGAGCGAACAACAATACGCTAACGCAGCAGATGCAGGGCGTGACGGACAACATGCAGGACATGCAGGCCAGAGTCGCAAAGTTGGCGCAGCAAATGACGGACATCGAAAATACCCTGCAACAGATTAGCGCCCGGGTTTCCACCAACCCAGCGCCGGCAGCAGCGCCCATCGGCACAAATCCAGGGACGAGCCCGATGACAGGACCACCGGCAGCGACCGACAGCTCCGGCAACTCGAGTCAGACGCCGCCGGCGCCCTCGACAGACCAGCCGGCGACATCGAGCTTGCAGCCCATTTCTGGCGATACGCTTTATTCGAACGCCTTGCGCGACATGAACAGCGGTCATTACGACCTCTCGCGACAGGAGTTCGGCGATTATTTGAAGAATTTCCCCGATGGCCCGTTTGCGGCGAATTCCCAGTTCTATCTGGGGGAGATCTCCTACGCGCAGGGCGACTACGAGTCGGCCATCGGTGCGTATGATGACGTCATCGTGAATTATCCAAAGAGCCCGAGGGTGGCTCCGGCCATGCTCGAAAAAGGCCGCGCGCTTATCCAGACGAAGAAAACTGCGATCGCCGAGCGCGAGTTTCGTGAACTGATGCGCAAATTCCCTGGCACGGACGAAGCGAAAAAAGCGGAGGCGGCCCTGCGCAGCCTCTCCCCGTCCCAGTAGTTGCTCCCGCTCACCCTCCCACGAACGTCGTTCGTTCCATTCTCGGCCGCTTCAGGTATACTTCCGACGTCAAAATACAGCTGGCTCTGTGAGGAAACTCCCATGTCCGTAAATAAAGTAATTCTTGTCGGCAGGCTGGGCCGAGACCCAGAAACCCGTTTCACGGGAGGAGGACAGGCGGTCGCGAACTTTTCTGTGGCCACGGACGAAACGTATAAGGATCGCGCCGGAGAACGCCAGAAGCGCACGGAATGGCACAAGATTGTCGTCTGGGGCAAACAGGCGGAGATTGCCCAGCAGTACCTCAAGAAAGGCTCGCTGGTTTTTATCGAGGGTCGGATTCAAACGCGGGAGTGGCAGGATAAAGAAGGCCAGAAGCGCACCAGCTTTGAGATTGTGGCCACGAACTTCCGGATGCTAGGAGGCCGCAGCGAAGGAGCAGCGGCGAGCATGGGCGCCGGTGGAGCTGGCGGCACTTCGCACGCGGCGGAGCACGATTCCATGGGCGCGGAAGACACGGCCGGCCCAGAACCGCAGATTTCCGACGAGGATATTCCCTTCTAGAGACCCTCCGAAGGAACTACTTGCCGCTGGGCCTTTCGGGATGTGATTCGGTTGCTTCCTCGGCCTCTTCGTCGTCCGGCGACTTCAAAGTGGGCAGAACCAAACGCGCGATCAGGCGCTTTTGGATTCGCGTGTCGCGCTTCATTTTGCCGTCGCGAAATTCGAGCGCGCGCTGCGCATAGGCAGCGATGTCCGGCTCGTGAGTCACCAAGACGACCGTCAGGCCTTCGTCCTCGTTAAGCCGCTGCAAAATATCCATAATTTCCACGCTGGTGCGGCTGTCGAGATTTCCGGTAGGCTCGTCGGCGAGCAGGATTGACGGATGATTGACCAGGGCCCGTGCAATGGCCACGCGCTGCTGCTGGCCCCCTGAAAGTTGCGAGGGATGATGCATGGCGCGCTCGGCCAGACCGACGCGTTCGAGAGACTGCTTGGCGCGAGCCACGCGCTCTTCCGGAGGGATTCCGGCGTACAGCGTGGGCAGTTCGACGTTCTCGAGCGCTGTGGTGCGCGAAAGCAGATTGAATTGCTGGAAGACGAAGCCGATCTTGCGATTGCGGATATGCGCCAGCTCGACCTTGCTCAGTTCCGAGACGTCCGTGCCATCGAGCAAGTAACGGCCCTTGGTCGGCCGATCCAGGCAGCCGAGAATGTTCATTAACGTCGACTTCCCTGATCCGGAGGCACCCATGATGGCGACAAATTCGCCGCGCATGATTTCCAGCGACACTCCGCGCAGCGCGTGTACTTGAATCTCACCCAAATCGTAAGTTTTGTGGACGTTGTCGAGAGCGATCACGGCTTCCGATGCGGGCAGTCGTGTAATTTCAGATTCTCCGGGAATAGTCGCTTCAGTCGCCATAATGGAGGTGTGCGAGCGGCGGGCTCTCAGTGGCCCTGTTGCTGTTGTTGCTGCTTTTGCCTTTCTTGATCGTGGCGCTCTAGAAACGCATCAAATTTCGTCCTTTGCTCGGGCGTCAGAAGAGCGCGAATGCTGTCCCGTCCCTGCTGACGCACCTGATCATACTTGGGATCCCATTCGGAGTGGCTCGCTTTTTCCATGGGGGCGTACTTAGGATCCCACTCCGCATGCCGCTGGATATCGAGCGCGTGCCACCGGGAACGATCCTCATCGAGAATCGCATCGATCTTGCTCGCTTGCTCGGCAGATAGGTTCAGCTCACTCTTCAGTTGTTTCAAAAAGTCCGGGTGCTGCTGGCTGGCCTGGACGTGAGCGTCCCACTGACGAGTGCCGACGACGCCGAGGGCAATGCCCAGCGCAAAAACCACGACGACCAGTCCGACAGCCCTCCGTGAAGTGCTATTGTTGCCCATGGTGCCTTTCTGCGATGGCCATCAGAACCTCGTTGCCATTCGATGGCGCTGGAGAAAAAGAAGCAGGCCGAACAAATGCCTCGGACTGCGACGCCAAAATCGGCGGGGTCGCCGTCTGGTTAGCGACGGGAGCATTCCTGAATCCATATGCAAATAGGAACGCGAGCGCGAGAGCCGCGGTGAAAGCCAGACGCCACGCCACAGCTTCGAACGGCCGCCAGAAGGCGCGCTGGCCCTGCAGCCAGCGTTCGGCGGTATTGACGCGCGCCATCACCAAGTGCGCGAATCCCGGCCCAGGATCGGCGGTTTCCTCAAATGTTGCGCCGACAAGTTTCGCCGAGATACGCAGATCATCGAGCGTCTCCCGGCAGCCGCCGCACATTTCGAGATGTGCGGCCAATCGCTCCGCCGCTGCGCGCGGAAGTTCGCCACGCAAATAATCATCGAGAAAAGGTTCCACCTTGCTGCACTTTTGAGCCTTGTGTCCGGGTGTCATCGGGTTTCCGAGCCTCCACTCTTACCTGATACAGCATGAGAAATCCTCCGGCGGTAATTCGTCGCCAGGCGCCGTCGAGCGCGGAACAGCCTCACTTTCACGGTATTTACGTTCAATCCCATCATCCGCCCGATCTCATCCACGGCGAAACCCTGCGCCTCTTTCAGAACGAGCATCACGCGATCTTCCTCGGTCAGGTCGCTCAGCAGTCGTTCGACGATTTCACGAAGTTCGGCGCGTTCGCCGGGGTTCCCCGTCTCGAGGTTGCCGCTGACAAACTGTTCCACATGACGGGCCTGCTCTTCACTGAGATCCGCCTCATAACTCAAGGGCCGCACTTTCTTCTTCCGCAAATAGTCCCAACACTCGTTGACGGCGATCTTGTAAAGCCACGTCGAGAACGCCGAACGCATATCGAAGCGGCGGATCGAGACGTAGGCTTTCAGAAACACCTGCTGCGCCACATCCTCGATGTCTTCGCGCCGCCGCAAGATGCCGCCAACCACCGCGATTACGCGCTGCTGGTGCCGCAGGACAAGCTGCTCAAACGCGGCGCTGGCGCCCTTTTGTGCCTGCATGACCAATTCACGGTCATCCGGCTTGCTGGGCCGGGACCGCGCTGGAATCGCTACCGCGGCTGCGCTCGCTGCCACATACTTTGGGACGTTGTCCATACGTTTTCGGTTACATCGCCATTATACAGTACCGTTCGAGTTAGCCCTTGCATTCATCATATGTTTCATGTGACAATCCCCGCATGATAATCGGAGAGCGTTTGCGCACCTTGCGCGAGTTCAAGAAGCTATCCCAGGGCGATATCGAGAAGCGTACCGGGCTTCTTCGCTGCTATATTTCCCGGGTTGAGAACGGTCATACCGTTCCAGCCATCGAGACGTTAGAGAAGCTGGCACGAGCCATGGAGATACCCCTCTACCAGCTATTCTACGACGGCGAAGAGCCACCTGAACTGCCAAATCTTCCAAAGCGCAAGTCTTCAGACGACATTGCGTGGGGCAGCGCAGGCAAAGAAGCGCGGTTCCTTGGCCGGTTCCGCCGTGCTCTTGGGCGCATCGATGAGGCGGATCGGCGCCTCTTGTTTTACATGGCCCAAAAGATGGCGACTCGCTAAAGTAGCGTTTTTTCGCCTGCAAATAGGGCTTACCTACTCCCACTCGATAGTGCTGGGTGGTTTGGAGCTGACGTCGTAGACTACCCGCGTGACGTCGCGAACCTCGTTGACTACTCGCGTGGAGATCCTTTCCAACACGTCCCAGGGCAACCTCGCCCAATCGGCCGTCATGGCGTCCTCCGATGTCACCACCCGTACCGCTATGGTATACCCATAACTCCGATAATCGCCCATCACACCTACGCTTCTGACCGGGAGCAGCACAGCGAATGCCTGCCAGACCTTGCCGTACAGCCCCGCGCGACGGATCTCCTCGACGACAATGGCATCGGCTGCGCGCAGGACTTCAAGTTTATCTTTGGTTACTTCACCCAGTAGTCTAACCGCCAATCCGGGGCCTGGAAACGGATGTTTCAAAAGAATTTCGTCCGGAAGGCCGAGCTCCCTTCCGATCATTCTCACCTCGTCTTTGAAAAGATCGCGCAGGGGCTCGATTAGCTGAAAGGGTAAGTCCTTTGGGAGCCCCCCTACGTTGTGGTGTGTCTTGATGACGGCCGAGGGTCCCTTAACGGAAACCGATTCAATGACATCGGGATAGAGGGTACCCTGCACGAGAAAACGCATGTCAGAGCCCGAGGAAAGAGCGAGGCGCTTGGCTTCTCCGGCGAAAACGGCGATGAATTCGGCACCGATTCGCTTGCGTTTTTCCTCCGGATCAGTAACGCCATGGAGTCGGGCCAGAAAGCGCTCCGAAGCATCTACACCGTCGACTTTCAGGTGCAACCTGTCGCGGAGAAGCTCTAAAGTGTCTTGAAATTCGTTGCGGCGAAGGAGGCCCGTATCGACAAAGACATTGGTCAGGCGGTCCCCAATGGCGCGATGAACCAGCACAGCAGCAACAGTCGAGTCCACACCCCCGCTCAGTGCACACAGCGCTTGCGCGTCGCCGACCTGTTGGCGAATCGCCCCCACCGTGTCGGAAATAAACGAGGCCCGGCTCCAGTTCTTCTCGGCGCGGCACACTTCAAAAACAAAATTGCGGAGGATCTCCGAGCCGCGTTCCGTATGCAGAACCTCGGGATGAAATTCGACGCCATAGAGGCGCCGCGAAGGATCCTCGATCGCGGCGACGGCGTTGTCCGTGCGACCAACCGTCTCAAAGCCCGCGGGCAAGCCGATCACGTGGTCGCCGTGGCTGTTCCAGACTTTCAAGTGTTCGGGCAGGCCACGAAACAGCGTGGAATCCCGTTCGCGGTCCAGCGTCGCAGGGCCGTACTCGCGATGCTCCGCTTTCACGACATTGCCGCCGAGCGAATGCGCCATCCACTGCATTCCGTAGCATATTCCCAGTACCGGCAAGCCCAGGCCCAGGACGCGGCTGTCGCAGACCGGCGCTCCCTTGTCATAGACCGAGCTGGGACCTCCCGATAGAACCACACCGGCTGGCCGCAGACCTTCGATCTCGTCGATGGAGGCGCTGCACGGCAAAATCGCGGAAAAGACCTCCTGCTCGCGGATGCGACGCGCAATCAATTGTGTATATTGGCCGCCGAAGTCCAGGACGATCACGCCGCCCGGCACGTTCATACTGAAAGGTCCTTTCCGTTGGCGTTTGGGCAAAATGCTCTATCGCAGAACAATGTTCACCAGCTTGCGCGGAACGACAATGACCTTCACGATGGTCCGACCTTGCACTAACGGCGCGATTCGCGGATCGGCGAGCGCTCGCTCCTTTGTTTCCTCTTCACTCAGGCCGTCCTCGACGAGGATCTTTCCGCGCACGCGCCCATTGATTTGGATGACGATCTCGAATTGCTCTTCCTTCGCCAAATCGTCACGAAAAGCCGGCCAGCTAACCCGCGCCAAGCCGCCCGAATGACCCAGCATCTCCCACAGTTCTTCGCAAACATGTGAGCTGATCGGTGCAAGCATCAGAACCAGCAATTCAACAAGGCGCTTGGCGACTTCCGGACGCATGCCCTGATCCAGGGGCTCCTGCGCTTGGACTTCATTGTAATACTCCATGATGAGTGCAATGGAGGAATTGAAGTGCCAGCGCGATTCGAAATCGTGGGTCACGCGCTTCAGCGTCTGGTGCGCCTTGCGGAGAAGGAGCTTCTCTTTGCCCGTGGCTTGCGACAAGTCAACGGATTCGCTCAGCCGGCTCTCTACATTCTTGAGATTTTGCGCGTGACGGTCGACAAGGCGGTACACCTTGTTGATAAACCGCGAGCAGCCCTCGATTCCGTCTTCGCTCCATTCCAAATCTTTCGCGGGCGGAGCGGCGAAGAGGGTGTACATTCGCGCCGTGTCGCAGCCGTACTTCTGGGCCATTTCGTCCGCGCCCACAACGTTGCCGTGGGATTTCGACATGGCGCGGCCGCCCTTTTGCACCATTCCCTGGGAGAAGAGCCTGCGCACGGGCTCCCCGTGCTGAATCAGCCCCAGATCACGCATCACTTTGGCGAAGAAGCGCGAGTAGATCAGATGCAAAATAGCGTGCTCGATCCCGCCGATATACTGGTCGATGGGAAACCAGTACTGCACGTTGCTGGGATCGTAGGGCGCGCGATCATTGTGCGCATCGGTGTAGCGGTAGAAATACCACGATGAATCGACAAAGGTGTCCATCGTGTCGGTTTCGCGTTCCGCCGGCCCGCCGCATTTTGGGCAAGTCGTCTTGAGGAACTCCGGGACGTTGGCCAGCGGAGACCGCCCTTCGCCGGTCAAAACCACGTTTTCAGGCAAGCGAACCGGCAACTGCTCTTCGGGGACGCCGACGACGCCATCCTTCTTACAATAAACCACCGGAATGGGCGTGCCCCAATAGCGCTGGCGCGAAATGCCCCAATCCTTCAGGCGATAGGTTGTTTCCGCTCTGCCAAATCCTTTTGCTTCGGCATCTGCAGTCATTTTTTCGATGGCCGCAGCAGACTCCATTCCGCTATACGGTCCCGAGTCGACCGAGCGGCCATATTCTGTATAAGCCTGTTCCATCTGGTCCACGCGAAGCACCGACCCGCTGAGCGGCTGGACTACAATCTTGAGCGGCAGATGATACTTTTGTGCAAACTCAAAATCGCGCTGGTCGTGAGCAGGAACGCACATCACCGCGCCCGTGCCATACTCTGCGAGGACGAAATTCGCCACCCAGATCGGCACGCGCTCGCCGGAGAACGGATTCAGCGCGAAACGGCCGGTAAAGATCCCTATTTTTTCCGCGGTCGCAAGATCCGCCGCTCTTAGATTTACCTTGCGCATGGCCTCAAGGCGCTCTTCCATTGCGCCTGCGCCCGGCACGCCCGCGACGAGCTCGCTCAAGATCGGATGGTGAGGAGAAAGCAACACGGCAGAGACGCCATAGATGGTGTCGATGCGTGTTGTGAAGACTTCGAGCGCGATGCCGCTTAGATCCGGAACCGCGAATCGAACCCGCGTGCCGCGCGACTTGCCGATCCAGTTCTCCTGCATGACCAGCACGCGCTCCGGCCAACCGTCTTTCAATTCCGCCATGTCGGCAAGCAGTTCGTCGGAGTAATTCGTAATCCTCAAGAACCACTGCTCAATTTCTCGAACCTCAACCGCCGTTGTCTCATGGCGCCAGCAGCAACCGTCGACAACTTGCTCGTTCGCCAGCACGGTCTGGCACTGCGGACACCAGTTCACTTTGCTGAGCTTGCGGTAAGCCAGTCCGCGGCCGAGCATCTTAAGGAAAAACCATTGGTTCCAGCGGTAGTACTCCGGCTCACAGGTGGATATTTCACGGCGCCAGTCGTAGCTGAAGCCGAATCGCTTGCAGGTGGCCTTCATTTGCTGGATGTTGGAATTGGTCCACTGACGGGGCGGAATTCCATTCTTGATCGCGGCGTTTTCCGCGGGCAAGCCAAAGGAATCCCAGCCGATGGGGTGAAGAACGTTGAAGCCACGCATGCGCTTGAAGCGCGCCACCGCGTCGCCGATGGAATAATTGCGCATGTGGCCCATGTGCAGCGTGCCGGAAGGATAGGGCAGCATTTCGAGGACGTAGTATTTCGGCCGCACCGGGTCACGGTCCGCGTTAAAGGCGCCCTGCTCTTCCCAGATTTTCTGCCACTTCGCTTCGATTCGCTGCGGTTCGTATTCGCCCAACGTTCTTATCCTCTTCGTGTTGCCGAAGTTTTTTTCCGTCGGGCTCTGCGGGCCACCGAGGTTTTGCCGCGAGATCGCGCGCCCCGCCTCCGCACGGCAAAGCCGTCTGCGGCGCCACGGACGCTGCGCGGCTTCTCTCCCACCAGGCGCCAAAGCGCATCGACGTTCCTGCGGTCGTCGCCGGGACGGTCAATGGGCGTCTCCAGAATAAACGCGCGCCCTGCGAGCTGCGGATGGTTCAAGATTCTGCGAAAGCCTTCACGCCCGATTTTGCCGTGACCAATGTGCTCGTGGCGGTCAAGATGCGAGCCAAGCGCGCCCTTCGAATCGTTCACATGGATCACGAACACGCGATGGAGGCCAATGGCGCCAGCAATTTCAGCAAGCGCGCGTTCTAATCCTTCCGCACGGCGCAAATCATGGCCTGCGGCAAACAGATGCGCCGTGTCGATACAGACGCCCAAGGGCAGTTCCGGGCACAGATCTAGAATCGCCCGCAGTTCGGAGAAACGCGAGCCCACAGAAGTTCCCTGCCCGGCGGTGTTCTCGAGCAGAATCCGCAAGCCGCCGAGTTTTACTCCGCGCGCGGCGTGTCTGAGCCCGTCGGCGATGGCCACAACCGCGGCGCTCATTTCCACTCCGCATCCGCTGCCCGGGTGGGTCACCAGGAAATCAGCTCCAAGGGCTACGGCGCGCACAATTTCATCATGAAAAGCCTGAATCGAGCGCACGCGCAACACGCGCTGGCACGACGCCAGATTGATCAAATAATTGGTGTGAATCACCAGCGGGCCGAGCTTCAATTCGGCGCGACGCGCACGAAACCGCTCGGAAGAGGCGATGGCGTTTGAACCGACGCCGCGGCTCCACATCCTGGGACTGGCCGAAAAAATCTGCAGCGCATTCGCACCCAGATTGTTTGCAATATCGAGTGCCGAACGGATGTCGCCGGCTATGGAGGTGTGAATTCCTATGCGCGTGCTGCCGTCCAGCCAATTTGGCGGAAGCGGCTTTGCTTCGGGTTCGGGGCGGTATTCGTCGCTTGGGAGATACGGCTGAACTGAACTGTGCTGAGGTTCTTCCATTCCCTCGGACGCGCGTTTGGTTTGGACAGTGAACCTACATTCTAGTGGATTCGCCCCGCTTACGCAAACAGCTAGCTCCAACTGACCATTGACTCTGGGGCCGAATGCCTTTACACTGTGGCTTCGACTATGAGTGCTAACTCAGCGCAGGCGTGGCATTCTTATTATTTTAGCTTTACCTACCGCTATCCTTACGGGGTAGCGGCCACGGTGAGGCGCGCAGGCGCAAGGGACCAGCGAATGTAGCACCAGCGCAAAAGGCTCACTGAAATTGGCCGCAAACCCCGAAACAGGGTTTGCGGTTTTTTTTTGCTTCCCAATATGCGGCCGAGCGCCAAGGGACGGCGACGAACAAAGGAGAATGACATGACTCTCAACGATCACCGAAGGCGGATCGACGAACTCGACCGCGAACTGGTCCGCCTGTTGAACCGGCGCGCGCAAATGTCGATCCAACTGGGCCAGCTCAAGAGGGACACCGGGCTGCCCATGCGCGACGAGGCACGCGAGGAAGCGATTCTCCGCTACGTGCGGCGTGCCAATCCCGGGCCGCTCGACGACCAGGCGCTCGGCGCCATTTTCGTCGCTATTCTTGACGAAACGCGCCGCGTAACCGGCGAGATGCTCGCTGAAACCGCGAGAGCGACCGAATGAGCGGCCAACCCGCACCGCGTTTGGGTATTCGGCCTGCCATCAATTGCGGCGCGACCGCGCGATGCAGTACACTCTTTGGTTCGCTTCAGCTGCCGGAATTCATCCGTCGGAAACCGAAGCAAAGTTCGACCACCGTGCCAGGGAGATTGCCGCAATGCTCGTTGTAATGCAGGCTCATGCCACCGAAGAGCAGGTTCGCTCCGTTTGCGAACGCATTGAGTCGCTTGGCCTGCGCGCCCATCCCATTCCTGGTTCGAATCGGACCGCCATCGGCATAACCGGAAATTCCGGAGCTATCGATATCGGCTCGCTCGAAGCCATGCCGGGAGTTATTGAGTGCATTCCCGTCAGCAAGCCCTACAAACTGGTTAGCCGCGATGCCAAGGAAGAAAACACGGTCGTGAAGGTGTCCACGCCCGCAGGCGAAGTTTCCATTGGCGGCGCGAGCTTGGCAATCATTGCGGGGCCGTGCGCCATCGAAAACCGCGAGCAGGCAAGGACGGTCGCCACCCACGTAAAAGCCGCGGGCGTGCCTCTTTTTCGCGGCGGCGCTTACAAGCCGCGCACTTCTCCCTACAGCTTTCAGGGTCTCGGTGAACCGGCATTGAAAATCATGGCGGATATTCGCGACGAATTCGGCCTGGGAATCGTGACCGAGGCGATCGATAACGAAAGCCTTGATCTTGTCGAGGAGTACGCCGACGTGATTCAAATTGGCGCGCGCAACATGCAGAATTTCTCGCTGCTCAAGCGCGCCGGAAGAGCTTCCAAGCCGATCCTGCTGAAGCGCGGTATGTCGGCCACACTCGATGAATTTCTGATGGCCGCGGAATACATATTGTCCGAGGGCAATTACCGGGTGATCTTATGCGAGCGGGGCGTTCGGACGTTTACCGACCACACCCGCAACACTCTCGACCTAAGCGTGATTCCGGCGGTGCAAATTCGCAGCCACTTGCCGATCCTCGTCGACCCCAGCCATGGTACCGGCCGAAGAAACAAGGTGCTTCCGCTGTCGCGAGCGGCAGTTGCCGTCGGCGCAGATGGCTTGCTGGTGGAAGTGCATCATGATCCGGACCGCGCTCTTTCCGATGGGGCGCAGTCGATCATTCCCGATGAACTCCAGCTACTGATGGCCGAAGTTCGGGCCATCGCAACCGTGGTGCATCGCACGCTCAATTAGTGCAGCCCCCCCGTGCCGCCTACTTCCCCACACAAGACGCCAGGCCGCAAGTCCCGCTGGAATATCCGGCTTCTCCTGATTCTAATTGTTCTGCTGGGCATTGCCGTTCGCGAAATCGCGCTCGAGCATCGGCCGTCCTTCCTGCGCCCCGGCCGGCATTTGTACGCTTATGTTTCGAACACCGCCGACGGAACACTCACGGCGGTGAACCTGGTCACGCTGGCTGCCGCCGCAACGGTATCCGTCGGCCCTTCGCCGAGTGGAATTCGCGCGCATCCGAAACGCGATGAAATCTGGGGCGTCAGCACCTCGGGCGGGTACGTCTGGGTGCTCGACACCAAAGCTCTACGAGTTGTTGCGCGCATCCCGGTTGGCTCTGAGCCTTATGCCGTGGATTTCTCTCGCGATGGTATGCGAGCGTACGTTGCGGCGTCCGGATCGGACGCCGTCGCTGAAATCGATTGCTCCACTCGCCGAGTCGTCGCACGGGCGCGCACGGGCAAGCGGCCATGGATAGCGCGCGTTACGCCGGACGGGAAACTTGTGATCGTGACGAACCGCGGTGATTCTACAGTTTCCCTACTGAGTGCGCCGACCTTCGCAACAGTTGCAACGATTCAAGTGGCCTCCCAACCGGAGCAGGTGGCCGTCTTGCCAGACAGCTCGAAAGCGTACATCTCCTCGGCCGACTCCGACCGGATATCCGTCCTCAACTTGCGAAACTATGGCCTCATCGCGAACTTGGAGCTGGGCGGAACGCCGGGGAGCTTCGTCATGAAGAGTGACGGCGGCGAGCTCTACATCCCTTCACCGAATGCCCACGGATTGATCGTCGTTGACACGTGGACCAACGACGTGGCCGATTACGTCATGCTCGGCTCGGCGCCGGAAGATGCGGTGCTCTCGCCCGATGGCCAGCTCCTCTATGTCTCCGACCCGGGAGCCTCGCAAATCGTGCCGGTGCAGATTGGAGTAAGGCAAGCTTTGCAGCCCATTGCGATTGGCCAGCAGCCCGGCGTGCTTGAGTTTGCGTCCTTGGGAAACACCCTGCTTGCCGTCGATGCGGGCTCAGACCAGCTTGCCGTGGTTCGCACCGAGGGTTGCTCCCAGGCCTCCGGCAGCTCGGCCGGCTGCCTGATCGCCCTGGTTCCCGTGGGACGTGATCCGCGCGGCCTTGCCATCAAAGAATTTTGACGCGCGGCTCCGCGCCGGTTTTATTGAACTGTGAGAGAGAGGGGTACGGTGCGGGAAACTCCGGAAACAGTCCCCGTAATCGTGACGGTATAGGTCCCTGCAGGAGTGCCGGTTGGCGAAGAGTTCCCTCCTCCTCCCCCGCACGAAGCAACCAGCAGAACACCAGCCAGCAGCAGCGCCGGCCGGAAGCGAAGCCGACGGCCCAACTTCCACTTCCACAGTGCCAAGAAGGCAAATGCCAGCAGCCATAATCCTATAACGATGCGGAGGTTCTTGCTTCCCGGTAGAGCGAAGAAGGGTGCGCGAGACGTTGTCGTCGGCGCCGTGGTCGTCACGGTCACAGTGAACCCGACTGCCTGACCCGAAACAACTATCTGCGTCGGCGAGATGGCACACGTCGATGCAGGTATGGGATTCGAGGACGACAGTGCCACGGTGGCCGCAAAACCGTTTAAGGCTGCAATTTGCAAGTTGAACGTGGCCGACTCGCCAGGCGTTACGGTGGCCGAAGTAGAGCCGCCAGAGACGGCGCCCAGTTGAAAATCGGTGGCCGTGCCCGTGACCGGAAGCTGCTGAGGACTGGTAGGAGCATTGTCCGTAACGCTGATGTTGGCGTCGCGCGTACCCGCAGCCGTCGGCGCAAAGGTCACGTTAACCGTGCAATTGGAACCTGCGGCCACGCTGACGCTCGCGCCACCGGCTCCCACGCAGCTGCCAGAGGCCTGAAAATCGGCTGGATTCGCGCCAACGAAGCCGACATTGGTGATCACCAGCGTGCCGTTGCCTGTGTTCGTCAGCTGAGCGGGTTGGCTGGAAGACTTTGCGTCCACAATCACCGTGCCAAACTGAAGGCCGAGGCCGGAAACGCTGAACTGCGCCCCCGGCACCGTGCCGACGCCACTGAGAGGCACCATCTGCGGCGATGGGATAGCAGTGTCGGAAATCGAAAGTGACGCCGTGCGGGCGCCCGTGCCGGTCGGCGCAAACGTCACGGCGATCGAGCAAGCGCTCCCTGCGCTTAGCGTGGCCGCAGGCCCAATGGGGCAATTATTCGTCGCCTTGAAATCCCCGGAATCCGTGCCCGTGATTGCGATGTTAGAAATCGTCAGCGGTCCCGTGCCCGTATTCTCCAAAGTGACAGTTTGAGGAGGACTGGCCGGGGCACCAGGGTTTTGCCCGGCGAACGTCAAACTCGAGGGCGTGAGCATCACGCCGGCGGCCGTGCCCGTTCCTGTCAATGGCACCGTTTGCGGCGAGCCGCTCGCGTTGTCGGCCACGGAAACATCAGCCGCCCTGGGGCCGGTTGTAGTCGGCTTGAACGTAACGGAAATTGTGCAGGTTGACGTTGCCGCCGGCGCCGGCGCCAACGGCGAGCTAGCGATACAGGTGTTCGTTTGCGAAAAGTCGCCGGGATCTGCTCCCGTAGTGCTCACGTTGCTGACACTAAGCGCGGCCGAGCCGTTGTTAGTCACGGTAATCGCCTGCGCCCCCGTAGAGCCGCCGACGTTCTGGCTGCTGAACGCAAGCGACGTCGGCGAAAACTCAATCCCCGGCGCTGCCGGAACTTCGGTCCCGGTGAGCGGCACTGAAACGTTCTGTACAACCGATGTCGATACGTCGAGGAATGAGAGGACGTCTTGCGCAGACAACGAAAGCCCGGTTGCAGGCGGACTGGGTTCGATGGGCGCGAATTGAATCGCAATTGTGCACATTCCCCCGGGCGCGATGGTCGACGTGCAATTGTTCGCCGTGCCGTATTCAAAGTCTGCTGTGTTCGTTCCCTGAATCGACGACTGCTGGACCATCAGCGTGTCCGTATTGGAGTTGTTTGTCACAGTTATGGTTTCCGCAGCGGACACTTGGCCTTGCGCTGTGTTCAGAAAGGCGAGCGAAGACCCCGACAAATCAACCAGCACGCCGCTCCCAACGCCATTCAGTGTTAAGGTCTGCGGGCTGCCAACGCCGTTGTCGGTCACCTGGAGCTGCGCCGTTTCCGGGCCGGTGATGGAAGGTGTGAACGTGATGGACAAGCTGCAGTTTCCGCCCTGCGCCAACGGCGGACTTGTCAGACACGAGTTGGTCTGCGAAAAATCGCCGCTGTTTGCTCCGGTGACCGTGATGGAAGTGATGTTGAGACTCGTATCACCATCATTCGTTAGAGCAAGGCTACGCGGTGGCGATGTCGTGCCATCCGCGAACGATCCTAGGTTGACGGGAGACTGGCTGAACGCCACACAGGCAGCGGGGCCCGTGCCGACGTTCACGGCGGTAAGGAAAGCGTCGGGCTCGGCCGGAGATGACTGGCAACTGGCGCAGGTGGTTTGCAAGCCGTTTTGCGGATTGCTCGCGAGCGGGTAATCCGACGAGATCGTGTCGCCGGCGACCACCGCATTTTCTGTTGTGGGATCCACGGCGACAGCGTTCGCTTGCGTGGTTTTGCTTCCGGCCAGAAGGGTCGTGTACGTGAGCGAAGACGCGCCGCCAACCGTTGGATTGAACTCGACGACGAATGCATCTTGCGTACCGCTGAATCCCTGCAACGAGCAAAGATTCGGGAAATTGCCCGACGTCGTGCTCCCCGCGACGTAGACCTGCGTCGCCGGACCGGGCGAGGACGGCAGCACCACGGCTACACCTTGTGCGGAGTCGGTTCCGCTTCCTCCCAGATAGGTCAGGTACTGCAGCACCGGTGTTCCGGTCGACTGATTGACCACCCCGAAGAAGCCGTTGCTCGTGCCGTTGAGGGTCGCTTGAAATGGCGTGTTCGTCACGATCGCTGACGACACAAGATTAGCCGATTGTGTCACACCTGCCACATAAGCGTTCGCTGGTGCCGCGTTGTCCACCGCAATCGACATCGCCTGATCCGAGACGCTCCCACCAATGAAACTTC
>JASHQB010000158.1 GCA_030037775.1 Candidatus Acidiferrales bacterium
GAAATCCTCCTCGCTGTAGGGCTCGCCGCTACGCACTCGCACGAAGGCGCCGTAAATCGATCGCAGAACGATCAAATTGACGATGGCGATAGTAAGCAGAAAAAATGCAGAAATCAGAGTGCCGATCGCGCCGCCTGCGCTCCGAGTCGCATCCATACGATGCTGAAGCGCGATGGCGGTTCCGGCAATAGCTGCCGCGCCGATGACGACGATCGTCGAATGCCCGAGCGAGAACATGAACCCAACCGCCACCGGACGCTTTCCCTCTTGCATCAATTTACGAGTGACGTTGTCAATCGCGGCGATGTGATCGGCGTCCACGGCGTGGCGCAGGCCGAAACTGTAGGCGAGGAACGCGGTGCCGAGAAGAACGGGATAATGATAAAAAGCAATGGCCGCCCAGAGCCATGCGCCCAAATTGAAGCCCAGCAAAACGGCGTATATGCCGATGATCTTGCCTCTGACGCCATTGGCATCGTCGTTGAACAAAGCTCTCGGTCTAAGTTGCCACCAGCGAATAATGCTGTTTCTCTCCTGAAGCCACCGTTATGAAAGGACGAGGCGGTGCGCTAAAGATTTGGCCGACGGAATTCTGAGCCTTAGAAGAGTAAAGCACGGCCAATTAGCCGTGACAAGCACTAGAAGGAGTCGAAATGAGCCGTACGACCGGGGCGAATCAATCGTTTCGTCTGGACTCCCTTGACCATCCGTCTTCCGCAAACGGCCGATTCCCCTCACCTGATTGAGACAGAGCTCGAAGAGCGCGCTCGGCACGCCCCAAACGGGCCAATGCCCCCTCAACTGCCGCAGCGCCTTCCGCCTTCGCCACGCGCGCTCGATCGAGAGCGCGTTGAGCAACCCGAGTTACCTCGTGAAGAAGTTTTCGGATTTCGACTTCCAATTGCCCCCGGCTTTCCTGGACCCGATTGACGACATCCGACTGGACCCGCGTGCTGTTCATTTCCATCAAATGAGCGAGGAAGTCCGAGGCTTCTTTTTCAATCACACCATAAGCCCGGACCATGCCCAAGAATACATCCGCAAGGTAGCGCAAAGGAGAAGAGGGCAAAGCGACGTGGAGCAATTGCTCAAATGTGAAACGCGAACGAACGCGAAACCCCTGATTCGAGTCGAGAGGGTTGGGCATGCGCGTGAATTCCGGCGCTCCCGACTCCGCTAAGTTCTTCAGAAAATCGTTGCCGATACTCACAAAGCGGGAGTCGACCTTCCGATATTCCTGCTCGGCCGCAACTTGTTCTGCTTCAAGCCAAGGCCGGATCTCACGCTCCACGACGACTTGGGCCAGGTGGAAGGTGTCTCTTCGAAACTTCGGACCATAGTGACGCGGCAGCGTCTTCAGTTCCCTCTCAAACTCGGCATTCACTTTCGGACCTGCTGTGGCGAGGAACTGCTTCCTTTGTGCCAAGAACATATCCGAAAGGCGATGTTCCTCCGCCAGGAAGAGATAACTCACGTCACGAAGCGACCTCTCGGCCTCCGAGATAGTCTGACGCAGGTGGTGAATTCGTGCCTCGGATTCTTCGATCGGGCGAATTAGGGCTTCTCTCTCTTCGGAAATAATTGCGAAAAGCTCTTCGGTCAGTCGTGCGAGGCCTCTCCTCGCCGCTGCGCGAACCAGCTCGCTGCCGGATTCATGGACCAGCCCCTCAAGGGCTGCTACGAATTCCCCCCAATCGCGTTCCGGTCCGCAGTTTGCGAGACGCTCCTCGGCGCTGACTTCATAGATCGGACCAATACGGCGTTGCAGATGCTGTCCGAGCATTTTGGCGGTAAACGACTTTGCCGCTTGGCGCTCTTCAATCGAGGTTCGGTCCGCTTTGTTCATCACGATCAGGAGGTCGCGAACGTGCTTCCCTACTTTTTTGAGGAGAGCTACTTCCTCCCCGGAAATGGGCGGATCAGCGCCGACAACGACAATTGCCGCATCAATGTGAGGCACAAACGCCTGGGTTGCCGCCGTGTTTCCCTCAAAGACGGAACCGAGACCGGGCGTATCCACCAAGCACATACCTTGTGCGAGGAGAGGGCTCGGGGAAAACACCTCCACTCCGACGACGCCCTTCTTGTTTTCGGGATTGAGTTCCTCCGAAACAAATTGCGGCAGATCCTCCGGGGAAATCGCCATCCACTTTCCCGCTCGAAAACGGACGCGAGCGCCTCTCGAAGCACCTAGGCGGACAACCGTTGGCACGGTGGTCAGCGGCAAAACCCCTGTGGGCAAGATGCGATCACCGAGCAAGGCGTTTAAGAGCGTGGACTTCCCTCGTTTAAACTGGCCAAGACATGCAACGTAGAATCGTCCTTCATTGGCCCGTTGAGCGAGGGCTGTGGCCTCTTCGCGAACGCGTTCGGACCCGAGATCTTCCGCTAGTTCCGCAAGCCGCAGGAGCGGGAATTCCACCTGCGTGTCCTGCACGACGTCGTCCCGATCAGTTCGCGCTGTGGTCATGCCGTGTATCCCGAGAACGCCTAGGCCGCGAACCGGCTGCCTTGCAGCAGACAATCCAAATGGACCAACTTAACCTTGACCTGGTCTCCGTAGTGATAGCGCGGCTGCGCGGCAAGCTTACACATTTTGACGATGGAGCCTGGCAGATGAGCGCTCAAGTGCAAAACCTCTTCACGGTCTTGCCCGAGCCCGCAGGACCCCAAATCAGCTGACTCAGGCGAGCGCGCAAAGCACGGTGCAGACAGCGTGTCTCGGCCTTACGGCCGATCAACCGTTCCGCCGTCGCCTTCGCTACTCTCACGCCCCGCTCGCCCTCCTCCAACCGCGATGATCATGCACTTTGGTCATCGAGAGGATTCTGCTTATTCTCTTTTGAGTTCTGTCAGGCCCTCTTGGAAATCTCCGCCGTTGCGTCGCGGCGAGTTGGCTCGATCTCGCGACGTGCGTTTTGTGGTGGTGCACTCGCCTTCAGGCCGGCAAGGTCCTTTTCAACACCGTCGAGCTCTTCTTCTGCAAACTCCCTGCCCCTCAATTTTTGCTCGGCCTGGGCGCGATAACTCTCGGCGTAAGTCTCGAACTTCGCTCTTAGTTGGGCGATCACGGAATCGGCCCAAGCTCGCAACAATTCCCAGTACGCTTCCATTGCCGTGTAAAAGGGCTGGTCCAACTGACGGGAAATCTGGGCTGCCAGTCGTCGTTCCGCCATGCGGTGACCGAGCAGCCCCGCAATGACCGGACGAGAAACCACGAGAGGAGAGGTCATCGTCTCAAAGACAGGCGTGCCTCGAATGACTGATCGGAATTCACCTTCGCCCGGAACGTCGGGAAGGCCGAGGGTCTCGGCGCATTGCCGGAGATCGTCCCCGAGCCGAGCTGCCAGACGCGATATCTGGAGTTGCAATTTTCTTATGTGCGACTGCACGGAGTCTGTGATGCTGTCGCGAACCAACTGTCCGGGCTTAACCTCGGTGTCGCCGCCCTTCGACCAAGAGTCCAACAATCTCTTCGCCGCTTTGTCAATCGCCTCGGGTAGGCCAGCGCTCGCTTCCTGAACCAATCTGCCACAAAGCGAACGGGTTTCTTCAATTTGGCCAGTTGTTTTTCGGAGAAGGTCCTCGGCTGCGCGAGCCTTTTCCTTTGATTCCGCTGACGCTGGCTCCCTCTTTCGCAGCCGCGCTTCCAGGGCAGCAACGACCGATTCGCGCAGCGCGCCTATTTTTCTTCGCTGGGAGGCGGCGCGCAACTCCTGTGAGCGTGCATAGAGGGGAACGATCTGATTCTCAAACCATTCATCGAGCATTTGCTTGCACGAGGGCAACACGCTTACGGGATGGACCGGCAGATCCAGGTTGCATTCAGATGCGATGTGTTCTTTGACATAGTGAATGATTCGACTCCGATCGTCGGGGCCCAGGACATCCGCTTTGCTGAGCAGAACGTTGACGGGAATCGCCGCTTGTTGGAGAGCGATGATCGTTTGAAGATCCTCAGCTGTGAGAGTGGAACCGGCGTCAATCAAGACCACACCAAGATCACATTTCGGAAGGTAGGCCAAAGTTTCTGCGGCACCGCTGGTGGCGAGAGAACCCAGGCCGGGCGTATCTACAAATGCGACCCCGCCTCGAAGTCGCGGAGACGAAAGTGCAACAACAAGACGTGTTACATGCTTTCTGTTTCCCGGGTTCTCCTGTTCGGTTGCGAATTCTCGTAAGTGAGAAATCTCAAGCCTTTTCGTGGGACCTTCAGAAAACGATACCGTAAGAAATGGCGTCTCGGCATGGGTGATACGCGTCGGAACGGCGGTGATCGGCGTAACTCCTACTGGCAGCACATCTGTCCCAAGGATCGCATTCAGTAAGGAAGACTTTCCCGAACTGACTCGTCCAAAAACGGCAATCTCGAAACTACGGTCTTCTGCGCGATCGAGAATCGTGGCTATTGCCGGACGGAATTCTACAAGGCCCCGCTGGCGCACGGTGCTTTCGATTTTTTCGAGGAGTTGCAGGTCGTTACCGGCCTGCTCGAGGCGTGCCAGCCGGATTCTCAGATCCTCACCTATGCCTTCTGACAAATAAAGGTCAAAACGGCCAATCAAGCTCATCAGCTCGGCAGCGATTCCGTTCAGTTCTGTGGCCACTCGTTCCGGAAGGTCTCCATAGCCACGCATATAGCCGGGTTTGAGTTCTTCGGCGGCGATGTCAATCGCGCCTAGCGTGACGTGAATGGCTCGAGAAGCAGGAATGGATGGCTTCTCTCGTGCAATATGCTGTCCATCGAGAACTCGGAGGAGTTGCGCGCGTACTCTCGCAATGTAGTCTTCGATTGTTCTGCGCTGCGCGGGCGCGATGTCCGGAGAATAACGAGGGAAAGCGGCCTTGGAGGTCGTCGTATTGAGAACGTCTTCGATCTCTCCGAGCAGCTTGTCTATATACTGGCAAGTGACACGCAGCCGGTTTGCCTGATTTGGGTTGAGGTGTTCACGAAATCCATCTGGCTCCGAGCTCATCTCAGCCGCTCCAGAGCCCGCCGGACCATGCGATCAGGGGTCATCAGGTCTCCGAGTTGATTTTCATTTAGAGGGGTTTCAGCTACGCAGGAGGGCTAAAACGAAACAGACAACTCCTTCGCAGGTCGAAACCCTCGTAGGAGTCATCTGCCCACTTGTGGGCGGATTAAGGAGAACTCCAGCACACGTAATACCCATATTTTCGCGCGCAACGACGCCTAAGTCAACGCCTTGCCCGTCCCGGTAGTGGTGTCATCCCCGCAACAATCCGCGAGCTTGATTGATCATCGCGGTTCGCTGGCGCACCAACTGCCGACGCACGCTCAATTCTGTCCGCAGGCGACGCGCCTCGATCGAGGGCTGGTGCACTTCCGGCAACCCACCCAGTCGTAACAACTCTGCTAAGGTCTCTGCATCCACGCGATCGGTTTTCTTTCTCGATTCGGCAATCAGCCGCATCCGGTTCGGGTTCACCACCACTACTTTCGCTCCCAGATCCTTTAGCAGTTGGCAGATCCACGGTGTGATCCCGCTCGCTTCCACTGCGGCTTTCAGTCCGCGGCGAACCCAACGGCTCAGCCCAGCCGCAAAACCTTCCGCGCTCGTCAGTACCGTCGAACTGCTCACCTTCCGTCCCTTCCGGTCCACAATCCAAATCGTGCTCGACTTCACGTGCGCATCTATGCCAGCGTAGAACATCGACGACCTCCTTGTTGGGCCTGCTTGCTCGCAGGTTCCGTGTGTTGATCACCACCGATGTATACCACCGGGGTTAACCAACTGGAGGTCGTCCCTTTTCATGACATCTCCTGTGTGTGTGGAGGCTCAATGAGATTCGTCAGGCGGTCTGGTCCGTCGACCCCAATCTTCCCCTTGCGCGCATCGGCACGCTCGGCGACCTCTACGACGCTTCGATCGCGCGCACCTCGTTCACCCTGATCATGCTGGGAATCGCCGGCGTCATGGCGCTGCTGCTCGGGACCGTCGGCCTCTACGGCGTCATCGCTTATTCCGTCTCGCAGCGCACCCGCGAGATTGGCATTCGCATGGCTCTTGGCGCGCAACAGAAAGAGGTCACTGGAATGTTCGTTCGCCAGGGATTACTGCTCACCGGCATCGGTGTTGCCTTCGGTCTGGTCGCTGCGTTCGCTACGATGCGGCTCATGTCGTCACTGCTTTTCCACGTAAGCCCGGTCGATCCGGTCACCTACGCAGCCGTCACCTTCGGGCTTGTCGCCGCGGCGTTGCTTGCCAGTTACTTGCCTTCGCGCCGCGCCGCCAACGTCAATCCCGTCGAAGCCCTTCGCGCCGAGTAGCGGACCCGCTGGGAATAAATCTTGCCACAATCGGCTGTTAGCGCACTAAGAAGAGGGTGCTGCTATCGTTCAGTCTCCCAAGACATGCAACAATCTCAGCAGACAAAGCAGCCGCGAGTGATGGGACTCTCGCGCGCTATACTCGCGCGCTAGGTGTAGCATTTTCCGCTCTATGCGTAATACCCCCGGTAGCAAATGACACCACCCACGATGTGGCTCAGCTTGCAACTCCAGCCGTAAGCTGTACAATCAGGAATTCCAACACCGTACGCTGGTCCACACCGCCAGATTTCAACTGGTTGTCGGCTTCGGCGAGCACTACAAGCCCCTTGCGAAGTTGCTCGCGAGTGATCTTTTGTGCTTGCCGAAGGACGAGTTCAGCGGTCTCCGGTCGCATCCCTAGTTGCCGGGCGGCCTGCCCATGACGAACCTGGCCAGACAGTTCTTGAGCCTCCAGCAACTTCCGATACATCCAGGCAAACGCGCCCACAAGCTTCGGCGCGGATTCGCCTGAAGTCAGCAAGCGGTCCAACATCTCCAGGGCCCGTTTGCGTGGCCCAACAGCCAGCACTTCAGTGAGTTCCCAAACAGAGTTGACCTGTGCCGAGAAAACCAGGTTCCTGACATCCACCGCCGTAATGCGCTTCAGCTCGCCGACATACAGTGCGAGTTTCTCGATTTCCAGATTTGCCCGAGCTAGTTCTCCGCCGGACAAGTCCGCCAGCATCATCGCGGCGTCGCGGTCAATCCGGACAGCCATACTCATCGCCATCCGGACAATGGTCTCCACCGCAGCTTCCTCTTCTGCCGCCAGCCGGACGATCGTCGCCTTTTCATTCAGTAGCCGAAAAACTCGTGCCCTTTGGTCGAGAGCCACGGCTTCCAAGACCAGCAGTGTGAACCATGACGGATCATCGAGGTAGGACGCCAATTGATCGAACGCCGCAGTTTGGGATTTCTCGCTTCTGACCTCAAGTAATTCCAAGTCTTCGATGAAAACCAACTGCCGACGCCCAAGCATCGGCATCGTACGCGCCTGCAGCAACGCGGAGTCAAACGCACTCTCTTTCAGCGAAAAGCGCGTGAGCGCCCATTGACGAATCTCTTCTGGAATAAAAGTATCCCGAAGCTTCTGACGACATAGATCACGCCAATAGAGATCATCTCCGAGCAGCGCAACCGCTGCACCGATTTTGCCTTCCTCTAACAGCCTGAGAAACGCTTCGGCTTTGACAGCCTCGCCCACCAGCCCCTTCCCTGACCCTGAAACATAGGCGCGAACATGCCCGTGCACAGAGTCCGACGCCATGGGCCCCAGAATCCGATGTGGTAGGGAGCAAATCGAACAGCTACTCTTGCGCGCCCCTACCAAGGAAGCCCCTGTAGGGGTCATTTGCCCATGCGGGCTGTCCAGCGGCGAACCCCAACGCCTTCAGCTTTCAGTGACGCAACCTTGAACGATGCTCCTTTGCGGAATTGCAAGAATGCTTTCCGTTCAGGTCAGCAAGTCCATTTACGAGGCTTCGTCGGATAGCCGCCAGGTTCGACGACTCCACGACAGGATCCTCGTTAGGAGTCATCATCTGGCCCCGGGTTGTGGTGGGGACAGCGGTTAAGGCCGAACTCCTTGGCCCTATCCACATGATACCGTTGATGGATGTGAAGTCAACCCGACCACAGTGGAATTGCTGGGGCGCGCGATTGACATCGGCCGGATCACAAGGCGATAATCCACGAGTCGGTGTTGGAGTTCGCCTTTAACCGCCCCAAGCGGGCAGATGACTCCTACGAGGGAATAGTTCCTGGTAGGAGCGTCGATCATGCCCCTCTGTACGGCTTCTCGAACCAGTTCCCTCCGGAAAGTTAGCCAGCCCAACCTTCCTCGCAAGGACGAGCCATCATGTGCCCGGGCAAACTAATGCGGGTCATGGCTCTAACCATTGCTCTCTGCGGCCTCTCCTTGGTGGCTATTGGGCTCGGCGTCGCACTTCAGCTGCAAGTCGAAGTTTCCACCAGCCCCAGAACGGAGCACTTCGCTGACCTTGTTTTTCTTGCACCGTCTGTCGTCGGGGCCCTTCTCATGTTTCTGGGGGCAATTCGTATAGGTCTTACGGCACGGGGGCACTTGCTGTCTTTCGGCCTCGCACTGATCGCTGGTATCAGCCTTGCCATGACGGCGGTGCGATTTTCACCCAACTCGTCGTCGCGCGCCACGAGAACTCTGGCTTCTCTCAACATTCTCAGGATCGATGGAGTCGTCTTCTCGACTGCTCTGTGGCGTCTGCTGGCCAAGCAAGGTCGGATCTGAAATCAGACGGAGGTAGCCATGCGATTTGACAACCAACGCGATGCCTCAGCAACCCGAAGGTTTCTGTGGTTGTTGATGTCCCTCTCCGCAGTGCTCGGAATTGTGGTAGGCCAAGTATTTAACTATGGCAACCAAGGAAAATCGCGCATCGTGTCATTCACAGGGCGAGGTCCTGTGGCCGACGGGCTGGCGCTGTTCTTGATTATCTTCATCGTCCTCGGCGCCGTGGGAAAGAGCGCTACGCTCAAACCGATCACTCTCATCATTCTTGGTTCGGCTCTGGCCCTGGTACCGTTCCTGACTCCCGTCACTCTTTCCGTGACGTCACCGCATTCGACCATTAATACTCAAACGGGAAGCTCATTCTTGTTTCTGTCAATTATCGAGGTTCTCGGCGCCTGCCTTCTGGCGTACGGGCTGCAACGCCATCTTTCTCTCAAGAAGGAACAACCTCGACACAATGGGCGCAAGGAGCAAGATTAAACCGATGCTTTTCCCGAACAGCAATCCAGGTCTTCCTCATGGTGAACGGTCGGCTCAGAGCTGACCGCGAGTTCCTTGGCGAATTCCATCACTCGTCGCATGCTTCAAGGGTTCGATGGGAGATGGGAATCCCCGTATGCCACCGGCTTGCCAAATCTCTAGCGCTCCCAAGGCAGTTCGCGTTTCCCAAAGTGTCCGTAGTTCGTCGTTTGTCGATAAATCGGGCGAAGAAGGTCCAACCGCTCAATAATCGCAGCCGGCCGGAAGTCGTAGGCACGCACGAATTCCGCAGTCGCTGCGGCGTCGCCCGTACCGAAGGTGTCGACCTTAATGGACATTGGCTTGGCAAGACCGATGGCATAGGCAACTTGGATTTCAACGCGACTCGCCAGCCCGGTTTTCAGAATTTCACGCGCAACGAACCTACAGAAGTAGGCCGCGCTTCTGTCTACCTTGGACGGATCCTTCCCGCTGAAGGCTCCGCCCCCGTGACGCGCTGCGCCCCCATACGTGTCCGCAATGATTTTTCGTCCGGTGACGCCGCAGTCCGCCGAAGGTCCCCCGTGCACAAAATTCCCGGTTGGATTGATGGCAAAACGAATCGCGGGATGAAACCAGTGCCCCAGCGCCCGTGGAGCCAGTCGTTCCCGCACATATTCGCTAATCTGCTGCCGCGTGGCCTCGGGACGATGCTGCGTGGAAACCAGAACGTCGGTCACCTGTAGCGGTTTTTCGACGTCGTAACGCACCGAAACCTGCGATTTGGCGTCGGGGCAAATCCACGGATACTTGCCGGAGCGACGGTCCTCTGCCAGCCCCTTTGTCAAACGGTGCGCCAGAACGATGGGAAGCGGCATCCACTCCGGCGTCTCCGTGGTCGCATAGCCGAACATAATGCCTTGATCGCCCGCCCCCTGCTCCCCATCGATGTTCTTTTCTTGATCTACTCCGAGAGCGATGTCCACCGACTGTCGGGAAATCATCTGCATGACGCTCACGTTTTCCGCGTTGAACACAGCCGAGGTGTCGGTATACCCGATATCGCGAATCGCCTGCCGGGCGACAAGCTCGTGATCGATTTGACCTCGGGACGTAATTTCCCCTGCGATAACCACTGCTCCTTCCTTGCAGAGAACCTCACACGCTACGCGCGACGGCGGATCCACCGCGATATATGCATCCAGAATGGCATCCGCGATGTAATCGCACACTTTGTCGGGATGTCCCTCCGACACCGATTCAGACGTAAACGTGTGGATCGAAGGCAAACCTTGAGATGCCGACCGATCCAGTTCCGGAACTGTGCTTGGCATGATGGGGCTCCTTTTCTTTCACGTAATTCCCTCTTCAGTACTGTCTGCCCGTGCGATCGATGAGACCGCTCGACTTGTCGAGTTCGTACTTGTTTTTTGACCCCAGGAGAATCTCAATCACGCAATCGAATTCCCGACGAGCGTAACTGCCAGGTTCCCTGTGGTGCCAGGGATGAATCAAGCGTTTTCTCCTGCTCTTACGGACCGTTCATTCCCCTCAGCCCCTTGATCGCCTTCGCTCGGCCCAGCGAGGCTTCGAAGAGTACGCTCGGCCCGCTCCAGGCGACCCAGTGCATTCTTCACGGAGGCGGCTCCTTCGGCCTTCGCCGTGCGCGCGCGTTCGAGAGCGTGTTCCGCCACTCGAGTCACCTCGTGAAGAAGCTTGCGGATCTCCACTTCCAGTTGTCCCCGGCTCTCCTGCACACGCTGCACCACATCCGACTGAACTCGCGTGCTGTTCATCTCCATCAGGTGGGCGAGAAAGTCCCATCCTTCCTTCTCAATCACGCCATAAGCTTGAACCACTCCCAGAAACACGTCAGCCAAGTAGCGCAAGGGCGACGAGGGCAACGCCACGTGGAGCAATTGTTCGAAGATGAAACGCGAACGAACGCGAAAGCCGCGATCGGAATCAAGCGCGTTGGGCATGCGCGTGAATTCCGGCCCTCCTGACTCGGCCAGCCTGTTCAGAAAATCGTTGCCGATACTCACAAACCGCGAGTCCACCCTTCGATATTCCCGCTCGGCGGCGACCTGTTCCGTCTCCAACCACGGCCGGATATGGCGCTCCGCGACAACTTGTGCCAGCCGGAATGCGTCTCTGCGAAACTTCGGACCATAGTGACGCGGCAGCGCCTTCAGTTCTTTTTCAAACTCTGCATTCACCTCCGGACTGGCAACGGCAAGAAACTCCTTTCTTTGCGCCAAGAACATATCCGAAAGATGATGCTCTTCGGCCATGAACAGATAGCTCACGTCTCGGAGAGAGCGCTCGGCCTCGGAAATCGTGTCCCGTAAGTTGCGGATTCGCCGCTCCGATTCCTCGATCGGGCGCAGCAGAGCTTCCCTTTCTTCGGAAATAATCAAGAATAGGTCCGCGCTCAATCGCGCAAAACCTCTCTCCACAGCGGCTCGAACAAGCTCGCGCCCCGACTCACGAACCAGTTTCTCCAGTGCGCCAACCAGCTGCTCCCAGTCGCGCCCCGGGCCTCGACCTGCGAGACGCTCCTCCGCGCTTACTTCGTAAATAGGGCCAATTGACCGGCCCAAATTCTGTTCGAGCATCTTCGTAGTAAACGATCTTGCGGCGCGACGCTCCTCTTCGGAGGTTCGATCCGCTTTGTTCATCACCACCAGCAACTCGTTAACCTGCTTCCCGACTTTCCTCAGTAAAGCCAGCTCTTCGCCGGAGATGGGTGGATCGGCTCCGACCACCACGATGGCCGCATCGATGTGCGGCACGAACGCCTGCGTCGCGGCGGTGTTCCCTTCAAAAACGGAGCCGAGACCTGGGGTGTCCACAAGACACATCCCCTGCGCCAGAAGTGCACTTGGTGAAAAGGCCTCGACTCCGACGACGCCTTTTTTGTTCTCCGGATTCAGTTCCTCGGACACAAATTGCGGCAGATCGTCCACACTGATGGCCATCCAACTTCCACCCTGGAAACGGACCCGCGCTCCTCTCGAACCACCCGGGCGAACAACCGTTGGCACCGTAGTCAGCGGCAAAACCCCGGTTGGCAAGATGCGGTCACCGAGTAAGGCGTTCAAGAGCGTCGATTTCCCTCGCTTGAACTGGCCCAGGCAAGCAACATAAAATCTCCCTTCGCTGGCTCGCTGCGCTAGCACAGCAGTCTCTTCCCGAACGCGCTCCGATCCCAGTTCTTCCGCCAGTTCCGCAAGGCGCAAGAGGGGCAATCCCACGTGGGCGTCCTGCACGGTGCTGGCTCGATCGGTGCTCGTTGTCGTCATGCCGGATATCCCGAGAAAGACTGCGTCAAAAGCCGACTGCCTTGCAGCAGATAATCCAAGTGAACCAGCTTGACCTTCACTTGATCTCCATAGTGATAGCGTGGCTCCGCAGCAAGCTGGCACATTTTCACAATCGACCCCGGCAGATGTGCGCTCAAGTGCAGGACCTCTTCCCGAAAACCTTCCAGATCGAGCGAACTCAAGCCGAATCTCTCAATACACGTTTCCAGCAGTTCGCGGGCACGGGCTTCCGGTAGCGGCCCAAGCCGTATGCGGTATTCATCTGTCCAGTACAGGCTCCAGGCGTAGCCGATTTCGCTCTGCGTATAGCCAAGTCCTGTCAGGTATACGGGTGTCTTGGTGCGGTACATGATTTCCTTCAATAGCTGGGCCATGGAGTGTGACGCCGGAGGCAGATCGTCCACCACAAATCGATACTCGCCTTGCTCTGCCGCCATAAACAGAATTCCCCGTATCCGGATGAGCGACTGCCGGCTGATCCATCGGTTGAGTGTCTCCTGGTCGGCGCGATCAGCATGAACCTTCTTGCGCACCAGAGAGTCCCCGACCAGGTAGAGGCCTTCAATTAGCTGTTCCACCAGCCGCCTCCGGCTCACTGCGCCAACCGAGCAGATGCATTTGCGGCGCTCGGCTTCAGCTAGTTCGGCTAGCGCGTTGCGGACCAGCGAGGTCTTGCCCGAGTCCGTGGGCCCCCAGATGAGCTGGCCCTGCCGAGAGCGCAAGCAGTCCTGCAAACGGCGTATCTCGCCCTCGCGACCAATCAACCGTTCCACCGATCCCTTCGCTTGCCTCATGCTGCGCCTGCCCGACCAAGATGAACCACAAATGTCGCGTGTCCGTTACTGCGAACGAATGCCTTCCTGGTGCACATACTTGATCACCTCTACGTCCGACATCGCAATCAGTCCCTCATCCACCATCTCGTCGAGGAATGGCAAAAGGCTCTGAATTTTGTCTTCCGAATCGATGACGCTCACCATCACCGGCGCATCGTGGGAGAACACCAGACGATGCTTCCGTCGGATCAATGTGCTTGCTCCGTATCCTTCGATTCCCCGCAGAACTGTCGCGCCGGCAATGTCCAGTTCCCGGCATTTCTCCACGATCGCGCGATAGAGCGGCCGGTTCTTCCATTTGTCGTCCTCTCCAAAATGGATGCGCAGCATTTTCGCCTTTCCGGAAAGTTTCATGACCGCGCCCCCTTCCGGCGTTCCGTAGTCTCGAAGTTGTGCGTGTACTTGATAATGTCCACGTCGGAAAGCACAACCAGCCCCTGCTGAACCATTTCATCGAGGATCGGGAAATACGCGAGAAGCTTTTCCTCCACTTCCACCACGGAGAGCATTACCGGCCGGTCATGCGACAGATGCAATGCGGAATCCTTGTGGATTCTTCGATTCGCCCCATAACCGAGGATTCCCTGGTAGACGGTGACCCCGGCGATATCATTTGCCCGCATGCTTTCGATCAAGGCCTTATGCAGCGGCTGCCCATGCCATTTATCGTTCTCACCGATGTAGATCCTCATCAGCTTGGCCTTGCCTTCCCGCTTGATTGCCGGCAATGCCTCCACGGCTTCTTTTTTCTTCGATACTTCCGCGGGCTTCACGACCATGGTGTCCTGAACCTCAATCAGCCCGGTGCCCGAAAGCTGCCTCAGCTTCGGCAGAACTTCTTCCACTTTCTCCGCGGTCTCGATGAATTCGATCTTGATCGGGAGGTCTTGTGTGAGCACCTCGATGCGGGTCGTATGGAGATGGTGGTCGGCCCCGAAGCCGGCGATTCCGCGTACCACGCTGGCGCCCGAAATTCCATGGAAGAAAAGGAAATTCAGGATCGCCGAATACAAGGATTGTCCGTGGTATTGATGCTCCTGGCCCACGTAAATGATTACCTTCTTGGCTGGTCCAGCGTTGAGCATGCTCTTTCCCCCTAGCTTTCGATTCCACGATACGCGACCAGAAACTCCGCAGCGCGCCCCAGAACACCACCTCCCGCATGGCTTCCATTCCTTACGCGTCCGAGATACTCTTCGAGAATTTCGATGATCTCGTTCCGATTCCGGGCGAGGAGCTCCTCAATGCTCTTCTGGTGTTCCGCTGGCAGCCTCGTCGTCACTTCCCGAGCGTGGCGGGAGCACAACATGCCATAGTCGCGCAGCCAGGAATGCCGCGTCGGCTTGTGGAACTGTGCCGCCATCTCGCCCAGCCGTAGCTCCTTCTCCTGCTCTATCTTCCTGCAGAAATCGCACTGCTCCGGAAGAGGTAGCGCCGCTCGCCACTCCAAATCGCCAATCGCTCGCAGGAAAATCGTTATCGCCGATTCGGCAGGCGCCGAATTCGCCACAACCCATCCATGTGTGTTGCAGAATCGCCGACACTCGTCCGGCTGTAGGTGTTTCAGCAGATCGGTCTGAAATTCCCGCAGCGCCAGACAGACCGTACAAGCATTTCGTGTGGCGATGCTCGTAATCGACAGCCTCGGTGCATGCGCTTCTTGTTTCATGCAATTGCCCTTCCAGTGATGACTCCAAACCACACCGCGAGAAATCCAATGCCCACACTAAGCGCGATATTCAGACCCGCAACCAAAAGCTCATTGCTCTGGAAGACCCGAAACGTCTCGTATTCAAATGAAGAAAAAGTGCTGTATCCACCGAGAAACCCGATCGGAATCAGATACCTCCAATTCGGACTCCATTGGGTCTTTTCAGTGAGAACCGTCATCACCAGTCCAATCAGGAAACATGCCGTAATGTTGATAACGAACGTTCCATACGGAAAACGGGCGCCCATTCGACCGCTGACGTAAGCGCCGACCCAAAAGCGCAACATGGAACCGATTGCCCCTCCAACCGCGATGATCAAGTACTTGCTCATAGATGTGTCGTGCTGATTCTCCTTTCATCGTGGGTCACGCTCTCCTCGAAATCTCCGGCGTCGCCGCCCCACCGCGAATTGCATCCGCTTCCCGAAGCGAATCGGTTGGCGGCATATCTCCCTTCAGCCCGGCAACGTCCTTTTCCACGCTGTCGAGCTCGCTTTCGGAGAACTCCCTGTCCCTCAGCCTCTGCTCCGCCTGGGCGCGGTAGCTCTCGGCGTAGGTTTCAAACTTGGTTCTCAACTGCGCAATCATCGAGTCAGCCCAGGCGCGCACCAGTTCCCAATAAGCCTCCATTCCGGTATGGAAGGGCTGTTCCAACTGACGGGAAATCCGCGCCGCCAATTGCCGCTCGGCCATGCGACGACCGAGCAACGCGGCAATCACCGGACGAGAAACAACAAGAGAAGATGTCGTCGTCTCAAAGATCGGAGCGCCCCGGATGACCGATCGAAACTCGCCTTCACCAGGAACATCAGGCAGACCCAAGCTCGCGGCGCACTGCCGGAGGTCGTCCCCCAGCCGACTTGCCAGCACCGTCAGCGGCACCTGTACTTTTCTTACCTGCAACTGCACCGATTCCGTGATGCTGTCCCGAGCCAGCTGTTCCGGTATGACCTCGGTGTCAGCGCTTTTGGACCACAAGTCGAGCAAACGCTTAGCTGCCTTGTCAATCGCCTCGGGCAAACTGGCGCCCCCTTCCTGAACCAGTCCGTTACAAAGGGAACGCGTCTCTTCAATCTGCCCGGTCGCTCTTCGGAGAAGGACCTCGGCTGCACGAGCTCGCTCTTTTGATTCCGTGGGCGCTGGCCCTCTCTTCCTCAGCCGCGCTTCGAGCACGGTGACGACCGAATCGCGCAAGGCCCCGATTTTTCTCCGCAGGGAGGCAGCGCGTAACTCCTGCGACCGCGCGTAAAGAGGAACAATCTGGTTCTCAAACCATTGGTCGAGCATCTCCTTGCACGACGGCAGCACGCTGACCGGGTGAACCGGCAAATCCAAGTTGCACTCCGAGGCGATGTGCTCCTTGACGTAGCCAATGATGCGGGCGCGGTCGTCCGCCCCTAGGACGTCGGCTTTGCTCAGAAGTACGTTGACGGGAATCGCTGCCCGCTCAAGGGCGATGATCGTTTGAAGATCGTCTGTCGTCAGAGTGGAACCGGCGTCAATGAGGACCACGCCAAGATCGCATTTCGGAAGATACGCCAAGGTTTCCGCGGCGCCGCTGGTCGCCAGGGAGCCCAGACCGGGTGTGTCCACGAATCCGACCCCGCCCTTAAGTCTCGAAGACGAAAGAGCCACAACAAGACGCGTTACATGCTTCCTGTTTCCGGGGTTCTCCTGTTCGGTTGCGAACTCTCTCAAATGCGAAAGCTCAAGCTTCCTCGTGGGAGCCTCCGAAAACGAGACCGTCAGGAATGGCGTCCCCGCATGAGTGATACGCGTCGGCACCGCGGTGATCGGCGTAACTCCGACCGGCAACACATCCGTGCCGAGAATCGCATTCAGCAATGAGGACTTACCCGAACTCACGCGACCGAAAACAGCAATCTCGAAGCTGCGATCTTCGGCACGATCGAGAATCGCAGCGATCGCTGGCCGGAATTCCACGAGGCCTCGCTCGCGAACCGTAGTTTCGATTTTTCCAACAAGCTGCAGGTCGTTGCCAGCTTGCTCCAGTCGTGCGAGACGGGCTTTCAGGTCCTGGCCTACCCCTTCAGCGAGATACAGGTCAAAGCGGCTGATCAGGTTCATCAGCTCACCGGCGATTCCGTTTAGTTCCGTCGCCACTCTTTCCGGAAGGTCTCCATAGCCTCGCATGTAGCTCGGCTTGAGTTCCTCAGCGGCAATATCGATCGCGCCAAGCGTTACGTGAATCGCCCTCGAGGCAGGAATCGATGGCTTCTCCCGGACGATGCCTTGCCCGTCGAGAACACGGATAAGCTGGGCACGCACCCTGGCGATGTAGTCTTCAATGGTACGGCGCTGCGCCGGAACGATGTCTGTCGAATAACGCGGAAAAGCACTTCTGGAGCTAGTCGTATTCAGGACGTCTTCGATCTCCCCGAGCAGCTTGTCGATATACTGGCAGGTGACACGCAACCGGCTTGCTTGATTTGGATTCAGGTGTTCGCGAAACCCACTTGTTTCCGAGGTCATCTCAGACGCCCCCAAAGTCCGCGGAACCCCTAGACCACGGGGCACCGCGTCTTCGCATTGATTTCCTTTTTGAGGGATCGACTGCTAGGAATGCCTGAGAATCGAGCAGACAACACCCTCGCAGGTCGAAACCCTCGTAGGAGTCATCTGCCCACTTTGGGGGCGGATTAGGGCGAACTCCAACACCCGTAACGCTTTGATTATCTCGCGGAATCCCGACTGAGTCAATGCCTCCCTGTCTGTGGCGATTGGCCCCTCAGCAGTATCCCAGTGGCCGGACGTTTGACTGTCCTACCAGTAGGCACAAGCCTTTTTCCGGAGCCTCCAACTCTTCTTTGGTCACCAACTCCATGTGCAGGCCCCCGTGCCGCAGGGCATATCGCTCCAAGTTCTCGGCCGTGCGTTGCAATACGGTCGCAGAATGCGACACTAGGCGCTTCGCCAAGCCTGGCTCGGCAGTCGCGTCCAGGATTCCTCCCAGGTGCCTGAGGCAGACACAGGGGACCTCGAAATCACTCTTCCGCTCCGTTTCCTGATATTCACGCGCAAACCGCTCCAGGACATCGCGTTCGCAGTCGCCGACAACTTCGCACGCCTGGCATTTCTCACGCCTCGGGAACAGACCCTCCAACCCGTCTTTCCAGTCATCGCGAAGACCATCGCGGCCCAAGAGCGAGCGCAATCGCTCGGCCACCGACAACAGGGTATTCGGGTACCCGGACGCAATGCCCTGGGGCGAAGCAAGCCGCGCATACTCGCGGGTATGCAGCGCGCAGAACCCCGACCTCGCCGCATGAAGCAATTGTTTCTCGCGGCTATGACTCAACTCATACTGAAAACGGCTCATGAACTTGAAAGTTTCCTCCGCCATGCGCTCGCACACAAAGCAGCGCGAGATCCTCAGCGAGTGCGACGTGGACACTTCCCCAACGGTGGTTGCCTGGTCCTCGCGCATGCGTCCGGTGTAGCGCTTCTCGTCCGCCACCACGGTGCGTAGCTCCTCCAGGCGATCCTCCAGTTGCCCTAGGCCCGGCACGCCCGGAAACGCCAGAAGCGAGGCGAGGCGATCGAACGTGGTCCTGAGGAAGTCTCCGGATTTGTCACTGACCAAGTAGCCCAGGAGCTGACGCTCAAAAACAGACAGGCCGCTCCTCTCCAACCGTGCCGCATCCCCTTCGAGCTTGGCCGCAAGGGCTTCGGAAGCGGAAACGGCAAACAGGGGCATCCCGTCCAACAGTGCTTCGCCCGCCAGACGCTCGCGGATGAAACCAAGCACTTCTTCCCGTTGGCGCGGGGTACACACATCCAGCTTGTTGACCACCACGAAGACTTTGCGATGCAGATCCCGCGCCCGGCGCAGGAACAGGATTTCCTCCTGCGACAACGGCACGTCGAAGCTGGTTACCAGCACGAGTGCGTCAATGTGGGCAAGAAACCGGTTCGTGGTTTCTGTATTCTCGATGACCGCCGAGCCCAGTCCGGGCGTGTCCACAAAGAAGGCTCCGCGGCGAAGTATCTCCGCGGGAAGTTGCACTTCGGCTATCTCGATTTTCCGACGATTGCCGGGATTTCCTTGTTCGGTGACCCATTCGGGAAGTTCCGAGAGAGGCACTTCACGCGACAGGTGGCTGTTCTGGAAACGCATCACCACCCGCTCACGCGTGTTATGGCTGACCGCTGTGATCACCGAGGTTACCGGCAGCGCGCCGGTCGGCAACCGCTCCATGCCAAGCATGGCGTTCATGAGGGTGCTCTTGCCGCGGCTAAACTGACCTGCGAAGGTTAGATAGAATCGGTCTTCGGCAAGCCTCTTGAGTAATTCCTGAAAGTTTCTCTGCAGCGCTTCTTGTTTGGCGAGCCACGCAGCAGAATTTGCTTCCCGAATCAGTCCTGCGAGTTCGAATTTGATTGTCTCGTAATCCCGCAACCATCCTTGTGGCCCCGCCGGTGAATCATCCCCACGAGCTGACTCCGAGTGGTGTTCCGCGTCGGAAGTTTTCTTTTCGGAACTCATTGCCCCTCCTCCCCGGATCCTTTCAACTCCCTGTACATGTAATCCCGAGTAAACGGCCGACGGGAGGGGTCGCCGGGTTTGTACAGCAGCACTTGATCCAGGTTCAGGCGTCCCCGTTCAAACGCAGCGGCTGAGGCCGCCAGGGCGAGGAGCCAGGTCCGATACACGCACGGCTCAACCCGCTGCAGGCATCGCGCCGCATTCTCCTGCAGGCCCCGAACCCATGCACGGCATGTAAGAGCATAATGCGGCCTGAGATTCTCGATATCGAGCACCTCGAACCCCGCCCGCTCCGCAAAGCGAACCACCTCCGACAGGCGAGCCAGCTCTCCACCCGGAAAAACTCTCCGCCGGACAAAAAGGGTTTCCGGGCCGTCGTGAATGCCTTCGGGACGCGTGATTCCATGGTTCAAAAGCAAACCTCCTGGGCGCAGAAGGCGACTCAAAGTTGCGAAATACCTCCCGAGCCGCCTTCGGCCCACGTGTTCAAACATTCCGACCGACGCAATCTTGTCGTATGTACCTGTCACGTCCCGATAGTCGCTCAACTCGACCAGCACTCTCCCGCCAAGGCCGCGCTCGGCAACCTGCTGGCTGGCGAAGTTGAATTGTTCCACGCTGAGCGTGCAACCGGTCGAAAAGGCTCCACACTCCTCTGCGGCGTGGGTGATGAGTCCGCCCCACCCACACCCCACATCCAGAAACCTTTCGTCCGGCTGAAGGCCGAGCTTGCGGCAGATGAGTCGCAGTTTGCGGAATTGTGCCTCTTCCAGCGACTGCCCTGAATCTTCGAAGTACGCGCAGGAATAGACCATGCGAGAGTCCAGAAACTGCGCGTAGAAGTCATTCGATTGGTCGTAATGGAAACGAATGTTCTGTGCAGCTCGCTCCTTACTCTGGAACCACGACTCGATCGGCCCGATCCCAAAACTCCCAAGAGCGGCCAGCAAACCAGTTTGTATCCGAGAGCGCGGCCGCGCGTTATAGAAATGCACTCCTGCAACGAGATCGCCTTCGACAGAGAATTCTGAGCGCACAAACTTCATGGCCAACGAATACGCGTCCTGCCTAACGAGCCGTTCAAACTCCGAACGCGTCCCGGTGACGATCTTAAACAGCGGCTCCCCGTTGCCATAGAGATCGAAATCCCCGTTGGCGTACTCCACGGCGTAAGGCACCGTCCTTTGTTGCTCTGTCGAAGACTCCGCCCCCGGATGAATGGGAATGCTGGCGCCTCCGGAGTGACTGGCCCAACCACGATCATGCAAGTTCATCAAACGGCTCCTCTCAAGGAAGATTCCCTCGTAGGAGTCATCTGCCTCGAAAGGCGCTTAAAGGCGAACTCCAACACCTGTGGCCTAGCGGCGTGCTACGCCTGATTCCAGGGCTTGGATCCGAATATTGATGAGCAGCCGGAGGACCACGTCGAACACGCCGTCCTTCTCCGAAATTGCCGTTCGGCGCGTGATTTCGTCCTCGACCGCCTCCCGGGAAATATCAAAGTGCTCCAGCAGAGCCGCTCTGACGTCGGCGCGCAGGAACCAGTCCACCCGCGGCAACATGTCGATCAAACGCCGGACGGCGTGCCACTGTTCCGGCCTCGGCGCAATTTCCAAAGCGATGTGCGCGCATGTGATCACCATTTCCGGGTCGTCCTCTTCCAGGCATTCCCTCATCTTCTTCCAGTCTTCGGCGGTCACCTGCAAGTCTGAGAGGATTCGCAGCGACCACCGTCGCCGCTGGAGACTGGAGGGATTCTCGTCTTCTCTCGAAGGATTGGGCCTGCAAGCAGCGTCCATCAGAAATCGCCGTGCTTCTTCTTCGAACTTGCGAATGGCGGTTTCTGCGGCCGAGCGGCAAACGCCGTCTCCTAGAGCCCACAGCAAGTAGGGCATCGCTTCTGTCCGCCGGAATTCTCCCAGCGTTTCGACAATCCCCGGAAGCAGGTGATCGAGCCCGACGCGCATAAGACAAGTGAACACATCCTCCGTGGGCCATCGGCGGAGCTCCCGGGCGGCCGTGCTTCTGACCGCGTTTTCGCCAAATCGAACCACGGGATCTTCGATTTCCGGAGAGTTTTCCAAATACTCGATCAGTACCTCCTTGGCGCCTAGCTGCGCCAGCGTCTCGACCGCCAATTGGCGAGGCTGAAAGATGCCTCTCGGTCTCCCTTCGAGGAGAAATCGCCGCAGCGGCGGTATTGCCTTTTCTCCACAGCCAACCAGCGCGGCGGCGGTCATCGAGCCCCCTTGCAGGGACTCCAGACCTTTCACCAGCGACTCAATCTCTTCCTCGGTGAATTCCTTTGTGGCCATGGCGTCCCTTTCCTCATTTCCAGCGAGAGTACACGCTGCTGCCCGCGTAGCTTGCCCTCTGTCCCAGCTCGTGCTCGATTTCGAGAAGACGGTTGTACTTGGCGATGCGCTCCCCGCGACACACCGAACCTGTCTTGATCTGCCCCACTCCCGTAGCCACTGCGAAGTCAGCGATCGTCGTATCGTCGGTCTCGCCCGAGCGGTGCGAAATCACAGCCGTATAACCGTTGCTTCGCGCCATGTCGATACAACGAAGCGCCTCGGTAATCGTACCGATCTGGTTGAGCTTGATCAGAATGGAATTGGCGATCCCACGCTCGATTCCCTTGTGGAAGATCTTAGGATTGGTCACGAAGATGTCGTCGCCGACAAGCTGAACTTTGGTGCCCAGTTCTCGGGTCAACGCCGTCCAGCCGTTCCAATCCTCTTCCGCCAGACCGTCCTCCAAGGAATAGATTTCCGGATAGCGCGTTAGCCACTCTCTCCACATCACGGTCATTTCGCTCGATGACTTTCTCGACTGATCCGATTTGCGGAAAACGTAGCTTCCCTTCTCGTAAAATTCACTGGCTGCGGGATCCAGATTGATCGCGATTCCTGACCCGACCTGATAGCCCGCCTTGTCGATGGCCGAGCCCAGCAGTTCCATCGCCTCCTCGTTCGATCGCAGTCGCGGCGCAAAGCCTCCCTCATCGCCTACGCTCGTCTCGTATCCCTTCTCTTGCAGAATGTCCCTCAAGGCATGGAAGGTTTCTGAAGCCGCCTGAAGAGCCTCCGCAAAACTGGGAGCGCCAACCGGCGCGATCATGAATTCCTGGAAGTCCAGACTGTTGTCGGCGTGCCTTCCCCCGTTGAGGACGTTGAACATCGGAACAGGAAGAACGTAGGCTTCCCTGTTCGCCAAATATCGATAGAGGGGCACGTCCTGTTCGCAAGCCGCGGCTCTGGCCGCGGCCACCGAAACACCTAAGATCGCGTTTGCCCCGAGTCGGCCCTTGTCGGAGGTTCCATCCAAGGCCAAGAGCCTTTCGTCAATGGCCCGTTGTTCGCACGCCTCCATTCCCCGTAGGGCCGGTTGAATGACACCGATCACATTCTCGACGGCCCTCCGCACGCCCTTTCCGCCATACCTCCGGCGGTCTCCATCGCGCAGCTCGACCGCTTCGTTCTTTCCTGTCGATGCGCCGGACGGAACCTTGGCAATGCCCGTCTTGCCGCTTTCCACCGACAGCATCACTTGAATCGTAGGATGCCCGCGCGAATCCATGATCTCGAGCGCGTCCAATTGCACGATCTGCGACATCGCCGTTCCGTCCCTCACCCCGGGGAAAGTCCCCCCGCTTCGAGCACGCCGATCAGCTCCTGTTGAACCCTCTTGCCGATCGGCATCAACCGAATCTTCTCGATGGTCTTGTCGATCGGGTATCGGTAGCTCCTCAACGTCAGTCGCCCGCTCTCCCATACGGCATAACAAGCATCTGGCTTGCCTGTTTTTGGCTGCCCCAAGCTGCCCGGGTTGACGACGATCTGCTCGCGGAATGAACGAATGAAGGGAACGTGAGTATGGCCGACGAATATGACCTCGGCCCTCAGCTTCGCGCATTCCTGCGCCCATTTCTCCGACGCCGCCGGCCGATATTCAAACAACGGATCGGAAGGAGTCGCGTGGCAAAGGAAGAATCGCGTTTCGCACCGCTGCACTTCGATTCGCGGCAAAAGCGAGCGCAGGTACGACTTCTGTTCCGATGTCAACACCGCGTCCGAGAACTTCCGTGTTGCCTCCGCCATATCCCTGAACCTTGCCGAGCATCGGGGATCCTCCCCGTAGCCGATCGATTGGTCATGATTGCCGCGAACAACGAGGCTGGCCTTCTCCTTCACGAACTCAACCACCTCGGCCGGCTGCGGTCCGTAGTTCACCAGATCCCCCAAGACCCAGAGCTCGTCATAATCTTCGGGCAGAGCAGAAAGCGCATCGAAGTTGCCGTGAATGTCGGAAATGACCACGATTTTCACGAGGGTTCTTCACACACTCCTCTCCAGAACACGCTCCTCGACATAGCGCTAGCGCACACCCATCGTTGCCCGCACCGGAATGTCTCCCCGCGACATCAGGAAATCGAAGATCTCCTGGGCGCGCGCGAAACCGCGGAAATCCCCACGCGACTCATCCTCGGATTTGAAATCCACCTCGACGAACTTGTTCTCGCGGATGAAGAATGCATACTGAACGGCTTGACCGGCCTCGTCCGGCGCGTCCCGGTTCTTGTCGATATTCAGGTTCAGGATATCGATCTTCGGGATGCCACCCGGGGTTTCTGCGGTGAATTTTGTGCGCAACAGTTCCGCGAACTCCAGCGTCGCCGCCCAGTCCTTGGAAAGAATCATCGCTACGTCGAGGTCGTACTCGATGTCCCCGCTTCCGGTGCAATGGTGCATGGTCGGCCGCGCGCGGGTCAAAAGTTCGTCCAGCTCAACGTCAGGACCCGGATCCTCATCCAAGCGACACCCTTCCTTGTCGATCGACGAAATCGCCAGAACTGGGCAATTCAGCTCCAGGCTTAGATCCGCTAGACCGGTTGAGATCTCGTCGATGCGCGCTCGTACGTCGCTGGGAGGATGCGCCAAGGGCACTTTTTGCAGGTAGTCGAGGAAGAGCGCCACCGAATCGGTCCGAAAATCATGCATCAGGTTGTACGCTGCCGCGCGAATCCGGTCCACGGTATCCTTACGCGTACCTTCCAGCACGAAAACCTCACGGTCGTAACGATGGATCCCGCTCAGCCCTTTGGCCAAACGCTCCAGCCCCCCAGAGGCCGATTCGATGTCCTCCGTCAACATCGTCGTCGGATTAATTCCTGACTCCTTGGCGAGCAACCGCGCGCTCAGCACACGCCTGGTCTGTTCCCAGGAATAAAAAAGGACCGGGATGTGATGGTTCTGCGCAATATGACTCGCCAAGTGGAGGGCAAGATTCGTCTTTCCTCGACGCGGTGCACCCGCCAAGCCGTAATAGAAGCCAGGTCGCAGTCCGGAGAGAAGCTGAGTCAGGCGTTCGAACGGGGCAAGGGAGTATCCCAAGAGGATCTTCTGGCCCTTCGGCCTCTGCTTCGACTCGGATACGATGCTTCGAATCAAATCGCCCA
This sequence comes from Candidatus Acidiferrales bacterium, assembly GCA_030037775.1. Classification (GTDB taxonomy): domain Bacteria; phylum Acidobacteriota; class Terriglobia; order Acidiferrales; family UBA7541; genus DAHUXN01. The sequence continues at coordinate 24,904 of JASHQB010000158.1, forward strand.
CCGGACGTAACTGCTTGCGCATCCGCTGCCGCTGAATATCCAGAAGCTCCTGAACCGCGCCGGCAGCCACTTCCGAAAAGCTTCCCTGCCCGGGCTGTCGCTCCTTGGCGTACGACTCGAGAGCCGTCCCCAGCTTCAGCAGTCTCTCGCGGGCCTGGCGATCCTTCAACAGGTCAATGTAGGAAAGCAACTGATCCATCCGTGGAGCGCGGATGTGACTCATCGACTCGAAGTACTCCCGCACTTGCGGGGAAAACCGCTCATCGTCTTCGAGCCTTGCTCTTAGAATCAGCAAATCGATTGCACTGATCGTCTGCTCGCGCAGCCCGGCCAGGTTTTCCGCGATCATGCGCGCGGCTGGATGGTGCAACAGCTGTGGATGAAATCCTTCGTCAAGCACCTTTTCGAGCAGGTAGCGATCACCTGCAATCGCTGCCAGCACGGCTTTTTCCACATCCACGCTTTCCGGTGCCATCGTCCTTCTCCTTCCCTGGAGACGGCCCTGCGGTCGTCAACGGGGCTCTCTGAGCGCACCTGCACACCCACGGCACAAACCAACTTCGACTGGCAGTTTCTCGAGGAAGACTCGCCGGGGACATGACTCCGCGACAAGCATCCCTTGTCAGGAGTCATCATCTGTCCCGGCTATAAAAAGGGACAGCAGTTAAGGCCGCACTCCTTGGCCCTGCGTACACAATAATATTCCGATCGCGTGAAAGTCAATGGTACCGAGTGGCCCTGTTGCGCCGGCCCAAATATGAAATCCAATTCCGGCCTGCTCGTGGGGTACATCAGTGCGGGTCAGTCTTCGATCGCAAGATAGCAAGTAATGCGAAAATCGCGAGGCCAATCGACGACCCCGTAGGCATCCCCCCAGATCCCGTCGAAGATACGTCCGTTCTCAACAACAACCCAATGCCAGCGGGATGAGCGCGTGGAATGCACCTGCGCCAGTACGAGTTTGGGCAACTCTCTAGGATCTTTCGCGTGAACGCAACGGCTCGGACAAAGGTAACCGTAATGATCAAGCGCACGGGCGAGCTCACGCGCTGTCGCGTGATGACTGTGACCGACGCACTGGGTAGCCTCCTCTACCGGGCATCCAGTGATAACCGCGAGCGCTACTTGGCCAGACGTACATGTTCCCGCCTCTTGCCGGCACCATCGACGCATTTCAGCCTCTCAGAGCCTTGGCTCTTGGCAATTCTTCTTTTTTAGGACAATCGGAACAGCAAAAGAATAAGGACGAGAAAACCGAACGTGTATGCGACATAGGCTTGCAGGCGGCCATGATGCATTCCCGCGAGGAGCTTCGCGAACCACACCACGGCGTCGCCGACCGGATGAAAGAACAGCCGGTCTACGAGATAAATGTTCTCCCGACGCCTGTGGATTGCTGTACGGAAGTGAACGCTCACCGTTTCGCGCGTGTCCTCAATAAGATGGGGCCGAAAGACCGCCTCGAAGACAACGCGCACCGGATTGGAAAAACCGGTGGCCGTATAAGACATCTCCGGCAACAAGCGTGGAATTCCCCCTGCCCACAACTCGTTGCGGGTCACCCTTCGTTTGCGCGTCGCCCGGTTCGCGACAACCCAGGTCACCGCCAGAAAAAGTGCGAACGCGACGATGCTGTACGAGGGCGACATGGCAAAGATCACGGGATTTTTCTGCGAGCCGCGCGCCAAGACAACCAATCCCCTGCCGGGAAGCAAACGGGACCCGGTTTGCGCTCCCAGGTTATGAAAGTCCTCAAGGAAGGAAGGAGGAAGCTGCCCGTTCGCCGACGTCGCCCTGAAGAAGGGCGGCACCAACCCATCGACGGCCTGACTATTGATGATTGGCCGCAATTCGCGATTCATCGCGGGAATCACGTAAGTCGGCGCTACCCCGAGCAGCACGCAGAGCAGCGCCAGCAACGCCATGGGCGCAAGCGCCGAGCGCCGTGCCTCAATCGCTTCCGCCGCTCGGTCGGACCGCGAAACACCGAGGAAACCCATGGCGAAAGCCTTCACGAAGCAGGTGACTGCCAGTGCCGCGGTCAGCGCAAGGCCGGCGCCGCACAGTGCAAACACCAGCCGCAGGGTCGTTGATGGAAGCTCCGCGCTGCGCAACAACACCTGCAACGTGAGCCATTCGCTGGTGAACCCGTTCAGCGGCGGAATTGCGGAAATCGCGAGCGCCCCAACCAGAAACGCCACCGCGGTGTAAGGCATGCGATGAATCAGGCCGCCTAGCTTGTCCAGGTTCCGCGTGCCCGCACGATCATCCACCACACCTGCTCCCAGGAACAGCAGGCCTTTGTAAATCGAGTGGTTCATCATATGGTAGAAGGCGGCAACGAACGCCATGCCTCCCAGCACGGGCTTTCCATGGGTCGAAAAAATAATTCCCGCACCCAGGCCAATCCCCACGATTCCAATGTTTTCGATAGAGCTGTGCGCGAGTAACGCCTTGAGGTCAGTTTCGGTTGTCGCATACAAAATTCCCACCAATGCGGAAATCGCTCCGATGACCATCAAGATTATTCCCGCCCCACTCAGACTGACGGGAAGAAGGTCCAAATTGATGCGTATGATTCCGTAGAGTCCCAGGTTCAAGATCACGCCGGAAAGAATCGCCGATACATTCGCTGGGGCTGCGGGATGCGCGCGCGGCAGCCAGCTATTTACCGGCACGAGGCCCGCCTTGACGCCAAAACCAAAGAAAGTCAGCAGGAATACGGCCCAGCGCATCCCCACACCCAGACCCACGGCTCCTGCCTTCAACGAAGAAAACTCCAGCGTCCCAGCGCGCACCGCCAGGAACAGCAGGATGACCTCCACCGCTACAAACCCCGCCTCGCCCATGGCCAGCATAAGATAGCCGGCCTCCCTCGTGCCCTCGCGCTGATGCTCAAAATTTACGAGCAAATAACTCAAAATGGACATGGCCTCCCATGCGAGCAAGAATCCCAGGACGTCATCCGCGATCAGGATCCAAGTGATCGACGCGAACAGCAGCAGATAACCGGCGCTGAAGGCACGCAGGTTGTAATGCCCCAAGTACCGCTTCAGATAACTGGCCGAAAATACGGAACTCGCGAGAACAACAACGGCCCCGAGTAGGAGGAACCAAGCGGAAAGACGGTCCAGAGAAATGGTCAGAGTCCCGAGCGACCGAATCGTCCACAGCGTCTGCTGAAATGTACCTCCCGCGAAAAGGACGACACTGCTCGCCCACAGCGCTGCGAGCGCCGCGAGTGACCCGAACCATGCCAGGAGTCCCGGATTCCGACGTTCCGAAACAAACCAGCCTAATGCGCTCCCTGCGCCGCACAGCGCAAAAAGCAAACTCAGCGGCAATCCGACAGCACTCATGGCAGCCTCACGTCAACTCCCCACCACCGTACGCGCCAGCGAAGTCGCGTGCGCTCACCCTAGGCAGCGCACACTTTCCTACGCGTGATTTCTGGGAGAATCTGCCCTCGCCGAGGGATTCGTTGCCCGAAAGTGACTCGTCATAGGGACTTCCTAGGAGTCATCATCTGTCCGGCTTGCGAAGGGACAGCGGTTAAGGCCGAACTCCTTAGCCTTTACAGGTAATTGCCGGGGCCCTCGACACCACACCAACTCTATTGCGCGCCATTCTAGGAAAGCCGGAACAGCACGAGAATGATCAACAGGAACGCAAGCGTGTAGGCGACATATGCGTTCAAGCGGCCGTGGTGCATTCCCGCGAGCAGTCTCGCGAGCCACCCTACGGCTTCGCCCACAGGGTGAAACAACAGCCGATCCACGAAATGCGTCTCATCCCGGCGACGGAGAATGGCAGTGCGGAAGTGCACCGCAACGGTTTCGCGCGAGTCTTCCACGATATTCGGTCGGAAGATCGCTTGAAAAACAACCCGCACGGGGTTTGAGAAACCTGTCGCCGTGTAAGTCATTTCGGGCAGAAGCCGCGGAATTCCCCCAGCCCACAATTCATGACGGGTCACCGACCGTTGGCGCGAACCGCGCGTAGCGACGAACCACGTCACGAGAAGGAAAATGGCCAAGGCCACAAAACTGTAGGAGGTCGACATGGCAAAAACGACAGGATTCTTTTCCGACCCCCTGACCAGCACGACCAAGCCTCGGCCTGGGAGCACGTGCCTGCCGGTTTGAGCTCCGAGGTTGTGGAAGTCGTCAACGAATGCCGGGGGCAGCTGCTGATTCTCCGGAGTCGCAGAAAAAAAAGGCGGCACCAAGGACGCGGCTGCGCTGGCGCCGGCCAGCGGCTCGACTGCCCGGTTGAGAACGGGAATCACATACGTCGGAAGAATTCCCAACAGCAGACACGCAACCGCGAGATAGGCCAGTGGAAACTGCGTACGACCTGCCTGTCCGGGCCCGTGGCGCCAATCGCCCCGCCGGATTCCGAGAAAACTCATGGCATAGACCTTCACAAAGCAGGTGACCGCCAGCGCCGCGGTGAGCGCCAGACAAGCACCACACAAAGCGAATAGTACCTTTACGGCCGAAGACAAAAGTACGGCGCTGCGCAACAGGCACTGCAATGTCAGCCATTCGCTGACGAATCCGTTGAACGGCGGGATAGCCGATATGGACAGACAGCCAACCAGGAAAACAACCGATAGACCGGGCAGCAAACGCGCAAGTCCGCCGAGGCGGTCCATTTCCCGAGTTCCTGTGGCTGCCTCGACTTCCCCGACACCCTGAAATAGAAGCGTCTTGTAGACGGAATGGTTCACCATGTGATAGAGCGCCGCCGTAAGAGCGATCGCGGCCGCCACGGCATGGCCAGAGGCGTGGAAGACGAGCGAAGCTCCCACGGCGGCAACAATGATGCCGGCATTTTCAATCGAACTGTGCGCGAGCATCTTCTTGAGGTCATTCTCTGTCGTGGCATACAGGATGCCGACCAGTGCCGTGATGCTTCCCGTGACCAGCGCAAACAAGCCCGTTCCCACGCTGTGATTCGACATCAGCTGGGCGTCCAATCGCAGGATGCCATAGAAACCCAGGTTGAGCGTGACGCCGGCGAATACGGGGACGAAAACGGCGGGAGCGGCCGTATAACTTCGAGGCAGCCAGAAATTCACGGGCACCAGCCCCGCTTTCACGCCGAAGCCCAGAAATCCGAGCAGGAAGACTCCCCACACGGCGCTGCCCGAAAGATGCTGGGCCATCCCCGCCAGGGAGGAAAACGACCAGTCTGGCGTTCCCCTCCCGAGGATGAGGAAGGCCACCAGAGCCGCCAGGAATCCGGCTTCGCTCATGACCAGCATGATGTATCCGGCACGAATGTCCGTGCGGGCACTCTGCTCATAGTTCACCAGGAAATAACAAAGGACCGACATGCATTCCCAGCTAATCAAGAACAGCGGCGCATCGTTTGCCACCAGAATAAGCACCACGGAAGCCATCAGGGCAAAATGAAGCACGCCATATCGTCGCATGGGATAGCGGCCGCGGAAGCGAACCTCCACGAGGTTCCTGACGAAGAGGGACGCAGGAAGATAGACCAACCCGGCAGCGAAGAGAAAAATCGCTGACAGCATGTCCAAGCGGATCGAGAACCTGCCCCAACCCTCGAGACTCCAAAGGTCGATCGCAAAACTGTGGCCGCTGGCCAGCGCCGCAGCCGAGGCGAACATCATCAAGACAGAACAGGCCGAACTAAAAACAAGCAGTGCTCGCAGGGGATAGACACCACGCGTCGCCGCCGTCAGCACGACCCCGCAAGCGCACAGAATGAAGAACAGCGCGAGCGCTCCGCCGATCCACGGGTCGATCATTAAGAATTCCCCTCGGAACTGGCGGCCTGCAGCACCGGACTCTTACGCCCGGTGACCGCCAACAACCCGTGAAGGATGGCCAGCGGCGGCGGAGGATCGCCGGGGACGAGGAGGTCCACCGGAAGGACTGAGGCTACCCCCCCTGCTGACATGAACGTGCGCCCGAACACCCCGCCGTTGATGGCGCAGGCACCTACGGCCAGGATGCGTTTGGGAGCGGGCATGGCCTCGTAAGTCTTTAACAGCGGAACCCGCATGTTTTCACTGACCGGACCAACGACCAGCAGCACGTCGGCGGCCCGAGGCGTTGCCGTCAGGAAGATTCCGAGGCGGTGCATGTTGTAAAGCGGATTGTTCAGCTGCTTGACCTCGTGAAGGCAGGCTCCACAGTCGCCGGCGTCAACCACGATCACATGCAACGAGCGATGATAAGCGGTCGGGAGCGGCTGGTATTTTCCTCGGCCCGGCACGGCCATGGTCCACTCGTAATCGGAATGCCACTCCAGCAAATGCGAATTCCCATAGTGGCAGTGCTGGCAATAAATACAGCGCTCCAGCTTTACCTCAGCGGCGCTGCCGCGGGCAACGATTGCGTCCGCCGGGCAGTTCGCAGCCGCCACGACCGCCTCCGCCGCCGAATCGAACTCCGTGGCCACCGGCCTGCCGGGCGAGACACCAGCCGCGGACTCAAACTCGCGCGGATAGTGCGTGCTGCGAACTCCTTTTTTCAGGCCGTGCCAGAACCAGAAACTCATGCGAATCTCCTGCCGTCAGCGATCACACTCGGTTGCCGAAAGCCCGAACGTGGCCAGAATGATCGGAAAATCCTGGAAGGCGAAATCTTCAACCGCCGCGTGAAAACCCAACCAGTTGTTGAAAGAAGCCGTAATGGCCCGGTAACGTTCTACAACCCCTGAGCCATCGAGCCTTATCCAATGCAACGCAGATCCAATCGGCGCCTCGGCCCAGCCGAGGGCCGCGCCGGCAACGAAGGAATCGCACGGAGCAGCGACCGGCCCCGGTTCCATCCGCTCGACCGCCTGATGAATTAGGCCTGCCGACGCATAGCCCTCCTGAAAAAGCACGCGAAGCCGCGCGTAACCATCGCCCTCGGCTTCGCGCGGCGTCTCGAACGTGTAGCCGTCGTAGCCACCATACGGACACTCCCGCCGCAAGTCATGGCCGCGGCCGGACGCCCGGCCCACGGGACCGACGAGATTCAGGTCCCGCGCCTTGCTGGGATCTACCACTCCCACATCCTCCAGCCTGTCCAGGAAGCTGCTCGTGAAGTGAAGGCGGTCCTCGAGGACGTGCAGGTCTTCGACCGCGCGATCGACGGCGCCAGTTAGATTCTCGAAATCCCTGCTCACGAAGTCCCTCCGCAACCCTCCGGGCGTATTCAATCCGAACAGGTAGCGGTGTCCCGCAAATTCGCACGAAGCCCGCAGGAGGCGCTCCTCGATAATCGCCGCCTGGGAGGCCGCCACGGCCAGCGCCGTGGATTCGCATATGCCGGTAATTGCTCCGGCGTGGTGCCGGAGCCGCTCTAATTCGGCAAGCAGCACGCGCAAGTTCGCCGCGCGCTTAGGGACCTCAAGCGCGCAGATTCTTTCCACCGCCAGCGAGAAAGCGAGGGAATGCGCGAAAGAAGACGTAGCCGCAAACCGCTCGGCCAGCAACAGAACGTCCGAGACCTGCTGTCCCTCGGCGATTTTTTCGACGGCGCGGAATTTGTAAAACAGCCGGGGCACAGCCCGTAGAACGTCCTCGCCGACAGTTTCCAGCATGAAGTGCAGGGACTCCCCAATCCCTCCTTCGTAGACCGGTCCCACGGGCATCGCAAAAGAACCCGGATCTTGCACCACCAGCAAGGGCCGCCAATCCGGATTTGGCCGGCGGCGAAAATGCATCTGGTGTACGTTCACCGACCTTCGTTGCGGCTTCCTGTGCGGGGCCACGCCCTCCGGCCAGATCTGATCGTGCAGGATGAAGTCGCCGAGACGAGGATGGCCCTCAAAGCGGAGGCCGAACAGATCTTCAGTTTCACGCTCGAACCAGTCAGCGGCATGAACTTCGGCGCTGATACTGGGAACGGCCTGCACTGCCGCCGGAACCTCCAAAACCACCTCGATCCAGCCGGAACCGCTCGCGAGGAAGAGATAGGACAGCCGCCACCGATCGGAGAGCTCCTCGACAATCAGGCCGCCAAATGAGCATCCGATATCCCAGAACAGAGCCTTCGACAGGGCAGCCAAAACATTCGCTTCGTTCAGGCGGATCGCAAGAGCCACTCCACGACTTCCGCGCTCTACCGAGATGCCCGATCCGAACTGCGCTTGCACGGCTGCCGCCACTGCCTCAAGTTCGATCCGTTGAAGTGGCGTGAGCTGCGACGATCCCATCGCGGTCATGTCAGCGACCTCCTAATTGCTGCGCCGCGAGATTCAGCAGGTGATACAGCGGTGCCGGAATGTAGACGCCGAGGACGGCCACGGGTAGCGCCGCCCCTATAATTGCCAGACGGCACGTCAGCGGTATTTTAACCCGCGTGACTGGACCTACTGGCTTGCCAAAGACCATGCCATTCACGTGCATCATAAGACCCACGAACGCGATGACGATCAGCGTCGCGAGGATCGTGACGACCAAAGGATGCCCGGCCTGCACCCCTGAACCGAGAATCGAAAACTCGCTCAAGAAGATCGGGAACGGCGGAGCACCAGCAATGGCCAGAGAACAGAACAGCAACGCTACGCCCTCGAACGGGGAAATCCGCAACAAGCCGCGGATCGATTTGATCTCCCGCGTTTCCAGCGTGATCAGAATCGTGCCCGCTACATAGAAACAGAGGGATTTGGTGATCGAGTGGTTGAGCATCTGGGACACTGCCCCGAAGTCAGATGCACGCGTTGCCAACCCAGCCGCTGTCAGGATGATGCCCATGTGCTCGACGGTGGAATACGCGAACATCCGCTTGTATTCCCTCACCTGCAGCAAGAGGAAGGCGGCAATGGCAACTGACAGCAATCCAATCACCACCATCCAGTAGCCCATTCTCGCCGTGGGCGATGCGAGGAGAATGCCCAGAAGCCTGAGGATCGCGTAAAGCGGGACTGATGTCTTCACTCCCGAAAGTACCGCGCAGGCAGGGGACGGCGCCTGGCTGTGGGCGTCCGGCAGCCAAGTGTGCATCGGAGCCAAACCCACTTTTGCACCGAAACCCACGAAGACCAGGAGGAACGCCAACCGCAAAAGCGCTGGCGGCATGGAAGTCGCGTGCGCGCTGAGTGCCAGCCACGTCTCAGGCGCAAGCGCTCCCGTGCTGCGATAGGCCCAGAACAGAAAAAGGAATCCCAGCAAAGAGATCGGGGCGCCGATCATGGTGAGCATGGCGTACTTCCACGCCGCTTCAAGCGCCGTGGCCGTCCTCTCAAAGGCCACCAGGAGAATCGCGAATAAAGTGATCAGTTCAACTCCGACCCAGACAAGATTCGGATCTGACATGGCAGGTGTTGCGATGAGCGCAAAAGCGAACAGGTTCGAATCGCAGTAGAACCACCAGGCGCGATGCGCCTGGGCTTTGTTGTGATGCATATAGTCGCCCGCAAAGAGTGCGGCCATGGCACACACGAAGCTCACCAACACGAGCATCAGCGCAGACAGGCCGTCCGCGCCCACCCATCTGGGGATGGCGGTGACGTAAGAATGGGCAATGACCTGGCTGGCCACCACCAAAGCCAGGATCAGGTCAAGGAACAAACACACCACGCTGATGGCCCATGCGGCTCTGCGAAACGGAGGAACCCAACAAAGAAAAGCTGCGACCAAAGGCAGCAGGACGACACCCATCAGCGCCATGATGTGGGCTCCTCCTTCAACCCTCGCAAAGTGCCCGTTTCCGTCGTCCCGATGGTCTCCTTGATGTCTTGGGTGAGCAGCCCGATGATCACCGTGATCAGAATCACGTTAAAGGCCACCGTCAGTTCGGCAATCAGCGGAAGCTCGGCCGCGATCGCGATGCCGGCGAAGAAGGCGCCGTTCTCCATCGCCAGGATTCCGATCAACTGCGGAACAGCTTCGCGCCGCACCATGAGGGAAAAGGCGCCAATCAGGACGCCGGCGAGTCCGATCGGCACGTTGATCTGGACAACACGATCGGGCGTGGCGCTCGTGATCGGCCCGACTAGCACGACAGAAAAAATGGCAAGCAACAAAGCCCAAAGCAGGGAGGCGGGAATATTGAACACCTGCTCAATCTCACGTCGTACGTACAGCTCCCGAGCCAACGTCCGCTTGAGGACCCAGGGAATCACCAGGACTTTGGCAACGATCGTAATGGCCCCGAGCGCATAAAGGTGCATGGAATGCTGGGCATATCCCAGCAGGAAACACGATGCGGACAGCAGCAGGGATTGCACAATGAAGTAACGGACCACACCCTGCACCTGCCTCGTCGCAACCATCGCGAAAGCGGAGAGTAAGACAAAACCGGCGCTGAGCGTATTGAGAGCCTCCGGTGCCGACATTTGAGAAGGCATCAGCGAGTCCCCTCCTATGACGCGAAAAAGATGCTTACGATCATGGCCGTCACGGATGTGATGAAAGCCGCTCCGAGGAATTCGCTGATGCGAAACAACCGCAGTTTTGCAAGCGAAGTTTCAATGCTCACCAGGACGATCGCAAACAGTAGAACCTTGATCAGAATCAACGGCACGGCGACAAGGATCTGGATTATCTCCCGGCCGTGGGCGAGGCCCCAGGGCGCCAATAAGACGTTCAGGAAAATGCAGGCCAAGACCAGGAACTTCATCTGGCCGCCCCACTTCATGAAAGCCGCGCCCCGGCCGGAGAATTCCAGCGCTTTTGATTCGTCAATCATGGCCAGTTCAAAGTGGCCGGTGGGGTTGTCAACGGGGATCCGGCCTCCCTCGGCCAGAATGAGCATCAGAAACGCGGCAAGAAGCAGCATGTGCGCCGGTGAAAAAAAAGCACTCACGTTTTCGACCCACTGTTGCTGCACAATGTACGGAATTGTCGATTGCGCAACAAAAGACACCGTAAAAAACACGATCATGAACACCGGCTCCGCAAGAAACCCCACCATGCGCGTCCGGCTCGCTCCCATCGGGCCGTAAGGATTTCCCGTGTCCACCGCCGCCAGCGCGGCAAAGAATCCCGCCAAGCCCAGGAAGAAACCCCCGGCAAGCATGTCCCCCATGAAGGCAAAGGCCAGAGGGTAATCGGTAAGAACCGGTATCAGCACGGTGACGAAAATAGGCGTAATGAACACCAGGTACGGCGTGATGCGGAAAATCCAGGTCGTTTCCGAGGAAATCACTTCGTCTTTGTGGAACAACTTCCAAAGGTCGCGGTAGGGCTGGAAAATGCTCGGCCCACGCTTGCTTTGCACAATCTCCTTGAATCGGGAAAGAACGCCGGAATAGAGCGGAGCGAAAACGAGGACAAAGAGAATCTGAATCAGGTTGTAGAGAATCGTTCTTGTCACGACATACCTCCCACAGGGACGTGTCCGTTGGCCAAGGGGGCGAAATCATGACCACAATCGACGAGAGCACATGTACCCTCGGGATAGTGAATAACAGGGGAAGGGGGATTCCGGCGAGGCGCGGTGAACGCGACCAAAACGCTGCCTCTTTCGCGCCCGGGCTGCTCAGTACTCTTGCTCACTCCTCCCATATCAATCCTCGCGCAGGATAAACCCTGCTCAGAAATTGGGAGGAGTCATCAGCCGTTAGAATTCGGCGTTTTTCCCCGAGAAGCATTCGGGGAGGCAAACTCCTTTGCCATGTTCATTCAACCACAACACATATCATTCCGCAAGTTGGTTCGCGTTGCGATGAAATTCTTTTTGGGGGGAATCACTCATCTCCATAGTCCCGCACAGTAACCAATACGCAACGCCGTCCGCCAAGCTTTGCCGCGCCGTGACGTTGTGTCCCAATATTTCCTCAGGCACCGGCCATAGAGCGAAGTAACGGCCCTCGAGACATGGACGCCACAGTACAGATCGACCGGGAAACTGCGAGAACTGCGACCCAGGAACAAATCGGCACTCTCCTCCACGATGTTCGCCCGGAGATCATTCTAGGCCTGCTGGACAATCCCCACTTCGAGGAGAATCATCTTTGCCTTTTGCTCGGGCGCAAGGAACTTTCGACGGCATTGCTCGAAGAGGTCGCGAACCGCAATCAATGGATGTCCAGCTATCGCGTTCGGCGAAGCCTTGCCTGGCATCCCCATGTGCCATTCACGCTCGGCCTGCGCCTGGTCCGCGAGCTTCATACCGTCGATCTCGTCCAGTTGGTTCTGCTCCCTTCGGGAGCGCCCCCCATGAAGCACCTGGCCGAGGAACTTGTTCTCGCCCGCCTTCCCCAACTGCCTTCGGCCCAGAAGATGATTCTCGCTCGACGCGGCACCATACGAATTACCGGAGCGCTCCTGGCCGACGGGCAACCCGACATTCTGCCCATTGTCTTGGATAGCCCATTCCTCAACGAAGGCCAAGTTCTCAGGGCGCTCGCCAGAATCAGCGTGCCGGCTCGTGTGGTCACCGCTATCGCGGAAAGCGGACGCTGGTCGCAGCACTACAGCGTGCGCTTGGCACTGATACGTAATTCCGAAGCGCCACTCTCACGCGTCATCTCCTTCTTGCCAAGCATTTCAACCACCGACTTGCGGATACTGGCCGAGTCCTCGTCCGTCCCCGCTCGCGTGCGCCCTTACATTCGCCGGGAACTCGCCAATCATATGCAGCGCGGAGGCGGGCCGAAATCCCGAGGTTGAGATCCGCCGACGTGATGGCTAACCTTCCATCTCCACCGACCGCGCTAGGTTGCAACGGGCGACTTCACGCTCTCCGATTGGCCCCTCTCGAAATGCGGGCGGGCATCGAATATCTGTCGATAGAGGTCTTCGCCATAACTGGTTTCGAGCGGTTCGCCTTCCAGCATCCTGAAGGTCCGCGTTCCATCGGGTTTTCTTTCGGCGCGCCAAAAAATACAGTCTTCGCGCTTTTCATCGAAGAAGGCGTGGGCGAATTCGAAGAGATGAGTTACATAGAAGACCTTCATGCGTCTTTCCAGCAAAGCTCGGACAATCTGCCCCGCAATCTCCGAGCCCTCGCGCTCGTTCGTCGCGGCAAAGGATTCGTTGAAGAGCACCATCGAATTCGGTACCAGATGGTCGACGATCTCGCTCATCCTGGCGATCTCTTCGTCAAACTTCCCGCTCTTCATGCTGACATCCTCTTCGCGCTTGTAATGAGTCGATAAGGAAGGGCAGATCTCAGCCTCGAGCGAGTCGGCGCACACGAACATACCGCACTGCATCATGAGCTGGGCCAGACCGATGCTGCGCAGGAAGCTCGACTTGCCGCCTTGATTCGCGCCCGTGATCACCCACAGATTCTTGCCCTCGGTGTCACCCGTGTTACTCACGACCTTCCCCTCCAAACGCAAGGAAAGACTTACATCATACAAACCGCTAAAGCGATGCTTTCGCTCCCCGGCGGGCACCGGAAGAGGAAAACATACGCGCTCCCCTTTGGACGCCAGTCGGTCGTACAGATTGAGGCAACCCACGTAGAAGGCCAACTCCATTCGCAGCATCCGAAAAAAACTCAAGACGTGATCGCCGGAGCGTGCAAGCGCAATGGCCACCCGGCTGGTCGCCCGATGTTGCATATCCGACAAGATGCGTGGCCCCGCCGTGTCCCGATCCGCCAGCCGAAAATTGTAAACACGGGGGCCCTTCCCCAGCATCCGCTGCAGCCAATTCACGCCTTTACCGGAAGGCTGACGCAAGACGTAGTTCGTGCCCTCGTTGTACTCGCCCAGCTCTGCACTGAGCATTACGCCTTTCCGGAACTTCAGGCCGGCCAGATGATGCTGGACCGTCCCCAAATAGTCCTCACCCAGTTCCTTTCGCAGCATGGCGAACAGAGCGGTGAAGGCCTCCGATTCGAAGTTCCCCGCCTGCTCCTCGGCAACTGCCCGTAGCATCCGGAACGTTTCCAGGGAGGATTCCAGCAAAGCGATGGAGCTATACAACATCGACGATGGATAGTGGCTCGAGATTCCCCACCAATGCTTCTTCGTCACGGTGAGGACATCGACCATGAGGTCGTACAACCCTCGCACCACCGCTGGATTTTTCAGGCAATCGTTCATCGCCGCCTGGCGATAGAGGATCACGTCCACGTTGTTGTATAGCCCGGACAGCACGGCTTTCCGCACGACCTCGAGCAGGTACTCATCATCGCCAGCCATCGCGCCCAGCAAAGTATCGAGTTCGAGATCCTGCGCCAGAGACCGCTCGTTCCACGGCATGGCCCCTTCCGGATCGAAGTCCCTCTCTCTATGCATCAGGAATGCCTTCATGCCCTGATGCGCTCCTTCAGCGAGGTGTAAGTCACTTGATACTTCTGCGCGATCGCAAGTGCATAGGCCAGTCCGTCCGCGGGCCTTCGTTCGAGCTTGTAAGTCCGGACCGCCGGGTCATTCGGGTCCACGACGCTAACCACGCTGACCGTTTTTTCGTTGAATGACGCAAGTTCATCGAGGAATGTGACGCAGACGGCGAGCAGGTCCAATGCTGAGATCCTGGCCACGATTTTCTTGCTCAAATAGACCGCGTCCTTGAGCGTGGTTGAAGAGAAGATCTCATTCATCACGATCAGGCTGTTGGGAGTGGCCTGCTCCAGTATCTGGTGGACCCGAACCAGGTCATCCTGGAGTTTGCCGCGCAGGTTTGAGATGTCTTCCTCCCGCTCGAAATGCGTGAACAGATGATCGAAGAGAAAGAGTTTGGCTCTTTCGCCCGGTACCAGACAACCCAGGCCAGCTAGGTAATGAAGCTCGCCAAACGTGCGCGCGAACGTTGTCTTGCCGCCCTGATTCGGGCCGGAAACAATGAAGATGCGCTCCGTATCGTGGAGAAAAAAATCGTTGCAGACAACGGTAGCTTTCGTGTCGATAAGTTTGCCCGCGAGCGCGAGGTCGAAGGTTTTGTCTGCACTCACCTCCTTGGACGTCTGCGAGAGATCTGGCCGGCAGAAACTCAGCCCGGCCCGCCGGAATTTTTCCAGGTACGTCAGGTAGGCAATGTAGAACTGCACTTCGCGCTCGAACCGAGAAATCTTTTGGTCCAAGTAGTTCGCGTGTGACACGCCGAAAGCCTCCAGCGAGCAGAACAGTTCCGGATGCAATAGGGCGATTCCCTTCTGTATTTCCGCTTCGACATGGTTCATCCCCTCCCAATCCCGGACTTCGAGCTGGTAACGGTTCGCCGAAGCACGCCTGAATTTCTCGAAGGTCTCTTCGATGGTGGCGCTGTAATCGGTCTCTCCATCGTAGTGGCGAACCGTCACGCTGCTGCCGTTGATGACCAGGCAGTATCGAATGGCCGACAGGTCTCGTTTCAGTTTTTCGGTTTCTGCTTTCCGATTCTGGAAGGAAGCCGAGGCAACGTACTCTCGGAGATACTCACGGAGCGCGCGCAGACCCCGCGATTGCAGATCGAGCGCATCCAAGTCCGCCGACAGGCGCTCGACCGCTTCGCAATAGACCTCAACAGCTTCTAGAAAAAGCCGCTCCTTCGTATGCTTGTAGTCGAGCCTCTTCGCCTGTTCGAGCCGCCGACGCATGGTGTGCATTTTTGCGGAGAAAGGTCGAATCGCCTGCATCACAACTTGGCCAGTCAGCTCCTCCATGATCTCCTGGCGATAGGCAATCGCATCGAGGTCGCTGAGGCACGTATAGTAAAACGGCGCGAGCGCATATTCCTCATAGCCGACCGTAATCCTGGCTATGAGTTGATCGATATGCAAATCGTGGAAGAAGGCAGGTGGTTCCGATTTATCGACGTCCACCTCGCCGCTCGCTTTCTCGAACAGTATGCTGTGAAAGACCATGCCCTTGTGAGGCTTGAACGCGGCTCCGATCAGAACAGGCCAACAACGACCTCTCAAAGCCATCGTGGCACTTCCTGGCGAAGCTACGAATCCAATCCGCCTCCGTTGTATTGGTGAGGGCAGTACTGCTGGGGGATGAAAGAAAGCAGACAACTCCTCCGCAACAAACCAACCCTCGTAGGAGTCATCTGCCCCCTTTCTTGGGGGCGATTCAAGGCGAACTCCAACACCCGCACGGCGATTATGCCGAGCGACTGGAAACAAGTCAAACGGTAGTGTCTGCACCCTCAAAGGAGACGGGTCCCGCCTCGCTTTGTGTCCTTGGTTACAAGAGTCTTTGAGCCTTCGCCGCTGTGTTCAACCCTACAGCGGAGACCGAAGGCGCGCAGAACGCCTTTAGAATCTTCCTCGGCGAATTCGTATCAAACGTGGGTAGTGTCCTAATTTCATTTCGTTGCCTCAAATGGCGGCATTCGTACCGTCGGGAGCCGTGTTGATCTGAGGAAGAGCATGGAAGCTGTCGTTCAATCCCTTGCCCTCCCTTGGCTGACGTCGAGACGATGAAACAAGTCATATCCGACTCATTGTCGGGAGACAGCTTCGATGCGGGGCTCTTCACGGCATTCGCAGGGCTGGCCCTGTTGGATCCCCTTCCGTATATTTTCAACTTACAGTAACAAACACTCTCGCGCCCGATCGACGCGCAATCGCAGCCTGAATCCGCCGCGTCGCATTTCGAAGTCGGTTCACAGTCTGAAGCACTCCCGTGTCAGCCATCTCTTGGCCGGCTGCTCCCCGATCGGCGAAGTACGCCATTGCAATGCACGAACAAACTCTTGTTTAAGTTCTGAGGGCGCTGCGAGATAATAGGTTGTTTGTAAATGGAAAGCGCAAGTCATGAGCGAAATCATGCGCAATCGGGGTGGCTACCTGGGGCCAAGGACTAATCGTCGGCTCTTGCGCGATTTGGCGTTTTGGAGCTGCTTGTTTTTGGCGTTCGCACGCGGCGGCCTTTGCGCCAACCGGGTTGACGGACTTCAGCATGCACCTTCCGCTTTGGCCGGACCAGGCCTAGAGTTCGCGATCGCCGATTTCGACGGGGATCATCGCCCCGATCTTGCTACTCTTCAAACTTGTCGAGATTGCTCCGCAGCTGGTAGCTACTGGATTCAGCTTCAACTCTCCGCAGCCGGACCGCAATCGATCCATGTTTTCGGGCCTCCGGGCGGCCTCGTCGTGGAGGCTCGCGATGTCAATGGAGATCACGCTGTTGATTTAGTCCTCTTCACCGCATGGTCCAGGCAACCCGTGGCGGTACTTCTGAATAATGGCCACGGCAGTTTTTCGCGCGCCGAACCAGGTGCGTTCCTGGGAGCATTCAGGCAGTTCGATAAAAGCTGGGGTTCCATATCGAGCCGGCTAGCGGAGAATGTTGGCGTTCCTCCGAAATCGCAAGATGGCAGCTTTTCGGAAGCGGTAGAGCTGCCTTACGTCCGATCATTGACCGGCCCGATTCCTGCTTCAACCTTGGGCTTGGTCGTGAGCACCTCTGAACTGTCCTACGCGGGACGCGCTCCGCCCTTTGAAGTCTTCCACGCCTGAACGCTCAGCGCTTCAATCCATAAAGGTATGCCCTTTAGTCGTTCACGGTTGGTTGAGCGAACGAAACCATCGATTGTGGGGCCATGTCCGCATCCTTCGGCGTGCTGCGCACTCCAAGGAGCGGGCGCCACCCGTCAACTGAAATCAAGGAATGAGGCACGAGGTCAATTTCATGAGATTCACGAGATTCGAACTACTTGCTCTGGCCATTACGGCGACACTGGCTTGTGGAAGCTGCGGCGGCGAATTCGATCCCGCTTCAGGCGCGGCCCCCACACCCCAGGTGGAGCAATCGGGCAACGCAGATGTGGTTACGGTCGAGCATCCCAACGAGTTTCCTCTCGCAACTGCGGGAAGAATCGAGGCCCCGCACAGGCTCAGCGTTACCGGCTCCGTCTTTCCCGACACCAATCAGGAAATTCCAGTGATTTCGCTCGCCAGCGGCCGCGTGGTGGATGTTCGCGTAACGCTGGATCAAAACGTGTCTAAGGGTCAGTTGATGATGGAGGTCCAAAGCCCTGACGCCACCAACGCCTTCGACACGTACTTGAAGGCCACGAATGACGAGTTGCTTGCCAATAAGGCATACGTGCGGGCGAAAGATCTTTACAGCCACGGTGCCCTCGCTCAGGGCCTGCTGGAGCAGGCTCAAGATGCCGAAGATGACGCGAAGGCAGATCTCGATGCGGCGAACCGCCAGTTGAGCACACTGGGCGTCGATAAGAACCATCCTTCGGACATCGTGAGCGTCTACGCGCCGATTTCCGGCGTGATTGTGGCACAGAATGTCACCAATGCCGCGGCAGCAGGCGTGACGTACTCCGGTTCAGCCACTGCGTTCACGATTGCCAATTTGTCGCACGTGTGGGTCATCTGCGACGTCTACGAGAACGATCTGCCGCTGGTGCAGCTCGGTCAGGAAGCGAAGATCAGCCCGAACGCCTATCCCGACAAGGTGCTCACGGGCCGTGTGAGCGATATTGGGCCGGTGCTGGACCCAACAATTCGCACTGCCAAAGTGCGCATCGACGTGCCGAATCCGGGCATGCTGCGGCTGGGAATGTTCGTGACGGCGACGCTGGTCGGGCGGACGAAGGAAGTCCACGCGACCGTGCCGGCGGACGCGATCCTGCACCTGCACGATCAGGACTGGGTCTACGTGCCCGCTGGCGGCGACCACTTCCGGCGCATCGCCGTGCACGCCGGCGACATGCTGGCCGGCGGCAATCAGGAAATTCTCTCCGGCATCGCGCCCGGGCAGAAGGTGGTGAGGAGCATTCTGCAACTGGAATCGGTGCTGGAGTCGCAATGATCCGCAAGATCGTCGACTTCGCGCTCCAGAACAAATTCCTGGTGCTGGCCTTCGGCATTCTGCTATTCGCCTGGGGCATTGTGTCGTTCAAGCGGCTGCCGGTCGAGGCTTACCCGGACGTGGCCAACAACTACGTCGATATCATCGCGCAATGGCCAGGAATTTCCGCGGAGCAGATCGAGCAGCAGGTCACTATTCCGCTGGAAATCGTGATGAACGGCGTTCCCGGTGTGGCACACGTGCGTTCGTGGTCTATCTTTGGTCTGTCGACGGTCGAGCTCGTCTTCAGCGACGAGACCACGGACTTCGAGAACCGCGAACGCGTGCTGGAGCGGCTTTCCCAGGTAACACTGCCGCCCGGAGTAGTTCCGCAGATGGGGACTGACTGGAGCCCCGTCGGCCAGATCTATTTCTATGTCCTCCGCAGCAGCAACCCAGAATACGACGTGATGAACTTGAAGTCCCTTGATACCTGGGTGGTGCAAAAGTACCTAAAATCGGTTCCCGGCGTGGTGGATACGAACCCTTTCGGCGGTCCAACGCGTGAGTATCAGGTTCGCCTCGATCCGGACAAACTGGTCGATTACGGGCTGAGCCTGGCCCAAGTGGAACAGCAGCTCACAAACAACAATGTGAATGGCGGCGGCAGCTTCATTCAAGCAGGCGAGCAGCAGATCAACGTGCGCGAAGTCGGCCTGGTGCGCGACATTCAGGACATCGGCAACACGGTCGTGACTATGAAAGGTGGAACGCCGATTCGGGTCAAAGATCTGGGCGTCGTCGAGCAGGGGCCCACGATCCGTCTCGGCCAGTTCGGCGATGCCTACCGTCGCGAGGACGGAAAGCTAATCGATAACAACGACGTAGTATCCGGCATTCTCGTCCTGCAGAAGGGCGCGGATGCTCAGCCGACGCTCAATGGGATCAACAAGATGGTCGACGAACTGAACACGCAGATTCTGCCGAAAGGTGTCACCGTCCATCCCTTTATCGATCGCAGCGATCTGCTTCACCTGACAACGCACACGGTTCTGCACAACCTCAGCGAGGGCATCGTTCTGGTCGTCATCGTCCTGTTGCTCTTGCTTGGTAATGTGCGCGGCGCGCTGATCGTGGCTCTGACCATCCCGTTCTCATTGCTATTCGCGGCCATCTGCCTGGACCTGAAGCAGATTCCCGCCAACCTTCTTTCGATAGGCGCGCTCGATTTCGGCATGGTCGTGGACGGAGCGGTGGTCATGGTGGAGAACATCGTCCGTCGCCTTTCGGCCAGGAACGGTGAGAATTCGCGTCCCACGCAAACGCGCATCGCGGATGCTGCACACGAGGTGCAGCGTCCGGTCTTCTACGCCATCGCGATCATCATCACAGCGTACCTGCCTATTTTCACACTGCAGGCAGTAGAAGGGCGCCTCTTCCGCCCTATGGCGTGGACAGTTGCTTTCGCCCTGCTGGGCGCCCTGTTCTTTTCCATCGTCCTCGCGCCCGTTCTTTCCAGCTTAATCTTCAGCAACGGTGCGAAGGAATGGGAGAATCCGGCAATGGAGTTCCTGCGCGTACATTATCGCCGCTGCGTTCGCTGGGCGATTCGTCATCGCGGCCTTACCGTCGGGGTAGGCGTAGTCGGTCTGTTTTTGGCGATCTACCTTGCCTTCGGGGGCGTGATGGGCTCCGAGTTTCTGCCGCATCTCGACGAAGGCGCGCTGTGGGTCCGGGGTACGCTCAATCAGAGCATCGGGCCGACAGAGAGTATCGCCATTGCCGACCAAGCCCGACTGATTCTCTGCTCTTTTCCCGAAGCGACCGAATGCACCAGTCAGACTGGCCGCCCCGATGACGGCACCGACCACACCGGATTCTTCAATACAGAGTATTTCGTTGGCTTGAAACCGGCAAAGGAATGGCGTCCGGTGTTCCGTAGAGACAAGGACAATCTGATTGCCTCCATGAACTACGAGTTGCAGAAACGGTTCCCTACGGTCATCTGGGGTTTCTCGCAGCCTATTGAAGACAATATGGAGGAGGCCGTCAGCGGAGTGAAAGGAGAACTAGCCACCAAAGTCTACGGGAGCGACCTGCACAAGCTCGAGGCCCTTGCCGGTCAGATAGACAGCATTATGAGCCGCGTGCAGGGGATCACGGACCTGGGAGTTTTCCAAGTCACCGGACAGCCCGACCTGGATATTCAGGTGGACCGGCAGAAGGCGGCTCGTTGGGGCATCAACGTGGCCGATGTCCAGGATGCGGTGCAGACTGCCGTCGGAGGTACGGCATTGACCCAGGTGCTCCGGGGCGAGGAAGTTTACAACCTGACGCTGCGCTATCTGCCACGGTACCGGGACACGGAAGAAGCCATTCGCAACATTCGCCTACTGGCGCCAAGTGGCGAGCGCGTTTCGCTCGCCCAGCTGTGCGCCATTCGCGAAGCGGATGAAGGTTCGGAGATCTACCGCGAGAACAACCAGCGCTACGTGGCCATCAAGTACAGCGTACGCGGCCGGGCGCTGGGGGATGCTGTGAGAGAAGCTATAGCAAGAGTGAATGCCCAGGTGAAGCTGCCGCGCGGCTACCACATCGGCTGGGAAGGTGAATACCAGGGCGAAGTGCGTGCAGAGAAGCGGATGGCCATCATCGTGCCCATTACCGTATTGGTGATCTTCATCATTCTGTATGCGATGTACCGGTCGTTGAAGTGGGCTGTGCTCATCCTGGCCACGGTGGCCATGGCCAGCATCGGCGGGCTGCTCGCGCTGCTGGTCACAGGCACGAACTTCAGCGTTTCCTCGGGCGTCGGCTTCCTGGCGCTTTTCGGTGTCTCGGTACAAACGGGCGTCATCATGCTTGAATACATCAATCAGTTGCGTGCCGCAGGCCATCCCATCGAAGACTCTGCCGTGGAGGGTGCCGTCCTGAGGCTTCGGCCAATTATGATGACCATGCTCGTGGCCACGCTAGGCTTGCTGCCCGCAGCGATGTCTCACGCCATCGGTTCGGACTCTCAGCGTCCATTCGCCATCGTCATTGTCGGAGGCCTTATCGTGAATCTGGCGATGAGTGTTTTCATCCTTCCCACGCTCTACGTGTGGTTTGCGCGCGAGGGTGATCGACTCCCGGGACCAGAGGAATCCTTTGAGATCTAAATCCCGGCTTTTGTGCTCGCTCCATCGGCCTGGGCTGATTCGCCGCCACTGACTCTATGGTTCAATCGCGGCGACCACGTGATTCTGCTTCAGCATCGCGTTGAACGCCCCTGTGTCCTTCTCGACGAGTTGCCTAAACTCCGCCTGAATCTCCGCCAGCTGTCGCTTGAACTCATCGTTCACGGCGATTTGTTGCGCAGTCGGCGCAAGATCACCACCACCGCTTCCGCTTCCGGGCGTGCCAACCATCGGCCCCACCATCCAACTGATGCGCTCGTAGAGCTGGACGGGATTCCGGAAAGCGTCTTCGCTGCGGCCGGTATTGTGGACGTCAATCAGCTGTCCCTCGAGCGCAACGACCCTGACCTCGAAATCCTTGGCCGCCTGTATCGCGCTTGCATTCTTCTGCGCATCGGCACCCAGGACGGTTTCGAGATCCTCGACTTGCCGCCGCGTCCATTCCAGATGATTGATCATGTCTGCCGCTTGGTTCTCCTCCGCCAACACCGCGCGGGCAAACTGCACTTGCTCACGGATCGATTGTTCGGTACCCGGCGAGTGCGGATCAGGCAGTACGGTAATTTGGGCGGTTCCTTCATTCCCGCCAGCTTTCACGTGGACCGTATAATTCCCTGGCGGCACGACCGGGCCGGCGGGCGGTATTCGCGTACCGTACGCGGCGTAATTGTGATGCGGCTCGGCCCACGGCGCGTCGAACGGGGTGGTCTGCATCTTCACAGGCGAGCCGGGTTCATAACGCAGGTCCCACCATACGCGATTCAGTCCGGCCTGCCCCTCCACCTTCAGCGTGCGGATCGTTTCGTTGTTCGCGCCCGTAAACGTAACCTCCGCTTCGTGCACCGGCGCCTTCAGCCAGAAGTTGATGTCTGCGCCGTAGGGAGGATTTTCTCCGCTGACGTGCCCGCCAACATCAGATTCGCGGGCGTCGTCGGTGTGCCGGAAGCGGTAGGCGGGCCGTGGCTTGAACAGTTGGAAGTCTTTCGATTGAGCAGCGTCCCATTCGCGAAGGGGAGTGATGTCGTCGAGAATCCACACGCCGCGTCCATGAGTGGCGATGACTAGGTCGTTGAACCGGGGCTGCTCCTGCAACCAGTACACCGGCGCAGGTGGCAAATTATTCCGCAGGCGCATCCAGTGGTCGCCATCGTCCCACGTGACATAGAGCGCGTTGTCCGTACCCAGGAACAACATGCCTTTGCGGACCGGGTCTTCGATAATAATGTGCGCGCTGCTGTTCATGCCTTTTGGCACGGCGTCGCTTATGAGTCTCCAGCTTGCGCCGTAATCTGTCGTTTTGTATGCGCGAGCATCGTAGATTCCGACGTGCTGCAGATTCACCGTGATATACGCCGTGCCGGCATCGAAGTGCGAAGGTTCGACGTTCCATACGGTTCCCCAAGCAGGCAGATCGGGAATGTTCTTGGTCACGTTGCTCCAGTGGCCGCCGGCATCCTGCGTGACGTTGACTTGACCGTCATCACTCCCGGTCCATATAACGCCGGCTTTAACCGGCGATTCGGCGATGGAATAGATCGTTGCGCCGGAATAGGTCACGAGGTCATCCGAAGTGATCCCGCCCGAGTTCTGCTCATGGTCTTTGTTGTCCGCGGTGAGGTCGGGACTGATAACCTTCCACGATTGACCACCGTCGGTGGTCATGAACACGACTTGGGCACCAACATATACGCGGTTGTGATCATGGGGCGAGATGGCAATCGGGGTCACCCAATCCCAGCGATATTTCATATTCGCCGGCGCCCAGCCGTAGCTGGTGATCGGCCAGGCGGACACATCTCGCGCCATGCCATTGCGCATGTCGATGCGATCGATGCGGCCATTGTCGCAGCCGGACCACACAATATTCGAATCGACAGGGTCGGGCACTGCGAAACCGTCTTCGCATCCACCCGCGCCGGTCCAGTAGCCCAGAGACATCCCGTTCCCGAAAAAGCCACCAGAAAGAGTGCGGCTTGGGCCGCGAAACGACGACTTGTCCTGGATATTGCCCATGACGTTGTAGGGAATCTCGTTGTCGGCGGTTACGTGATAGGTCTGCGAGATCGGTAGCAGGAAGCGCTGATACGTCGCGCCGCGGTTGTTGCTGATGCTTACCCCGGCGTCATTCGCCACGAGTATGCGGTTTGCGTTCGTAGGATCAATCCAGATGTCGTGATTATCGCCACCTGCGGATTCAAGGCCGGTTGCGGGGGGAGGGCCGCTTGTGGCCTCTGCACCGCCACCGCCTCCGCCAAACCCGCCCGGCTGAAACACGGTGTTGCCGCCGTCGCGCGACATGCTGAACGCAACCGAAAGAAAGTAGAGCAGGTTCTCATCGTCAGGCGAAACCGCAAATCGGGTGTAGTAAGGCGACCGCTCCGTTGTGACGTGCGATTGATTGACTAGCGTCCACGAGCGACCGCGATCGTCGGAACGATACAGGCCCGGCGTGGTGTCTTGCAGCAGAGCGTAAACGCGATTCGGATTGCTCGCGGCGACTGCTACCGCCACTTTCCCAATCGGATGGTCCGCGGCGGGCAATCCATGACCGCTGATTTTGACCCAGTTGTTTCCACCGTCGCGACTGACGTAGACGCCGCTGCCCGTTCCGCCGCTGTCCAAATTCCATCGGTGAATCTCCACCTGCCACATCCCGGCGTAAATGGTGTTGGAGTCACTCGGGTCCATCGCCATTTCGGAACAACCCGTATCGTCGTTGACGTAGAGAACCTGCTGCCAAGTTTTCCCTCCGTCGCTCGTGCGAAAGATGCCGCGCTCGTGCTGCGGACGAAACGCCTGACCTATCGCGCAAACAAAAGCGATGTTGGCATCGTGGGGATCCACGAGGATGCGCGCGATGTGTCCGGTCTGCTCGAGGCCCACGTGCTGCCAGCTTCGGCCCGCGTCGGTCGATTTATAGATTCCGTCGCCCAATGAATAATACGGCCGGATCAGCCACGGCTCTCCTGTGCCCGCCCAGATCACATCGTGATCGGACGGCGCCATGGCCAGCGCTCCCACCGCGGACACGTCTTCGCGGTCAAACACCGGCGTCCAGTTCGTGCCGGCATCGGAGGTTTTCCAAATGCCGCCGTCTGCAGCGCCGATGTAAACGACGTTAGGATTTCCCGGCTCGCCAATAATGGACGCGACCCGGTTGCCCTCGGGCCCGAGCGCACGAAAATGCAGCGCACCAAGTCGATTCGCGCCACCTTCCATCTCATCTTGCCCGGCGCTGCGGCCTTGGGCGACGCCCGGCGCTGGCCAGAGCAGGCCAATTCCCGCTATGAGCATTACAAGGATCATTGCCCGATTCGGCTTTCTCGGCGACCACTCGTCACGGTGCATCTCTACCTCCCCGGTTCGATAGAATTCGCCGCTAAACTATCGCTAGTAGTACACAAAGCACAAGCGAATGCTTGAGCCCTCGTCTCCAGCCGATAAGTTGAAGGAATCGAACTGTAGGACCAAGCAAGCAAAGACAGAATGGTGCGCTAATGAACTAGTTCGAGCTAGCTTGATCGCGGGTCATTCGCGGGCCTTCCCGACGCTCAGCTTGCTCAGGCCAGCCGATGGCGCAAGCTGGTCAAACGCAGGAATGTCTTTTTCCGTGAGCCCTTTCCATTTCGCGAGTTGGACGCTCAGCTCCTGATCCAGCATCTGGAAGACCTGGTAGGACTGGGGCGTCGGTCCGGTATCCGCACTGTCGACGGCATGCTGCAGGGCAATCAGCTTCACGCGGATTTTTACCGGGTAGTTGTGGATGTCTTCAGGAGCGAGGTCGTTGGGTTCATAAATCGCGTTTTCAATGTCACTGGCCTTCTCGTCAAGGTCGCGTGCTGCCGCGAGCGTTGGCGACGCCTCTGGAGCTTGCTTGATGAAAGACCCTAGCCGCTGACGGAGGGCGTGAATCTGGTTGGCGGCGACGATCAGATCGTTGAGCCGATTACGAATTCGCATAACCAGATCATATTGGCGCGCCAAGTCAGCCGCGCCGGTTTTCACTTCCGGATCCATCTTGACAACGAGAGCTTGGGTGAGCGCATTTCCGTTCACGGAGAGCCGTACTTGATAGCTGCCCGGCAAGACAAGCGGACCAAGAGCCGCGCCCCCAAGCGCCGGATGCGGGCCTGTGACTAGGGACTCCGGAGGATTGCCGCGGAGATTCCAAACATAACGGTTCATTCCCGGCTTGACCGGCAGGGCGTGCGGAACCTGGTCAGAAGGACCCGCTCCCATATCCTCGTCCTCAGTCGAGGCTGATTTGCTGCTGGTAAAGTGGCGAATTACATTCCCTCGGCCATCGAGTATGTCGATCGTGACTTCGCCGCTCGGAGCATTTTGCAGGTAGTAATCGATTACCGCGCCGTCGGGAGGATTCTGGCCGACTGACCCGCCAGCCAGACCAAAACCACCGCCGCGACGCACGCGGTAAGCGATTTCCGGCTTGAATAGGAAAACCGTAGATCGCGCTACGTCAGGATCCATTTGCCGCAAGGCGGTGATGTCGTCCAGGCTCCAAATGGCGCGACCGTGCGTCGCGACGATCAGGTCGTCACCATGGATGATGAGGTCGCGCACCGAAGTCACGGGCAAGTTCAATTGCAGCGATTGCCAGTCAGCGCCGTCGTCAAAAGAAACGTAAACGCCCATCTCCGTTCCCGCGAACAACAATCCACGTCGCAGCGGATCTTCTCGCACAGCGCGGACAAAGGAACCCGTGGGAATGCCGTTGGTGATGGAGGTCCATGTCTTGCCGTAGTCAGACGTTTTCCAAATATAAGGCTGCAGGTCGTCATTCTTATAGCGATTGACGGCAACGTAAGCCGCTCCGGCAACGTGTGGCGAAGCCTCGATGAGGCTCACCTTGCTCCAGGCTGGGAGCCCTTTCGGGGTCACGTTTTCCCAGTACGCTCCGCCATCGCGGGTCAGCCAAACCAAGCCGTCGTCCGTGCCCGCCCAGATCAGGCCTTTCTGCAGGGGCGATTCAACGACCGAGAAAATGACATCGTAATATTCGATGGTGGAGTTGTCGCCGGTAATCGGGCCGCCCGAGCGCTGCTGCTTGGACTTATCGTTGCGACTCAGGTCGGGACTGATCTTCGTCCAGCTTTCACCGTCGTTGGTAGATTTGAAAAGGACATTTCCCGCGTGGTAGAGGGTGTGAGGATTGAACGGCGAGATCGCAATCGGCTCGGTCCAATTAAATCGGTACTTCGCCACATCTGCTCCCCAGCCGTCGACAGACGTCGGCCATTCGGAGATGTCCTGGTCCTGCTCGAGTCTCTTGTCGAATCGTTGGATATAGGACGTTTCCTTGTCGGTGGCGAACACAATATTGGGGTCGGAGGGACTGGGAAAGATATAGGCGCTTTCACCGCCACCGACAGGGTAATAATCGTCGGCGGTGATCCCGCCGTGACGTGTGCGAGTCGCGATGGAGATCGTGGAATTGTCTTGTTGCGCGGCGTAGACCCGATAATCAAATTGGTTGTCGGCTGAGATGTGATAGAACTGCGCCGTCGGCTGGTTGTAGATGGTGCTCCAAGTCTTTCCCGCGTTCGTCGAAATTGTAGCGCCGCCATCGTTGCCGATAATCATCCACGAGGAATTCGTCGGATTGATCCACAAAGCATGGTTGTCGCCGTGCGGCACAGACGCCATGCGCTCGAACGTTTTGCCGCTGTCGGTCGACCGAAATACGCCCATGTCCTGGATGTAAACCGTGTCGGCATTCTTGGGGTCTACCCACAAATGGGTGAAGTACCAGGGCCGCTGGATCAGGTCATGCCGACCGTTGATGAACTGCCAGCTCATTCCACCGTCTTCAGAGCGGTAGAGTCCCTTCTGGGTTCCCGTCGCCTCCACAAGCGCATACACGCGGTTGGGATTTCCGGCCGAGACGGCCACGCCGATCTTTCCCAGCAACCCTTGCGGCCAGCCCTGTCCACCAAGTTTTTGCCAGGTATCGCCGCCGTCGGTCGACTTGTAAAGGCCGTCATCCGGCGAACCGCCGCTTGTCAAGCTCCAAGGCGTTCTTTGCACTGTCCACATCGCCGCGTACAGGATTTGCGAATTCGTGGGATCGAAAATCAGATCGGCGGCGCCGGTCGTGTCGTTCTTGTAAAGGACCTTAGCCCAAGTTTGGCCGCCGTCGGTGGAACGGAAAACCCCTCGCTCCGCATTCGGACCGTATACGTGGCCCAGCGTAGCAACAAACACGCGATTCGGGTCATGAGGATCGACGAGGATTTTGCCGATGTGCCGCGAGTCAGTGAGCCCGATGTGCTGCCAAGTCTTGCCCGCATCGGTCGATTTGTACATTCCGTCACCGTAGGCCATATCCCCGCGAGGGCAGGCTTCGCCAGTGCCAACGTAAACGACGTTCGGCTCGGAATACGCGATCGCAACAGCGCCAATCGAAAAAACGGAACCTTTATTCCAGAGTGGTTCCCAGGTCTGTCCAGCATCAGTCGTTTTCCATACACCGCCGCCCACCGAGCCCATGTAGTAAATGAGCGGATCGCCGGGAATCCCGGTAACCGTCTCGACGCGCCCTCCACGGAACGGTCCGATCAAACGCCACTGCATCCCGCTATAAAGGTTCTCGCCATATGTTGTGTGCGACTGAGCAAGCCCGACTCGGCTTGCCAGTACGGACGTGATTGCCAATGCCAGAAACACGACGCATGCTGCGATCTTTTGCTGTTTGCTCATGTATGTTGACCCTCAAAAAAAATCATGCCTGCCTCACGACTTTAGCGGCCCTCGCCGTCCCACGTCTGTGGGCTGGAGTCTCCAAAGCCACTTTCCGCTCGCGCCCTCGCACCTTATACCGCATTTCGGGGTTCCTCGTCTCGAAACACAAACGGGAAAAAACAGCTGAGAAATGGTTCGCAGAGATATCAGTTCTCGATTTCGTGATTTTCCGCAGCGTGGAAAAGACTATGTAAGCAACGAGCTTTGTGAACCGTTGCACGCTGGGTCGGTTAGTTATAGATTATCGGTCGGTCCAGGAGTCTCAACACGAAAAATTACGGATCCAACGTGAAGGTCGCTCTTCTGCTTGCGCTCGCAGTCGTGACCCTGGCTTACGCCATCGGGTGGCTTGCGTACCTGTTGCGCGGACGGCGCGCCGGCACCAAGGATGCGGCTGGCACTACCGCAAACTTCCCCATCCAGTTGGGCGTCGGCTTCTTCGCCAACTTCATGGACACGCTGGGTGTCGGCTCCTTCGCCATCACCAGTTCGATTTACAAGCTGCTGAACTTGATACCCGACGACTTGATTCCCGGAACGATGAACGTGGGGCACGCCATGCCCACTATCACCGAGGCCTTCTTCTTTATTGCCGCGGTGGCCGTGGAGCCGGCAACGCTGATCAGCATGATCGTCGCCGCATCTTTGGGTGCTTACTTCGGCGCCGGGATTGTCAGCGGCTGGCCTAAGCGCAAGATTCAAATCGGCCTCGGAATCGCCCTGGTAGCTGCTTCGCTGCTCATGTTCAGTTCGATACCGACGGCGAGTCATCCGAAGGGTTTGCTTCCGCTCGGCGGCCTCGCGATGGGCTTGACCGGCGTGAAACTCTGGATTGCCGTCGTCGTGAACTTTTTCCTCGGAGCCATTCAACAGCTCGGCGTCGGGCTTTACGCGCCGTGCATGATCCTCATCTATTTGCTGGGCATGAATCCGATCGCCGCGTTCCCCATCATGATGGGCTCCTGCGCGTTCCTGATGCCGGTCGGTGGCGCGCGATTCATCAAAGCGCATCGCTACAGCCCCAAAGCGGCGCTCGGATTAACCATCGGCGGAATCCCCGGCGTGGTCATCGCCGCCACGATTTTTCTCCGGTTGTATAAGATCAACATCAACTACGTGAAGTGGATCGTCGTTTTTGTCGTCCTCTACACTGCTGTCATGCTTCTGCGCTCTGCCGCCACCGAAAGCCGCACCGAAGCAGAGAGCAAGAGCCTCTCGACATAATCACGGCAATGAAAATCACGGAAATTCGCGCCTACCGTGTGGAGTTGCCGCTCCGCGAGGGAGCCTACAAATGGTCGGGTGGAAACGAAGTGAAAATCTTCGACTCGACCGTGGTGGAAGTCCGCACTGACGAGGGTGTCACTGGCTTCGGCGAGATCTGCCCACTCGGGCCCGCGTATCTGCCGGCGTATGCGGCGGGCGCCCGTACGGGCATCGCCGAACTGGCTCCTTCTTTGCTGGGGCTTGACCCCACTCAGCTCGGCCCGTTCAATCTTCGCATGGACGTCGCCATGCGCGGCCACCCCTACGTGAAATCCGCGCTGGATATGGCGTGCTGGGACATCCTCGGCAAAGCCAGCGCAAAATCGGTGACCACGCTGCTCGGCGGTCGCTACGCGGAAGATTTTCCACTCTATCGCGCGATCTCGCAGGACTCGCCGGCGGCCATGGCCACAAGCGTCGGAAAGTATCGCGCCGAGGGCTACCACAAATTTCAACTCAAGGTCGGCGGAGCGCCTGACACGGATGTCGCGCGCATCCGCGCGGTGGCTGCGCAGCTCGATCCTGGTGACGTGCTCGTGGCCGATGCCAATACCGGCTGGACCCAGCACCAGGCGCTGCGCGTCGCCGATGCCGTACGCGACCTGGATGTTTATATCGAGCAGCCCTGCGCGAGCTACGAAGAATGCCTGGCCGTGCGCCGGCATACGAACCAGCCATTCATTCTCGACGAAGTGGTCGACAGCCTGGCGATGGTCGTGCGCGGCCACGCGGAACAGGCCATGGACATCATCAACCTGAAAATCTCCAAGGTCGGCGGACTGACGCGCGCCCGGCAAATTCGCGATCTATGCGTCTCGCTCGGCGTCGCGCTGACCATCGAAGACACCTGGGGCGGCGACATCGTGACCGCAGCTATCGCACATCTGGCGCAAAGCACGCCGCCGGAATTCTTGTTTACGACCACGGATTTCAACAGCTATGTCACGCGCAGCATCGCGGAAGGCGCTCCGCAGCGCCGCCATGGCCGCTTGGCCTCGTCCACCTGTGATGGATTGGGGGTCACGCCTCGATTGGACGTGCTCGGCGCTCCCGTGCTTTCCGTGAAGTGACCTTGACGCAGGCCTTCGTGGGAGTTTCTAGCCGGAGGACTCCGGCACAACCTTTATCGAAGCCGCTCCGAGGATCTTGTGACTTTTTTTCTCCTGCACAAAGATGACTACGCGCATTTCTGCACGGTTCCAATGAGAATTAAACTTCACGCTCGGATTATCCGAAAAGGATGTCGACGCCCCGCTTGGCGATGCGACTCCGATCTTGCGCAGTGATCGTAAAACAGCGGCATGGTACAAAACATGCCCGGCATTCTCGCCTCGAGTGACTGAAGACTGCAATCCATCTTCGGTCAGCGCGATCCAGACTTCAGCAACATCGGCAGCAGCGGTATTTCCGACGAGCTTTCCCACGGACACGTTGAAGTCTTGCGAATCATTTCCCTCCCGTTTGCCGGCGCTAATTGTGACCTCGGTTTTCGGGTCGCGCGCAGCGGATTCGATGGCCGCCTGGGCCGCGCGCCCGTTGCTCCCTACAAACTGGCTTTGCCCATCAACAACCATTTCGGGAGAATACGGCGTGCCGTTTTTCACCATAGCCACGTAGGTGCGTTGTCTGGCCGTCCAGGCCATCGAAGAAAAAGGATCAATCCATCCATCCTGATTCCAATAATCGACATGTTCTTCTAAGGGGATGATGTCCACTCCAGCCAACGGCTGCTGTTCCATTTTCTTAAGCAAGGCGTCAGCAGGCGGGCAATCGGAACAACCCTCGGATGTGAACAACTCGACGACCACAGGCTCGCGGCCCGATTCACTTGTCGCCGTCTGAGCGTTTGTTGGCATGACGATGGCCAAGCCGAGCGCAAAAAGTACCAGGCACGTCTTCATCGCCGTCTGACAAACTTCCGATCTCACGATGGCGGATGTGTCAAGGCTAGTCAGAGCTGGCATGTACGGCCCCCCGGAACTCTCTATTCTGGACGTTGTCTGTTTCCTTCGCGCTATCGGTTGGCAGGGACACCTTAAGCCCTACCTGGCGTGGTTTGCTAAGCTGACGTTCCCATTCGAGATAGTTCTGCCGGATTTGCTCAAGGTGACGGGGAATGTGCTGCGTCTGAAGCTCGAACCACTCATCGAGAGTAATGATTCCCCCTTGGGGGTCTCTCACTGTGTGTTGCCACACAGGGTCGGGAATGTACTGAAGGATTTGATACG
>JASHQB010000159.1 GCA_030037775.1 Candidatus Acidiferrales bacterium
AGCGACTGATACCACGTCACCACGGGCGTCCCGAAGAAAACCACGAGCAATGCCGCCGCGCCCAGAAATGTGCCGAAAGGCAGCTCGTAGGTCGAGCCTTTGCGCGACGCGAGAATGAAAATCGATCCCAGGATCGCGCCCAGGAGCGACCCTGCGAGAATCGTGAGAATCGTTCGCCGCAGGCCCAAAAACGCCCCTGCCATGAGCATCATTTTGACGTCGCCGAAGCCCATGCCTTCGCGGCCGCGCAGCCGGAAGTACGCCTCGCCGACCAGCCACAACAATCCACTTCCGACGGCCGCTCCGATCAGTGCATCGCTGAACGAAATGACCGGTGCCGGAGGAGGGAAGTCGAATATCCGATTCGCCAGCCACGCCGCAGTGCCATCTTCGGGGCGCACGAAGAAGCTGAGAATCAGTGCAATCCCTAGGCCTGTGAAATTCACGGCGTCGGGCAGGATGCGCTCGCGCCAGTCGGTGAAGATGAGCACCACTAAGATTGCGGAAAACGCCACCCATTTCAACGTGAGGATGGAGTCTCCGAACATCAGATAGCACGCAAAGAAAAGAAGGCCGGTGAGCAGTTCCACGGCAGGATAAACGGGTGAAATTCTCGCTTTGCAATTGCGGCATTTGCCGGCCAGGAAAAAATAGCTGAGAACAGGAATGTTGTCGTAGGGCTTTATATGCTTTCCGCATTTCGGGCAGCGGGAGCGTGGCCGCACTACGGATTTTCCGGCGGGCAGGCGGCTGATGCAAACGTTCAGGAAGCTGCCGATAACCAGCCCGAAAAGGAACACGAAGATTCCGATGGCCTCGGGCAGAAGCATATTTTGACTGTGCCACAACGGCGAATCCGCCTCAACGGCCGCAGCACGAGCCGTGCCCGATGGCTAACGTTGGGCAGCCTGAAAGCACGCTTGGCCGCCGCGTTTTTTGGCGCAAATAGCAGCGTGAGCTATATTGATTCATCCATTCTGCCATGAGCTGGCCCGTGACGTTATTGGAGCAGAAAATTCGGCGCTACGAGCACAAGCGCTGGGCCGCCGAGCCCAACCGCCGGTCGCTGCCGTTTACGTGGGGGCTAGAGCACATCGGCGGACGCGAGAATGAAACGGATCCACGGGCCTTTCTACGGCGATTCGTCGAGCAGACGCTTGCCTCGAGCGACGCCTGGTTCGCGTGCGAAACGCCCGGCGATTATGAGCTGAAAGCAGCGTCCGATGGCGCACCGTGGAAGGGAGCGCTCGAATTCATGAGCGCCATTCGTTCGCCTTGGACGGAAAATAATCGTGTGCACGCCCGGCTTTTCCCCGCACGCGACAGCGGAGCGGCCGTGGTGGTGTTGCCGCAATGGAACGCGGATTATCAAGCGCACGTGGATATTTGTCGCTGGCTGAATCGCCTCGGCGTTACGGCGCTGCGCCTGAGCTTGCCCTATCACGACAAACGCGCCGCGCCGGGCCACCCGCGCCCTGATCATATTGTTGGGCCGAATATTGGCCTCACCTTGCAGGCGAATCGCCAAGCCGTTTGCGACGCGCGTTGTTGTTTGCGATGGCTGGAGATGCGCGGCTACGGCCCGCTGGGAATCCTCGGCGCGAGCCTCGGCTCATGTATTTCTTGCATCACGGCGTCCCATGAGCCGCTGATTCGCGCCGCCGCTCTGCTTCACGTTTCAAGCTACTTTGGGGATGTGGTTGTGAACGGCTTGACCACGATTCACGTGTGGGAATCGATGCGCCCAAAAGTGTCTGAGGAAGAGATACGGAACTATTGGGCGCCCATCAGCCCAATACCGTACATCTCCAAATTGCGCGGGACCGGGCAAAAACTGCTGGCGATTAGCGGGCGATACGACCCCACGTTTCCGGATGAGTTTTCGAGTGATTTTTTCGCGGCGGCGCGCGCGAACGAAGTCGATTGCAAAGCCCTGCGCCTTCCGTGCGGACATTACTCACTGGGCGAAGCGCCATTCAAGTGGGTTGCCGGCTGGCGCTTTGGAAGATTCCTTCAACGCGCTCTTCGGTGAGCCGTGAGTAGGAGCTCACTAGTGGAGAAACTTCTGAAACTCGCCGCGCATGATTTGCTCCGAAACGACGGAAATGTCGGGCGCGAGAGCGCGGTCTTTGTCGACCACGCGCGAAACGGAGCGCACCAGCGCGTATGCTTTGCGCGCTTCCGTTCCGGTCTGCAGCGGCGCGTGAAAATCGATGCCTTGCGCGGCGGCGAGCATCTCAATGGAAATCACGTCGCAAAGGCCATCGAGCATTCGGCGCAAGCGGCGCGCGGCGCTCATGCCCATCGACACGTAATCTTCCTGATCGCCGGAGGTGGGAATCGAATCGATGGAATGGGGCGTGGACAGGGCTTTCATTTCGCTGGCCAAAGCTGCTGCCGTTACTTGCGCAATCATGAATCCGGAGTTGAGTCCCGGGTCGGGCGTCAAAAATGCGGGCAAGCCGCTCGTGTGCGGGTTAGTCATATGGTCGATGCGGCGCTCGCAAATCCCAGCGAGCGTGGCCAGAGCGATGGCCATTTGGTCGGCGGCCATCGCCAGCGGCTGTCCGTGAAAATTTCCCCCGCTGATCACTTCTCCCGTCTCCGCGAACACCAGGGGATTGTCGGTGGCGCTGTTCAGTTCAATCGAGAGCGTCGTGCGCACCTGCGAGAGCGCATCGCGAACCGCGCCGTGCACTTGTGGGGTGCAGCGCAGGCTGTAGGCATCCTGGACGCGAGGATCTACTTCCGGCGAGCGGTGGGATTCGCGAATTTCGCTGCCGCGATTCAACTGGGTTAAATTGCGCGCGGTTAGGGTCTGTCCCGGATACGGCCGAATGCGCGAGATACGCTCGTCGAACGCGGCCGGAGTGCCACGGAGCGCATCAAGCGACAAAGCCGCGGCGACGTCGGCGGTATCGATCAGGATTTCCGCCTCGCGCAGCGCCAGCGAAATCAGCGCCAGCATGCCCTGCGTGCCGTTCAGAAGCCCAAGGCCTTCTTTGGCTTCCAACTTGAGCGGGGCGACCCCTGCCTGCCGCATGGCGTCTGCGCCGGGAATTTTCGAATCTTTGTAAATCGCTTCGCCTTCGCCGATGGCAACCAGCGCCAGATGGGCGAGCGGCGCGAGGTCGCCAGAAGCGCCCACGGAGCCCTGCGAGGGGATTACCGGAAGCACTCCGCGCGTAAGCATTGCCAGGAGTGTTTCCACCACTAGGGGGCGCACGCCGCTGAAGCCCTTCGCCAGGGTGTTGGCGCGCAATAAGAGCATCGCGCGAGTTTCGTCTTCGGAGAGCGGCGCTCCAACGCCGCACGCATGGCTGCGCACCAGATTGAACTGCAAGTCGCTGACTTGGTCGGAATGAATACGCACCGAAGCCAGCGCGCCGAAGCCGGTATTTACGCCATAAACGGCGGTGTCGCTTGCGCCCAGGCGCTCGACTACTGCGCGCGAAGCCTCCATACGCTCGCGCGCAATGGAAGCCAGAGTCACTTCGTAGCCTTCGTAGACGATTTGATAGAGCTGGCCGAGAGTGAGGTCGTTGCCGGTGAGCGCCACAGATTTCTTGGTCATCGATGTGCGCTCCGCGTGGTTGTGGCGTTGGCTGAACGGGTCAGGGGGAAATACCTCCGGTATTTGTCAGGCAGGCTCTTTGGCCGGCCTTTGCTGTCGCAGATCACGTGCAGCGTCTCGCCAGTGGCGATAAGGGAGTCGACGCCGTCCTTGAAAACCTCATAGCTGAACGAGATGGTGCGTTTGCGGGAATCGGAGACCTGGGTGCGAATGCGAATCACATCGTCGAACTTCGCGGGCTGCTTGTAGATGCAGCTCGCTTTGGCCACCACCACGAAACTGTCGTCCTCGATTTCCATTTGTTTGTAGCTGAATCCCAATTGGCGCATCAGCTCGACGCGCGCCACTTCGAACCACACGAGAAAATTCGCATAATAAACCACGCCCATCTGGTCAGTTTCCGCGTAGCGCACGCGAAGTGTTGTTTCTCCGATGACAGACATGTAAATGGCAGCAGACTCCTAAACAAAAAAAGAGAGTGTAGCAGAATGGTGCCGCCTTGTAGCTCACGCCGATTCCCGATGTTTCGTATCGGGACTGGCACCAGATCGTGCTCAGCGGCCATGCCAGCGCGGCGCGCGCTTTTCAAGAAATGCGGAGAGGCCTTCGCGAAAATCGGCCGTGCGGCGAATTTCCGCGCTTTCATGAATGGCGACCGCAAGATCCCGCTGGATCTCCTCTTCGTTCCAGCGAAGGATCAGCCGCTTCGTGAGCGCCAGGCTGGTGGGACTCAACGCGGCCAACGTGTGCGCCAGTCCGCGAGCGGTCTCGATCAATTTGTCCGCTGCCACGATCTCCGTGACTAGCCCTAGCCGGTGCGCTTCCGGGGCATCAAAGAGCTTTCCTGTCAGCAGAAGCTCGCGTGCGATTTTTTCGCCGACTTGCCGCAAAAGAAAAACAGAGACGACAGCGGGAACAAACCCGATGCGTGCTTCCGTGTACCCGAATTTTGCTTCCGGCACCGCAAGCGTGAAGTCCGCAAGCGTCGCGAGACCGGTACCGCCGGCGATTGCCGCGCCGTTCACGGCGGCAATCAGCGGCTTCGGAAAGCTGTACACGCGGTAAAACATCTTGCCCATACGCTCGGCGTCGGCAACGTGCTGCTCCTGCGTTTGCGTGGCCAAGTTGCGGAAGGCTTCCAGGTCCATGCCGGCGCAAAAAGCGCTGCCCGCTCCGGTGAGAATCACGACGCGCGCCGGGCCGCGTTCCGCTTCATCCAATGCGGCCGGAAGATCGCGGATCATCTCGGGCGAAATGGCGTTGCGTTTCTCAGGGCGATTCAAGGTGATGGTCGCAAGGTCGCCGTCGACAACGTATTGGAGGGTCGAGTAAGCCATATTCAGTTTTCAGTTCGGTTTTGGCCCGTCCACTTCATGACCATACGCTTTTCGAATCTCGCCGGTAATCGCGCAGGCCAGCGCAAGCGATTTTGTGTCGATGCCGGTGGCGACGCCGCGCGCCGCCAAAGTGGTGAGTACTGTTTCCGTCGGAATATTTCCGACCAATTCGTCTCCGGCGAACGGGCATCCGCCTAACCCCGTAAGCGCGCCGTCGAAGCGCCGGCATCCCGCCTCGAACGCCGCCAAGACTTTTTCCGCAGCGCCGTCCGGCATACTATGCAAATGAACTCCAATGTCCATCCCCGCCGCACAGTTCTTCACCACACTGTAAAGCGACGCCACATCGTGCGGAGACGCTGTGCCCGCGGTGTCTGCAAGCGAGACGGTTCTCACGCCGATGTCCTTCAGCCACACAAGCGCGTCCTCCACAATTTCCGGTCCCCACGGCTCGTCGTACGGGTTGCCAAATGCCATCGAGACGTAAACCACAAGGCCGCGCTTCGCGTTTTCCGTTTCCTTGTGCAGAATTTCGACCAGCGCGCGCGATTCCGCGCGCGTCATGTTGGCGTTGGCGCGACGAAAGTAGGCGGAGATGGAGTAGGGGTAGCCAATCGTGGTCACGCCCGGCAGCGCAAGCGCGCGCTTCAGTCCCTGTTCGTTCACCACAATGCCGATGATTTCCGGGGCGGGTCTTTGGGCAGGAAAATGATGCACCAATTCAGCCATGACCGCTTCGCTATCCGCCATTTGCGGAACGTACTTCGGCGCAACGAAGCTGACGGCGTCAAGATGACGAAATCCGAGTGATAGCAGGCGGCTCAAGTAATCGATCTTCGTCTGCGTTGGAATGATTTGCGGCAAACCCTGCCAGGCATCCCGCGGGCATTCGATGACGGTCACGGAATTCTCGGGAGCCGCACTCACGTCTGGAGAACTCCTGTTTTGAACTCCGCCACCACCGGATTCAGCGACGCCGCTTGCAGCGCTTCGATGAGCGCCTCGCGCGTCTCTGCCGGATCGATAATCGCATCCACCCACAGCCGCGCCGCCGCGTAGCGCGCGTCCGCCTGCTTCTCGTAAGTCGCGCGCGTCGTCTCGAAAAGTTCCTTCTTCTCCTTCTCGGTGAGTTTTTTTCCGTTGCGTTCCATTTGCTTGATCTTGATCTCCACCAGCGTTCCCGCCGCGGATTCGCCGCCCATCACCGCATAACGCGCCGTCGGCCACGCGAAAATAAACCGCGGATCGTACGCTTTGCCGCACATTGCGTAATGTCCCGCGCCGAAGCTCCCTCCGCAGATCACCGTGATTTTCGGTACAACGCTGTTGGCCACGGCGTTGACCATCTTCGCGCCGGCGCGAATGATTCCGCTCCACTCCGCCTCCTTGCCCACCATGAATCCATTCACGTCATGCAAGAAAATGAGGGGAATCAAATTCTGATTGCAATCCAAAATGAACCGCGCGGCTTTGTCCGCCGCCTCCGTGTAGATCACGCCGCCGAATTCCATGCGTCGCTCGCCTGTGCCGGCAGCCGCAATCTGCACGTGTTTCTTCTGATTCGCTACGATCCCGACGGCCCATCCGCCGATCCGCGCAAATCCGCAAACCACCGTCTGGCCATATTCGGCGCGGTATTCCTCCCATCGGCTGCCGTCGACAATGCGGGCGATGATCTCACGCATGTCATATTGCTTCCCCGGATCGGAAGAGAAAATTCCGTAGATTTCGTCGGCCGAATACGTCGGCGGCTCCGGTTTTTGATGATCGAACGGCGCGTCCGGCCGGTGGCCGATTTTGTCGACCAGCGCGCGGATGCGCGCAAGACAGTCGTCGTCGTTTGCCTCTCGAAAATCCACCGTGCCGCTGATTTGCGCGTGCATTTTCGCGCCGCCCAGTTCCTCGGTGGAGGTTTTCTGGCCGATCGCGGATTGCACCAGAGCGGGGCCAGCGAGGAAAAGGCCGCTCCCTTCGGTTATCAGAATGCTGTCGCACATCACCGGCAAATACGCGCCACCCGCCACGCACATCCCCATGATGGCCGTAATTTGTGGAATCCCCATCGCCGACATCACCGCATTATTGCGAAATACGCGCCCGAAATCGTCCGCGTCTGGGAACACATCTTCTTGCAGCGGCAGAAAAACGCCTGCCGAATCCACCAGATAAATTGTCGGAATGCGGTTCTCGATGGAAATATTCTGCGCGCGTATCACTTTTTTCGACGTCATCGGGAAAAACGCACCGGCCTTTACCGTCGCGTCATTCGCGATGATCATCACCTGTCGCTCCGCGACGCGTCCCAATCCCGTGATGGTCCCCGCCGCCGGCGCGCCACCCCACTCTTCATACATCTCGAAAGCGGCGTAGAGGCCCAACTCGAAAAAATGCGAGCCGGAATCGACGAGTCTTGCGATGCGTTCCCGCGCCGTCAGCCGGTTTTTCTGGTGCTGCGATTCGATGGCCTTCGCTCCGCCGCCTTGGCGAATCTGCTCCTCTTGATTCTTGATCTCCGTCAGGCGATCGACGATGGCGCGGCGATTCTTCTGGAACTCGGCGGAATCTGTCTTGACGTGGGTTTCAAGCAGCGAATTGGCCAACGCGGGTCCTCGCAAACGGCCGCTCTCTTCGAGCGGCCCGAAACTCCGCATTGTATCATCAGCGAAGTGCTTTGACTTGTGCGGCGCGATCCGTATAATACGTAGCCACAGCGGCAACTTGCCGCCATTCCCCAAGGAGGCGCCTATGCGCACGTTTGAATCAACGCTGGATCGGCCTGCGTCGGCGCCGCTCTCTTAGCTTCGTCGGCTATCTTTTCCGCTGGTTCGATTCTTTCGAGATCTCGCGCACGTGTGTTCTGCGCGCGTCGCCGACCAATCTTAATCTGTGCATTTGCGGCCCTTCGAGGCCGACGGAGGATTGAGTGATGCAATTTGTGGATTTGAACCTGGCACGGCGAGTGGAACTCGCCGAAGCTCACATTGGCGAATCGCTTGTCGTTTCGATGCAGCAGCGAATGCCGGAATCTCGAGCGGCCTCAGAACACATCGCGGGCGGG
This sequence comes from Candidatus Acidiferrales bacterium, assembly GCA_030037775.1. Classification (GTDB taxonomy): domain Bacteria; phylum Acidobacteriota; class Terriglobia; order Acidiferrales; family UBA7541; genus DAHUXN01. The sequence goes on from JASHQB010000159.1 coordinate 7,970, forward strand.
ATCGCGACCTTCACGGGAGTCGACTCGCCCATTTCGCAAGTCATCGGCGCGGGTCTCGATGGCGACGTCACGGAAACCGAGCTCGACCGCCTGGAAGAGTTCTTCAAAATGCGCGGCGCTCCGGCGATTCTTGAACTATCGACTTTCGCTGCGCCGTCGTTCGTGGAAATGCTGAAGCGCCGGCGCTACACGATTGTCGAATTTTCGCATGTGCTGCTGCGAAAGTGTGAACGCAGCGAAGAATTCTCTGCGCCGCCGCACGAAATTGCGATTCGTGAGGTACGCGCGAGGGCGCATGCAGAAGAAGCGAAGCTCTACACCGACACGGTCGCCAGGGGATTCGCTGAATTTCTCGCGCCGACGCAAGACCTGCTCGATGTCGTGGAAGGATTCTGCTACGACCCGCACGGCCAGTGCTTTCTTTCGTCCGTGAATGGACGGCCCGCGGGCGGTGGTGCCGCAGCGCTTTTGGGCGGGATCGGAACGCTCGGCGGCGCAAGCGTGCTTCCCGAATTTCGTGGTCGAGGGGTGCAATCTGCGCTGATCGCGGCGCGGATGAAATGGCTCGCGAACCAAGACTGCGAATGGTTCGCAACGGTGACGCATCCCGGCAGCGCGTCTCACCGGAACATGGAACGTTTCGGATTTCGCTTGGCCTACGCACGAACAAAGGTGATTCGCACGTGGGCGTGATGCCAGCGCGAAAGCCCGCCAAGGCGAGCAAGACGCGGAGTTCTACGCCCTCTGCGTGGCGGGGAAGCGCTTGCGGATGAACTCCACAATATCCTGAGTGGACGTCCCGGGGAGAAAAACTTCGGCGATGCCGCCTTTCTTGAGCGCAGGAATGTCCGCCTCCGGAATGATTCCGCCAATCAGGACGGTGACGTCGTTCATCCCTTTTTCGCGCAGCAGTTCCATCAAGCGGGGGCAAAGCGCGTTGTGTGCGCCCGAGAGAATCGACAGGCCGATGACATCGACGTCCTCTTGCACGGCGGCGGATGCGATCATCTCTGGCGTCTGCCGCAAGCCGGTATAAATCACTTCCATGCCTGCGTCGCGCAACGCTCGCGCGATCACCTTTGCGCCACGGTCGTGCCCGTCGAGGCCCGGCTTGGCGATCAGCACCCGTATTTTCTTGTCACTCATAGAGCGCGCCAGCGAGTCACCAAGCATACTTAACTCCTCGCGATTTGTGTAGCACAGAGCTCCAGCGATTTTCCTTCGCTGGGCGAAGCGAGCAGCGACACGTGGTAAAATCAAAGCGCGGCCTGATTATCATGGGCAGCTTAACGCGGACAGGCTGGGCATGGCGTTTGTTGGACATGTTTGGCCGGTGACCTGTTCGCGCTGGGGACTCGTTGGGAATCGTCGTTACGCAGGATGAATTGCTGAGCAGGGTGGCCGATGCCAAGCGCACCGGGCGCCGAGTTGTGTTTACGAATGGCTGTTACGACCTGCTGCACCCTGGCCACACACGCCTTCTGGAACAAGCCCGCGACCTTGGCGACATTCTGATTCTCGCGCTGAACAGCGACCTTAGCGTGCGCGAGAACAAGGGCGCCGGCCGCCCCATCGTCGACGAAGCCGAGCGCGCGGAAGTGGCCGCGGCGCTTGCCAGCGTGGATTATGTGGTGCTGTTTGATGAACCGACGCCACGTGAAATCATCGCGCGCGTCTTGCCTGATGTGCTGGTGAAGGGCGGCGACTGGGGCCCGAACGAAATCATCGGCCGCGAGGAAGTGGAAGCGGCGGGCGGCCGCGTCGTGTCCATTCCTTTCGAGCCGGGATATTCCACGTCGTCGATTATCGAGCGCATTTCGAAAATCCCGTCATGATTCTCCCTATCGTTGCTGAACTGCTTGCGCGCATCGGGCGGCAGCCGGAAGTCGAAGAGGCCTTCGACCGGCTGCGGCGCGGCGGCCCCGCTCAGGCGGGCAAGCGCGACGTCACGCTCTCCGGCTTGACCGATCCAGCGAAAGCGCTGATTGCGGCCCTGGCAGTGCAATCCCTTCTGAGGCCTGCTGTTTTCCTGGTTGAGACAAATGAACGAGCAGACGAGTTTTATCCGTTGGCGCAATATTTTCTGCGTGCGCTGGGGAAGACGAATGCGCAAGTCATGGTGCTGCCGGCACAGGAAGTTTTGCCCTACGACCACCAGTCGCCGCACGCGGAAATCTCCGAAGCGCGCGCTTCGGCGCTCTGGCGGCTGACGAGCGGCGAAGCAGACTTAGTGATCGCACCAGTGACCGCCGCGGTGTGGCGGCTCCGCGAACCACAGTTCTACAGCAGCCTGGCGCTTGGGCTGGCGCGCGGGGAAGACATTCCGCGTGAGGAATTTTTGCAGCACATCGCAAGCGTGGGGTACGAATCTACGGAGACGGTGGAAATGCCGGGACAGTTTGCTGTTCGCGGCGGAATCGTCGACGTGTTTCCCCCGGAGGCGGCGCGTCCGGTGCGGCTGGAATTGCTGGGCGACACGCTCGAATCGATTCGCGAATTCGATCCCAATACACAGCGCTCCACCAATCCGCTGGAGCGCGTCACGCTTTTGCCCCTTGCCGATTATCCGCGCACGGCCGAGCAGCTCGAGCGTCTGCGCGAGCTGGTTGTGGCAGGCGAGGCGGGGCTTGGAGTGCGGTCGGCGGCGGAAGGCTCGGAACCTCCTGCGGGATTTTATCCCGGATGGGAATTCCAGACGTCGGTGGCGCGGGAGCGGCAATCGCATCTCTTGCGGCTGCGGGAAAATATCTTTGTCATCGAAGACGAGCCCGACGTACTCGAAGCCGCGTTGGAAAAATATCGGGAGAGGTTTGCGGAGGCGGCCGCGGAGGACGCTGGCATGCCGCCGCCAGAGAACTATGTCTTGACCGCTGAGGAATGGCAAGGGGCGCGGCGAGCGATCCCGCGCATAGGATTCGAGCACCTGGCCGCCGAGAAATCGGAGGGGGAGAACTTCACGCTCTTGACTCGACCCACCGCGCGATACCACGGAAACGTGCCGGCCTTCATGGCAGAGCTGAAGGGGCGCTTGAGCGCGGGCGAGCGCGTACTGCTGAGCGCAGCCAGCACGGGCGAGATTGAGCGGCTGGCGGATTTGTGTCACGAATTCGAGCTTCCCTTTGCGCTCGGCGAGTTGGGGCAGGGCGCAACGGCCGCGCGGCTGGTGGACGAATCGAGCGGAGGCAGCGTGCCAGCTGCCGTTTTGGTGAAAGCGCCGATGGAGGAAGGCGTCGAGTTCGTGGCTGCAAAACTTTCGATCATCGGCAATTCGGATCTGTTTGAGACCGTCACGCCTGCGGCGATGCGGGCGCGGACCCGGCCAAAGACCGCCGGCTTCTTCAGCGATTTTTCAGAATTGAAGGCGGGCGACTTCGTGGTGCACGTGGATCACGGGATTGGGCGATTCCAAGGGCTGCGGCAGGTGAACGTCGATGGAGTGAACGGCGAATTTCTGCAGCTGGAATATGCCGACGAGGCAAGGCTGTACGTTCCGCTGACGCGACTGGATCTCGTGCAGAAGTATCAGTCGCTCGGCGATGCTGCGCCGCGGTTGGACAAGCTTGGTTCGCAGGCGTGGGAAGCGCGCAAGTCTCGCGTGCGAAAATCCGTGAACGATATGGCGGAGCGTTTGCTGAAGCTGTATGCGGAGCGCAGGCTGGCGAAAGGGCACGCCTTTCCCACGGACACGCCCTGGCAAGGTGAATTCGAGGATGCCTTCGAGTTTCAGGAAACGACCGATCAGGATCGCGCGATCGAGGACGTGAAACGCGACCTCGAGAGCGGTCAACCGATGGATCGGCTCCTCTGTGGCGACGTGGGGTATGGGAAAACGGAAGTGGCCATGCGAGCGGCCTTCAAAGTTGCTGCCGATTCGAAACAAGTCGCGGTACTGGCACCAACGACAGTGCTCGCGTTCCAGCATCACGATACTTTTCGTCGGCGCTTTGCGGCGTTTCCGGTGAAGATCGCGATGCTCAGCCGTTTTCAAAATCCGCGCGAGCAGAAACGCATTCTTGCGGATTTGGAAGCGGGGAAAATCGATATTGTCGTCGGCACACACCGACTGCTCTCCAAAGATGTGAAGTTTCAGGATTTGGGATTGTTGGTCGTGGACGAGGAGCAACGATTTGGGGTGGCGCACAAGGAGCGCATCAAGGAGATGCGAAAAAATGTCGACGTGCTGACGATGTCGGCGACGCCGATTCCACGCACGCTGCACCTCTCGCTGGTCGGATTGCGTGACATGTCGGTGATCGAGACCCCGCCGAAAGACCGACTGGCGATTCAGACGGTGGTCGCGCCATTCGATAAAGGCTTAGTCCGGCGCGCGATTCTGGAGGAAATGGCCCGTGGCGGTCAGGTGTTTTTCGTGCACAACCGGGTAGAATCGATCGCTTCACTGGCGACCATGGTGCAGGAGTTGGTGCCCAGGGCGCGGATTGTCGTCGGGCATGGCCAGATGGGCGAAGCGGAGCTGAGCCGGGTGATGATGAAGTTCATTCGGCACGAAGCGGACGTGCTGGTCGCGACGACGATTATAGAGAACGGGTTGGACATTCCAAACGCGAACACCATCATCATCAACCGCGCTGACCGCTTTGGGCTTGCGGAGCTATATCAACTGCGCGGGCGCGTGGGGCGCTCGAGTCATCGTGCCTACGCATACTTGCTGGTGCCGCCGGAAGTCTCTCTATCGGGGCTTGCGCGGCAGCGACTGGCGGCGCTGAAGGAGTTCAGCGATCTCGGCGCGGGATTTCGCATCGCGGCGCTCGATTTGGAATTACGCGGTGCAGGAAACATGCTTGGCCGCGAGCAACACGGACATATCGAGTCGGTGGGCTTTGATATGTACTGCCAGATGCTCGAGCGCGCTGTTTCGGAACGCAAAGGGGAGGCGGTGGCGCCAGAGCGGCGGGCAACAATCAATTTGGGCATGGACATCCGCATCTCACCGGATTACATCGAAAGTGAAAGTTCGCGGCTACGCGTATATAAACGCATCGCGGGTGCGGACACGGAGGATGCGCGCAAGGAAATTCTGGCGGAGTTGCGTGACCGCTTCGGGCCGCCTCCGCCGGCGGTGGAAAATCTTCTGGAGTATGCTTTGCTGAAGGCGCTGGCGGAAAAATCGCTGGTGGCGTCCATCGAGCGGCGAGGTGAACGGGTGGCGATTCGTTGGCATGACGATACGCCGGTCAAGCCGGAGCAACTGGTGAAATTGATCCGCGCGCGAAAAGATATGCGGCTCGATCCCGCCGGCACTTTGTGGATAGAGTGGAAGCGCCAGCCGCAAGGGGTTGTACAGGCCGTCAGAAACGTATTGCTACAACTGGATGGGCGGGGATAAAATTCTATGACTATGAAGAGAACGGCATTTGTGGCTGGCGCCGCAGCGATGGCGCTTGCGTTTCCGGTTTTCCTGCATGCTGGCGGAACGATCGTCGAAGAGATTATCGCCCGCGTCAACAATGACGTCATTACGCTTTCCGACTATCAGAAAGCGGAGGCATCGCTGCATCAGGAAGCGACGCAAGATTGCGACGGCTGCAGCGAAGACAAAATCAACCAAATGGTGGCGGACGAGCAGAAAAATCTTCTGCGCGACCTGATTGATCGTTCGTTGCTGGTGCAACGCGCCAAGGACTTGGACATCAACGTCGATACAGATGTCATCAAAGAGTTGGATTCGCTTCGTCAGCAAAACAGCCTGCCGAGCATGGATGCGCTGGAAAAGGCAGTCGAAGGCACTGGCGCCAATTGGGAAGATTACAAGGAGCAACTGAAGAGACGGATATTGACGCAGAGGGTGATCCAGCAGGAAGTGGGGCCGACTGTCAAGATCTCGAACGACGAAATTCAGAAATACTACGAGGCGCACAAGAGTGAATTCGTCAAGCCGGAGGAAGTGGACATTTCGGGAATTTTCCTCAGCACAGAAAATAAGTCGCCTCAGGAAGTGGCGGCGATTAAGGAGAAGGCCCAAGCTTTGGAAAAAAGGATCAAAGCCGGTGAAGATTTTGGCGCACTGGCCAAGCGTTTCTCCGAGGATACGGCGGCGAGTCAAGAAGGAGAGCTGGGGGAATTCAAGCGTGGCGAGATGACTCCGGATATCGAAAACGCCGTGTTTCCACTGAAAAGAGGCGACTCGACGGACGTAATGACGGTTGCCAACGGTTTCGAGATTTTCCATGTGAATCAGCGCTTCGAGGCGGGCCTGCAGCCGCTCAGCAAGGTCGAAGACGATATCGAGGGTCAGCTGTACCAAAGCAGGATTCAGCCCGCGATGCGGGTGTATCTGACTCAATTGCGCAAGGACAGCTACGTCATAGTGAACGCCGGTTATGTTGATACCGGCGGGGCCTCGAGCAGCAGCGTCATCCAAGAAGTGCCGTACAGCACTGCGAAAGACAAAACCAAGAAGAAGAAAGCGCCCAAGACCGACCTCGGGGACCCAGGAGATCAAAATCCATGAAGTCCGCTTTTGTCGCGGAACTTCAAGATGGCCAAGTGGTTGCCTCGTTTTTTCTGGTCCGCGAGAAGGAAATTCGGACCTCGGCGAACTCCGGAAAATCGTGGCTGCGCTTGGCCCTTGCCGACCGTACCGGAACGATCGAAGCAAAAATGTGGGATAACTTCACCGAGCCGGCGCAGACCTTTGAGTGCGAAGACGTCGTGCGCGTGCGCGGACGAGTCAAGCTCTATCGTGGCGAGCGCGAACTGACAGTCGATCAGATTCTCCGTGCTGTCGAAGCCGACTACGCGCTGGACGACTTTCTGCCGCACACGAAACAGGACGTTCAGCAACTCTATTCGCAGTTGCGCGAGGAAATTTCAGCCATACGGAATCCTTGGCTGCATCGTTTGCTGACGTCCTTTTTGGACGATTCGGAATTTGCCGCTAAGTTGAAGCGCGCGCCGGCGGCGATGACCATGCACCACGCCTATCTCGGCGGCCTGCTCGAGCACATCGTGAGTCTGTGCGGACTGGCGAAAAAGGTCATGCAGCATTATCCGGAAGTGGATGGGGAATTGCTGCTGACGGGCATCGTTCTCCACGATATTGGAAAGACGGAGGAGCTTTGCTACAAGCGGGCAATCGGCTACACCGTCGAGGGCCAGTTACTGGGTCACATCGTCATCGGACTGGGTATGGTGCAGCAGAGGATCGCGAAGATTCCGGAGTTTCCGCGCTCCCTGGCGGTGTTGGTCGAGCATTTGATCGTCAGCCATCACGGCTCCTACGAGTTTGGTTCGCCGAAGCTGCCGGTGGTCCGCGAAGCTGTTTTGTTGAATCATCTGGATGATTTGGATTCGAAGATGGCCGCCATGCGCGAGACCCTGAGCCAGGCCAACGCCGAAGAGCTCTGGACCGAGCGCAACGCCGCTCTGCGCCGGAACTTCCTGAACACCGCGGCCTATGTTCGCTCCGAGGACGCTGGGGAAAGCGGGGTGCCAGCCGCGGCCCGCGTGTCACAGAAGCCCGGAGGCCTTTTCAGCGGCGTGGCTGCAGCAACCGTCACAACCACGGCGCCAGCTGAACAAAAAGGCAAGGCATGAACGCCGTCCCAGCAAATACTAACGGAAGTGCGCGCGAAGCCCGGCGGCGCAAGCTGCTCGAGCTTGCCCCGCTCGAACTGGAGTGCATGACGACGCTTTGGCGCTTGCAAGAAGGCACCGTGCGGGAGATTCGCGAGGCCCTTGCTGCGCGTCGGCCTCGCGCCTATACCACCATCATGACCATCATGGACCGCTTGGCCCGCAAACAGATTGTTTCGCGTCATCGAGTCGGCCGCGCCTGGCGCTACCAGGCAAACTTGAGCCGCCACGAGGCGCGGTCTCACGCCATTGCGCAGGTCGTGGAGAGTTTCTTTGGCGGTTCAGCCGCGGAGCTTCTTGAACATGTTTCCAATGTCGCCGGGGCCCCGGCCTCGCCCCTCCACGCTAGTGACCCAGCGCTTCGCTAGCTTGCAATGTTTCCCCACGAACTAAAGATCCGAAATCTAACGCTGCGGCCAGCGACGCTGCTGGCGCCGATGGCTGGCGTGACGGACACGAATTTCCGCCGCGTGATTCGGGGCCTCGGTGGATGTGGCTTGATTATGACCGAGTTTACCAGCGCCGAGGGCGTGACGCGCAGTGCGGCAAAAACACTGCGTTACTTGTACTACGACGCGGACGAACGCCCCATCGCTGCGCAGCTCTTCGGCGCAGAGCCGGGAGTGATGGCCGCAGCCGCCGCGCTGGTTGAAGACTTGGGATTCGATCAGGTGGACATCAATTTGGGCTGCCCCGCGAAGAAAGTGGTGAAGTGCGGTGGCTCGGGATTATTGCGGGATCTCAAGCAGCTTGAATCCGTGCTTGCAGCAGTGCGTGCAGCCGTGAAAATTCCGCTGACCATCAAAATGCGCTCCGGCTGGGACGACGCGAGCGTCGTGGCCGTAGAAGTGGCGCGCATGGCGGAAGAAATCGGCATCGAGGCCGTCGCCGTGCACCCGCGAACGCGCGCTCAGGGATATTCCGGACAAGCGGACTGGAGCGTGATCGCGCGCGTAAAGCAAGCTGTCAGAATTCCGGTGATTGGTAATGGGGACATCCGCTTGCCCGAAGACGCTGAACGAATGGTTGCGCAAACGGGTTGCGACGCCGTAATGATTGGCCGCACGGCTGCCACGAATCCGTGGATTTTCCGGCAAATGGAGCAGTATTTTTCGGCAGGTCATTACGATCAGCCGAGCGAAGCGGATCGCTATCGCCTGCTCGCGGATTATTTTCGCAGCCTGATTGCCGCCGAGCTGCCCGACGCGATCGGGAAGATGAAGCAATTTGCCTGCTGGTTCACGCACGGCGTCAGGAATGGAAGCGAGCTGCGGCATCGAGTGCATTCCTCGCGCATGCCGGAAGAAGTGCTGCAGCGAGTAGATGAATTTTTTGCTGGCGTAGTAAAGAACTGAGGGCTGGGAGTCTTAGGAATTCTCCTCGGTGAGCAGTCGCTTGTAGGCTTCGCGCTTGGCGAGGCCGAACTCCTTGGCCGCCCGCTTCAAGGCCGCCTTCTGATCCACTTCTTGCCTCGACATGATTTCTGCCACGCGTTCGGCCAAGGTGCGTGCCTGCGCGCCGGCGCGTCCCGATTCGGCAAGCGCGGTCTCGTCCGGCGGTCCGATGATCAGCGTCATTTCCCCGCGCGGCTCCTTTTCCTCGAACGCGCGTACTAGGTCCGTGATACGGCCGCGCAAAAATTCTTCATGGATCTTCGTCAATTCACGCGCTATAGCGGCCGGTCGATCGCCGAGAATATCGAGGGCGTCACGCAAAGTGGCGCACAGACGGTGCGGCGCCTCGTAGAGGACAAGCGATCGAGGTTCGGAAGCTAGGAGCTGCAGGCGGCGCCGCCGCTCGGTTGAGCGCGCGGGCAAAAAGCCGAGAAATGTGAACTCCTCCGATGGCAATCCGCACGCCGCGAGCGCCGCGACGATGGCCGACGGGCCGGGGATCGGAATCACAACAACCTTGTGGCGCAGACACAGCGAAACCAGACGATGGCCCGGATCGGAGATCACCGGCGTCCCGGCATCACTGACTAGAGCCACACGCGCGCCCTCCTCCATGCGCACGATCAGCTCTGGCGCGCGGGTCATTTCGTTGTGTTCGTGGTAGCTCTCGAGGGGTTTGCGAATCTCGAAATGCGAAAGCAGCTTGAGAGTTTGCCGTGTGTCCTCGCATGCTATCAAATCAGCTTCCTTCAGAATGCGCAAGGCGCGCAGGCTGATGTCCTCCAGATTGCCGATGGGAGTGGCAACGAGATACAAACAGCCGCGGCGAGGATTTTCCGATTCACGAGGCGTCATGGCGTTCGACGCAAGACGAAGCTGCTCCAGAGGTCAGTCTATCACACCCATCATCACTCATCGGAACGCGCGTGTGACCATTCATGCAGACGTGATAAGATTTTCTGGTAGACAAAGAACGAGGTCAGTCACTCTGCCACTTTACGAGTACAAATGCAGGAAGTGCGGGCATCGCTTCGAGAAGATCGAAGGCGTATCGGCGTCGGAGATCAAGAAGTGTGCAAAATGCGGTGCAAGAGCGGAGCGCATGCTGAGCGCACCGGCAATTCAGTTCAAGGGCACAGGTTGGTATGTCACGGATTACAAGGGCAAGAACTCGGATTCGCTTTCGAGGGATCCCAAGGACACCAAGGAGGCGGCGGAGGCCGCGAAGCCTAGCGAAAAGCCGGCAGAGAAGCCTGCAACTGAGCCTGCAGAGACGACCCCTACAAAAGATTCCGCAAAAAACCCTCCCAAGAAATCGAAAGTGAAATAGCGCTAGAGCTTCAGTGATTTGAGGTAGGCCCGGAATGCATCGCCGAATTCGGGGTTCTTCGCGGCGAACTCCACGGTAGCTTTCAGGAAACCCAGTTTGTCCCCCGCGTCGTAGGTTTTGCCTTCCGTGGTGAGCGCCCACAGGCCGTGTTCGCGCGCCAGGGTGCGCAATGCGTCGGTCAGTTGAATTTCGCCGCCGCGCCCGGGCTCGGTGCGCTCCAGGCAATCGAACACATCCGGCGGCAAAACATAGCGTCCGATGACGCTCAAATTTGATGGCGCTTTGTCCGCTTCAGGTTTTTCTACGAGGTCGATGACTTGTCGCAAGCGATCGCCCCATTTGCGCTCATTGGCCGGCCGCGCATCGATGATTCCGTACAGATGAACCAGTTCGCGCGGAACCGCTTCAACCGCAATGGCGCCTACACCGGTGGCTTCGTATACGTCGCACAGCGCGCGTGTGACCGGCTCCGGCCCGTCGCAAATCACGTCGCCGAGCAGCACGGCGAAAGGCTCCTCGCCGACCAGTTCGCGCGCGACGAGTACCGCGTGCCCCAGCCCCAGCGGCTCGCGCTGGCGAATATAGCTGAAGTGAATCTTTGCGCCGATATCGCGTACCAGATCGGCACGGCGCGAGTCGCCCTTCTCGCGCAGAAAGTGTTCGAGCTCCGGGGCCTGGTCGAAATGGTCTTCGATGGCGTTTTTCCCGCGGCCGGTGACGACAATGATGTTCTCGATGCCGGACGCCGCGCACTCCTCCGCGGAGTACTGGATGAGAGGCTTATCCACCACGGGAAGCATCTCCTTCGGCTGTGCCTTCGTTGCGGGAAGAAACCGCGTGCCGAGGCCCGCGGCGGGAAACACGGCCTTGCGAACGCGTTTTGGTCTATCGGGCATAGTCTTCTGTGGCCCAAAAGCCGAAAAGGCAACTTACGTGGAGGGGCGTCGATTGTCAATCGGTGGAAATCATGAAAGGGACCCGCAAATGACGGTGTGCTAACATCACTGGGGAAGAAAAGCGGAGACGCAAATTGACGACTCGCATTCTTGGGATCGAATCTTCGTGCGACGAGACTGCGGCCGCAGTTGTGGCGGACGGCGTAAAGATCTTGTCGAGCGTGGTTGCGTCGCAGGTCGATGTTCATCGCAAATACGGAGGTGTGGTCCCGGAGCTGGCCTCGCGTGAGCATTTGCGTCAAATCGCGCCGGTCGTCCGCGAAGCCATTGCACAGGCGCACTTAGCGCTCGCAGACGTGGATGCGATTGGTGTAACACAGGGCCCGGGTTTGGTTGGCTCCCTCCTCGTTGGCCTTACGTACGGCAAGGTGCTCGCTCTGGCGCTCAATAAGCCGCTGATCGCGGTGAACCATTTGGAGGGCCACGTCCACGCCGTGTTGCTGGAAGCGCATTCCGCCGGTCGGGTGCCGAAGTTGCCGGCCGTGTGCTTGATTGTGTCGGGTGGACACACGTTGCTGTATCGCGTCGAGACCGCCCGCAATTCGGGAAATGGTGCGGTGCGATTTTCCTATGCGCGGATCGGCGGGACTCGCGATGATGCTGCCGGCGAAGCGTACGACAAAGTGGCCAAGATGCTGGCCCTCGGCTATCCCGGCGGACCGGTGGTCGATAAACTTGCCTCGCACGGAAATCCGAGCGCGGTGCGCTTCGGACCCACCAAAATCCGAGGCAATCCCTACGACTTTAGCTTCAGCGGAATCAAGACCGCCGTGTTGTATTACTTGCGCAAACGGCCCGAATTGCAGGCCGAGGTTGACGCCCGACAGCGCTCGTTGGCGAATGGCGACCGCAGTGCGGACGCGCTGCGGTCGCTTTCCAGTCCGGCGACGCTCGACTTGATCGCGAGCTTTCAGCGTGCCGTTGTGGAGGATTTGGTGAAGCGAACTCTGAGCGCCAGCGAGCAATTCGCGGCGCAATCGGTTTTGGTTTCCGGGGGCGTGGCTGCCAATAGAGAATTGCGCCAGCGATTCGAAGAAGAGGGAAGGAAGCGCGGTCTCGATGTTTTCTTTCCCAGCCGGCCGCTTTCGACAGACAACGCCGCTATGATTGCGGCCGCGGCCTTCGCGAAATTTTCCGCCGGCGAACGGGCCGATGCTAGCTTGAACGCAGCGCCGAATTTTCCTCTAGGGGTTCCGTCGCCCACTGTCTAGGCACTGTTGCGCGCTCCGCTCTACATCGCGGCGCCGTTTGGTCGTCAGGGAAGGGGACTTTCGAAGAGGTACGCGGTTCCGTCGCGCGCCACCGCGTAAAAAGTGCGGCCGTCACTGCTCCAGCGTATGTCGTCAATTCCTTCCGCCCGGCATTCATCGATGATCGTGTTCCGCTGCAGATCCGCGACAAAGATGCGGCCGGCCGCGGAATTCTTTAGCCATGAGTTATAAAAGCCGCAGAGTGGAAGCGAGGGGTGGCAGTGGCACATTTCCGCGGCGAAGGGCAGCGAGGTGATTCTCCCGCTTTCCGCATCGAGCGAGTGTACTTGCCCCGACGCACAAAAAATCAAGCGCCGGCCGTCACTGGACCAGGAAAGTTGTGTGACGTGTCCGGTGGTCTCGAATCTTCCGGAAATCTCGAGCGTGGGAACCCGCACGAATAGCACGCAGTCGTCCGACCAGTCGCCATCAAACTCCAGGACAGTCGCGAGCATTCGCTCGCCCGGCCGGAAGGCCGTCGCTCCGAAGCCGTAGAAATTGCCCTGATCGTCGTCGCCTTCGCTCTGATCAGTCGCGGGCGCGTCTGCGAACACCCGCCGATCCATCTCGCACAACGGCTCGAATTTCTCCGGCGAGTCACCCGGCATCCACAGCGTCAATTTGGCGTTTTCAGAGCCGTCTGAAGCCGCGGCAAAATACTTTCCATCTTCAGACCAGCAAAGATGCGTCGGATAAACGCGAAAGGCGCCGAAGCGCCCCAGAAAGGTTTGGGAGCGTGGATCGAACAGGTGCAACTCCGGTTGCCACGTGCCCGACGCGGCCACAAGCAACTGTTCTTCCGGGGCCCACGCAAACGCGGCCGGAAAATCCGGATGCGCAATAAACGGTTCGTCCGGAACGGTGATGACATTCGGCGCGCCGCTCAATTCCGCGTCGGCGATTTCAACTCGTTGGCTGGATTCACGCGTTTCCGCGGAGTACAGAACAACGCGGCCGAGCGGCGAGACAGCCAGCTGTGCCCCCACGCCGCTGAATACCTGTTTGACGCTCCACCGCGAAGTCTGCGGGAGTTCCCGCAGGCCGCGAAGGACCAGCGAAGACGACAGCACGGTAATCGCCTTGCTCTGCGCAGGCGCGATTTCTTGCGATGGCCGCTTGATCCGCGTGGGCATCAGTGCACGCGCCCTGAGCTGAAAACTTCCACGCGTGCCTTGGAATCCGCGATGCGCTGGCGAACCTTATCTGCCATTTCCGCGAGCAGGTCGCGGTTCTGCTCTTGCGCGTCATCTGCCTGAATCTTCAAGAGGTACAAATCGGAATTGAGAATGGTTTGCAGCTCCGCTTCGATTTCGGCAAGGCGGTTATTCATCAAGCTTAGTTTGCGAATCACCCGAACCAATTCCGCGCCCGGGCCTTCGCCCTGCACAGCCTCCGGGCTCGATTCATATACGTCGAGAATCTTCGCGATGCCTGATTCGTCGCCCTGTTGATAAGCCTGATTCACTTCGGCCATCAGCTCCTGACGCCGCGCGCGATCGTTCGGGTCTGCCGTAAGGTCGGGATGGATGCGTTTCGCCGCTTCGCGGTACATGCGCTTCAGTTCCAGCGATGGGGAGAACGGCTTTTGCTCGCGTGGCTCCTTGGATGGCACGGCGGTCCGCGATTCATTCGCCCGCGCACGAGCCTCGCGCGCAGCGCGCTGCAGCCTTTCGTTCTCAGGCTCCTCCGCGGCAAGCCGTTCGGCGACTTGTGCGCGCAGTTCGTCGAGTTCGGCGTACGGTGCGCCAACCATATGCAAATAGCGAGCCTCAAGGGCCTTCAACTCGCCGCGAAGAGTTGCCAGGCGCAGCTCGCATTCCGCAAGTTCCGCCTCGAGGCGTTCTTGTTCCTTGCGTTTGCGCGCGAGTTCGCGCTCTTCGGGTTTTGCGCTTCGTGTCTGCTTCGTCGTCATGAGTCTGCCGAATCTGCGGGCAAAGCTGATGCGCGCAGGTGCACCCAGAACCGCATACGGAGTCGTAGCGATTAGTATGCCTAAGATTGCTCGGCCCGTAACGGCGGGATGCTTCCGCGTTTCCAGAACGAAGAGAGGAAGCTCTTTAGGACTTTAGTACTAATGCGACTGGCCGTGAGGACAGTCCGTTGCGCGCAGGCGCGAAGACTTCACGTCGCGATCAGATTTTGCGCCAGCCTGCTGAATTCTATACAATCGCGCGGCCATGCGCATTGCCATCGATACCGGCGGGACATTCACGGATTGCGTTTTCGTTCGCAGCGGCGAGTTGCGCATCCTGAAGGTGCTTTCCACTCCTGAAAATCCGGCGCGCGCGATTGAGGATGCCATCTCCAAGATCTTGTCCGACTCGCCTGCGCCTCCCGATGGGGCGCTGGATCTTACCTGTGGCACGACTGTCGGTACGAACGCGCTGCTTGAGCGTAGAGGCGGGCGCGTTGCACTGGTCACCACCGCTGGGTTTGAAGACGTGTTGGAAATCGGCAGGCAGGCGCGCCCACGCCTTTATGATTTTTTCGTTGAGCGCCCAAAGCCGCTCGTGCCGCGACAGTGGCGCATCGGAATAAAAGAGCGCGTGAGTGCCGAAGGGCGAGCGCTTTTGCATCCGGGAAAGGGTGAACTGAATCGAGTCGTTCGACTCGTCAGAAAAGGCCGCGCCGATGCAGTTGCCGTCTGCCTGCTTTTTTCGTTCGCCAATTCCGAGCATGAACGTCAAATCACCGCCCGCTTGCGCGCCGCCGGTTTTTCCGTGTCCGCGTCCCACGAAATCTTTCCCGAGTTCCGCGAATACGAGCGCACCGTGACCACTGTCGAAAACGCCTACCTTCTTCCCGTCATGAGCCGGTACCTGCGCGAAATCGATGCGCTCGCACGAAGCCGTGCGAAACCGCGACGTTCCGCGAAGTCTCGCGTACGAGTGATGCAATCGAGCGGTGGAATTATTTCCGCGGCCACCGCGTCGCGCGAGCCTGTTCGCACGATTCTTTCCGGGCCTGCGGGCGGCGTGCTGGGCGCGCAGTACGTCGCCGAGCTTGCCGGGTTTCCGCATGTCATCGCGTTCGACATGGGCGGAACGTCCACTGACGTCGCGTTGATTCACGGCGCCCTGCGCACGACCAATGAATCGGAAGTCGCGAGCCTGCCGGTGTCTGTTCCCATGCTCGATATTCACACCGTCGGCGCAGGCGGAGGTTCGCTCGCGCGCTTCGATCGCGGCGGCGCGCTGCGCGTGGGCCCAGAAAGCGCCGGCGCTGATCCGGGCCCGATTTGCTATGGCCGGGGAACGCGGCCGACCGTCACGGACGCGCATCTCCTTCTCGGTCGCATCGTGCCGGAAGGTTTCCTCAGTGGCGAATTTCGTTTGGATATGGAGCGCGCCCGCGAATGGGTCGGTCGCGCGCGCGGCCCCATGAAATCGGCGGAGGAGTTCGCGCAGGGCATTCTTGATGTGATCGAAACCAGTATGGAGAAAGCCATTCGCGTTATCTCCATCGAGCGCGGCTACGATCCGCAGGACTACACGCTGGTTGCCTTTGGCGGAGCCGGAGGCTTGCATGGCTGCGGCCTTGCGGCCGCCCTCGAAATTCCGCGCGTGTTGATCCCGAAATTCCCTGGCGGCCTTTCCGCGCTCGGGATTTTGCGCGCGGATGTGGTGAAGGACTTTTCGCGGACCGTTCTGCTGGCCGTCGAGTCGCGGCGCGCGGCCAGCAGCGCTTTGCAAACGGAATTTGCCGCCATGGAAAAGCTCGCCGTGAAAGATATGCGCAGCGAGGGCTTCGGCCAAAGCCAAACGCGCATCGAGCGCCTGCTTGATGTGCGCTATATCGGCCAAGCCTACGAATTGACCGTCTCCGTGAATGGTGACTTCGTGAGCAGTTTTCATCGCGCCCACGAGAGGCGTTACGGCTATTCCGACGCGAAGCGCGCGGTGGAAATTGTCAATGTTCGCGCCCGCGCGATTGGCGTGACGCCGAAGCCCGCTCTGCCCAAAGTTCCGGCGGGCGACACGGACGCCAGCGCGTCCCTGAGAGGCGAGCACGAAGCGCATTTCGACGGGCGCGCAATGAAAACGCGCATTTACGATCGCTCTCGCCTGCGCGCCGGAAATCGCCTGCGCGGCCCGGCCATCGTCATCGAGTACAGCGCGACTACGGTCGTTCTCCCTGGCTGGCGGGCGCGCGTCGACGCCTACGGAAATTTGCTAATGGAGCGAACCCGATGAGTTTCGATCCCGTCCGCCTCGAGGTTTTTAAAAGCATTTTTCACTCCGTTGCCGAAGAGATGGGCGGCGTTCTGCGTCGCTCGGCTTTTTCTCCGAACATCAAGGAGCGCCGCGACTATTCCTGCGCCGTGTTTGAAGGCGATGGCGAAGTCCTGGCGATGGGCGACCATATGCCCGTTCATTTGGGCTCGATGCCGGCGTCCGTCGATGCAGCGATTCGCGCGCTGGAATTGCGTCCCGGCGACGTGGCTCTGTTGAACGACCCCTATGCCGGCGGCACCCATTTGCCCGATTTGACCATGGTGATGCCGGTCTATTTGCCTCGCGCGAAGCGGCCCCTGTTTTATGTCGCGAATCGCGCCCACCATGCCGACGTCGGCGGCGCGCAAGCGGGCTCGATGAGCCTCTCGCGCGAAATATTCCAGGAGGGAATTCGTATCCCGCCGGTGAAGATATTCGAAAACGGCCAAATCGTGCGCGACATCTTGCAGTTGGTCTTGGCCAATGTTCGCACATCGCCTGAACGCGAAGGCGACCTCACGGCGCAAGTCGCCGCCTGCCGGGTCGGTGAGCGGCGCTTGCTCGAAATCGCACGCAAATACGGTCCGGAAGAAACCAGCAAGTACGGCCGTCATCTGCTCGAGTATTCGGCCGAAATGATGCGTGCCACACTGCGCGACATCCCCGACGGGACTTATGAAGGCGAGGATTTTCTCGATAATGACGGCGTCACCGACGAGCCTATCGTGATTCACGTGACCATTCGCATTCGCGGCGCCCGCGCGGAAGTGGATTTCACTGGCTCATCGCCCGAGTGCGCGGGCAGCATCAATGCGGTAAAGGCGATTGCCGATTCGGCCGTGTTCTATGTTTTTCGATGCCTCGTCAACGACCAGGTTCCAGCCACTTCCGGCTTGCTGCGACCCATTCTCATCACCGCGCCTGAGGGAACTATCGTGAACGCGCGCCCGCCCTGCGCCGTCGCCGGCGGTAACGTCGAAGCCTCACAGAGAATTGTAGACACGCTGCTGCGCGCTATGGCTCGCGCCGTCCCGGCCAGGATTCCGGCGGCCAGCCAGGGAACCATGAACAACCTCACATTTGGCGGCCGCGACACGCGCCCGGGCCGGAGCGGTGTGCCGTTCGCGTATTACGAGACCATCGCAGGCGGCATGGGCGCGCGTCCCGACCGCGGCGGCGAAAACGCAATCCATACCCACATGACCAATTCGCTGAACACTCCGATTGAGGTTTTCGAGCATGCCTATCCGGTGCGCGTCCGGCGTTACGGAATACGGACCGGTTCAGGCGGCTCAGGGAAGTTTCGTGGCGGCGACGGCATCGTGCGCGAAATCGAATTACTCGTGCCTATGCAGGTCGGAATGCTTTCGGATCGCCGAAGATTTGGCCCTTACGGGCTCGCCGGTGGGCATCCAGGCAAGCACGGCAAGAATCAACTGGTCGTTGGCGGCCGGCGCAAGCAAGTGGCCGCCAAGGGCAGTTTCTACGCGCCAGCCGGCGCCATTGTGCGTGTTGAAACTCCGGGCGGCGGTGGATGGGGAAAACCGGCGCCTCGCAAAGGCAAGACCAAGCGTAGTTCAGACTGAGCGGAAACCGCATTGGGGAGTCGTTTCGAAGAGTCTCACAGAGAAAAAGCCTGCACAGCCCACTTACCCGCGGCCGAAGCCGCGGGCAGCGTGCCAACTGTGTGTTCCGCCGCCGTTGCGGCGTTCGAGAGAGGAAGTAGCTAGTTCTCCAGCTTTTCGAGTGCTTCGGGCATTTGCAAGTGGGCCTTGGCCAGCGCGCGAACCAGGTTCGACTCCATGGTTTGCTCGGTGGTATTTCGCACCGTCGCCAACTCGGTAATCAGCAAATGCTTGGCCCGCTCGAGCATCTTCTTTTCCCGGAACGAAAGCGGCTTCGTCCGGCTCAACGAAACCAATCCCTTCAGCACCGCTGCAACTTCCATCAACGAACCGGTGCGCATCCGCTCGGAGTTTTCCTTGAAGCGATGCTTCCAGTCGTGATGTGAAGCGGAACGGCCCTTTTCGAGATAGTTGATGACGCTGCCGGCCTCGGTGGAACGGATTACGGGACGCAGGCCGACGGTGTCGATGTTTGTCTGAGGGACCATCACTTTGAGGCCGCTGGAAACAATCTTAAGCATGTAATAACGTTCGGAGCGGCCGTTAAGGTAACCATAACTGATTTGTTCGATGACTCCTACACCATGGTTCGGATAGACAACCTTCTCTCCCAGTTTAAATTCCATACAGGATGCACCCTCCCCAGAAAGTACACCAAAAATAGTAGGCTTACCTCCGGCAGAAGGTCAAGGATTTCCGCACAAAAACCGAGATTTTTCTGTATGTTTTTGGCGCTTGATTTGCTGGTCAATTGGCGCTGGAATGGGCGTAGAATAGGGGTTTATGGTTCTGCTGGCGGTCGATACGGCGAGTCCCGCCGGTAGCTTGGCGGTCTTGAAGGACGATCAGCTGGCCGGTGTGATTTCCACAGCCTCCGGCGAACCGTATTCCAGCCGCCTTTTCCGTCAACTGGATTTCCTTCTCCACGAATTGCAAGTCGAAATTAGCGATTTCGATGTTTTTGTCGTTAACGCCGGGCCCGGCTCCTTCACAGGCTTGCGCGTTGGCCTCGCCGCCATTAAGGGCTGGGCGGAGGTCTTCTCCAAGCCAATCGTTGCCGTCAGCGGGCTCGAAGCCGTCGCCGCACAAGCTGCGGGCGCCTCGCGCAGGGGCTTGATCGCTCCGGTGCTGGATGCACACCGCGGCCAGGTCTATGCAGCTTTGTATCGACTCGATGATTCTCGTCTTGTCGTGGAGGAGCCCGAGCAGGTTTGCACGGCCCAGGAGTTTCTCGCGCGCCTCGCATCGCGACGTGAAGACGAAGAGGTGCGTTTCGTCTCTCCCTGTCCAGCGGTCCTGCAGCCCGCCCTCGATAGCTGGGCCGCAGCCCCAGCCACGGCGGCAAGCACCATTGAGCCGGCCACCGCTGTGCTCGCGCCAATCATCGGACGATTGGCCCTCGACCGAGCAGCGCGCGGCGAATTCACCGATTCGCTGCGGCTCGATGCGAATTATGTGCGCCGGTCCGATGCGGAGCTGCTTTGGAAAGAGCCGTGAGTGCTTTGGCCATTCGGTTTCTGGAGCCTCATGACATTCCTGCAATTCTTCGAATTCAGTCCAACAGCCCCGAAGCAGCCCAGTGGTCGCAGGCTGCCTATGAAAACCTCAGGCAAGCTAGCCAAAGCGCCTGGGCTGCTGAGTACCACGGACATTTAGCTGGATTCCTCGTCGCGCGCGTGGTGGCGAACGAAATGGAAATCCTCAATTTTGGTGTCGTCCCAAACTTTCGCTGCAAGGGTATTGGCCGCGCGTTACTGCAGGAGTCTCTTACCTGGGCCGCGCAGAACGGCGCCAGTCGCGCCTTCCTCGAAGTACGAGCCTCCAACGCCACAGCGCGGCAATTCTACGAAGCGCACGGCTTCGCGTCGGCAGGCGTCCGCCCAAACTACTACCGTGATCCCGACGAGGGCGCATTGCTCCTGACCTGTCCCCTCGGCCGCAAGTAATTCCGAAAACACAAACTCGCATCCCCCTTGGCGGCGCCCTGCAAATTGTGATAGCTTCTGCGCATGTGAGCCAAGCTCGATACCAGGAGGCTGCGGATGACGTTGACGTCGCGGGATATTCCCGGCGAACTGATGTCCAGCAATGAAGAGTTTCGCAACCTGGCCCAGGAACATTCTAAGTACGAAGAGCAGCTTCACCAGTTAACCCGGCAGCCCTATCTTAGTTCTGAAGACCTTCTCCTCGAAGCCCAGTTGAAAAAACTGAAATTACGATTGAAGGACCAGATGCAGCAATTGGTCGCCCGGCGTCGCCGGGAGCAGCTGCGCTGAGCGCGGCAGCACGAAAACTTGTTCTGGCGTACAATTACGGGTG
Organism: Candidatus Acidiferrales bacterium; assembly: GCA_030037775.1. Classification (GTDB taxonomy): domain Bacteria; phylum Acidobacteriota; class Terriglobia; order Acidiferrales; family UBA7541; genus DAHUXN01. Next base: position 28,654 of record JASHQB010000159.1, read on the forward strand.
TGTTCAGCCACGGACTGCTTCGCTAGCCTATGGTGAAAGACGGTTTCCGATTTGCGCTGCCGCCCTTGGTTCTCGGCATCGTTCTGATGTTTTTTCATTGGTGGCTAGGCGCGGTTTTTGTGGCTCTCGGGTTGTTCGTTCTATATTTTTTCCGTGATCCGGAGCGCCAAATCCCAAGCGAGCCAGGAGCGGTTGTCTCGCCGGCGGACGGGCGGATTGTCGAAGTAGTGGATGAACCCCTCGGCGATCGGCCCGGCAAGCGCATCAGTATTTTTCTTTCCGTCTTCGATGTGCACGTAAACCGCGCTCCCGTTGGCGGCCAAGTTCGCGGAGTGGAGTATCATCGCGGTCGGTTCATGGCGGCATGGAACGAGAAGGCGTCCCTTGCCAACGAACAAAACGCCATCACCATCTCCGCTCCCGCCGGCGAGATGACTTTCAAGCAAATTGCCGGCTGGGTCGCCCGCCGCATTTTGTGCTGGACCCGAATCGGTGACGAAGTGAGAATTGGCCAGCGCATTGGCATGATTCGTTTCGGCTCGCGCGTGGATGTTTGGCTCCCGGCCGACGCCGAGATTCTGGTGCGGCGCGGCCAGCACGTGGCGGGAGGGGCCACGCAAATCGCCCGATGGCAACCCATGAAATAAATCCGTTGGATCTTGGCGCTGACGATCCGCGTTCCGGCCGCAAAGGGCCGTTGCGTCACGGTGTCTATATCCTTCCAAGCTTCTTCACGGTTCTCAACCTTCTCTGCGGGTACTACGCCATTCTCGAAACGTTTCGTGGGGGCGCTGGCGATATGGACAACGCCGCACGCGCCATCGGATGTGCAATTGTGTTCGACGCCTTCGATGGATGGGTCGCTCGCGCCACACGCACAAATTCGGAATTTGGTAAACAGTTTGACTCGCTCGCTGACGTGGTCAGCTTCGGCATCGCTCCCGCATTTCTGGCATTCGGCTGGGGAGTGAAGGGCGTCATGCTCGGCTCGTTCGTCGCGGTCCACATCGTGCAATTGGGATGGGTGTCGAGTTTTGTTTTCGTGATTTTCTGCGCTTGGCGTCTGGCGCGATTCAACATTGGCCAGGCAGGCGGCTTCCGCTATTTTGTCGGCTTGCCGACGCCGGCGGCAGCTGGGGCGATTGCCGCCGTAGTCCACGCGATGTGGAATCCCATCGAGGATTGGCGCAAATCGCTTGTTTGGGTGCTTCTGGTCCTGTTGCTCGGTTTTCTCATGGCCAGCAAGGTGCGCTATTACAATTTCAAAGGCGTAAACCTGGGCCGTCGCCGGACTTCTCTAGCAGTCGTCGCCATGGCTCTGATTCTTGCCGCGATTGTTCGCTACTCCGAAGCCACATTGCTCATCCTCGCCAGCGTGTACGTTCTTCACGGCCTGGTGCTGGAAGCTCTCCGCAAAATGCGTCATCGGACTTCGGCGCGTCCCGCTTGACATGCCCCGCGAAGATTCCATTCCTCGTATCGCCATTGTTGGAGCCTCTTCCCTGCGCGGCAAAGAACTTAAACAGTTTATCGAAGACGAAAATTTCTCAGTCGCGGATATCGCCCTTCTGGATACCACCCTTCCGGCCGGAACACTCTCCGAAGCGGCAGGCGAGCCCACATTTTTTAAGCCCATGGATCCCGAAAGTTTTGCCGGTGTCCGTTTCGTGTTTTTCTGCGGCACCTCGCAAGAGGCGAAGAGCAACTGGAAACTCGCCGCCGATGCCGGGGCGACGATCATCGATTTGACGGGCGGTCTCGGAGAAGTAGGGGCGGCTCCCTGGATTCCCGGCCTGGACACGTTGCTCGCTCCCCCGGAAGCAAAAACCGATCATCCCGGGATTTATTCTTCGCCCGCCCCGCCGGTGATGATTGCCTGTCGGCTTGCCGCCGCCCTTCAGCAGTTTTCGTCGTCTCGTCTGATCATTCTGTTTTTTCCTCCTGCCTCCGAGCATGAACAGCTTGGGATCGACGAACTCGAAAAGCAAACCGCCGATTTGTTGCTCCTGCGCCCAATCCCGCAAGTCGTTTTTGATGCGCAGGTGGCTTTCAATCTCCTGGCGAGCTATGGCGAAGCCAGCCGCCTGGCCATTTCCGAAATGCGCGGCGAAATATCCAAAGGCCTGGCCGCATACTTATGCGGGCGCATTCCGCTTCCCGCCGTGCTGCTCATCCAGGCGCCTGTTTTCTACGGATATGCTTTTGCTGCCTACGCCGATCTGCCCGTTTCCGTGGACCTCGCCGCGGTCGACGCCGCCCTTTTCGCCGCAGGCATGCACGTGGTAGGGAAAGACGATCCCAAGCCTACCAATGTCAGCGTCGCCGGTGAGGCCAAGATTCACATCGCTCGTGCGGAACATGACGCCGCGGTGAGCTCTGGGGTGTGGCTCTGGGGAGCGTCCGACAATCTTCGGCTGGCCGCCGCGAACGCCGTGCGAATTGCGGAGGAGCTTCTTGCGCCCAAGGTCTAGCTGTTTTCTCGCCCCGGTGCGGCCCTTGGTCGTCGTGACGCTCCTCGCGGTCGCCGCGACAGCCGGATGCGGTTATCACGTTGCGGGGCGCGCCTCTGAGCTTCCATCCGACTGGCATACGCTTGCCGTGCCCATATTTGTCAATCACACTGCGGGCTATCGCATCGAGCAGCGTGTGACCAACGCCGTGATGCACGAGTTCATCGCGCGCACCAAGTATCACATCCTACCCAGCGAAGATGGCGCGGACGCCGTCCTGCATGGCGAAATTACGGATATCGAAGCAGTCCCTTTGCTTTTCGACGCCACCTCCGGTCACGTTACGACCATGCTGGTCACGCTCAAATTCAAGGTTAGTCTTGTCGACGAAACCTCAAAGAAAGTCGTCTACCGCGATGATAATTTTGTGTTTCGGAACGAATATCAAGTGTCGGGCGAAGTGGATCGATTTTTTCAGGAAGAGGACCCCGCGCTGGGCCGCATGTCACGCGATTTCGCCTCCGATTTGGTTTCGCGCGTGCTCGAGGGTTTCTGATGCCGCAAGCCACGGTTCAAGATTTGCTTCAGCGCATCGAGAAGGGCAAGCCGATTCCCGGGATTGTCTTGCTAGGCACCGACCCGTATCTCCGCGATCAGTGCCGCAACGCGTTGCTGCAAAAATTCGTTCCCGAGGGCGCCCGCGATTGGGCGGTTTTCAGGATTTCAGCAACGGGGAGCGGGCTGCAAGAATTGTTGCAGCGCGCGCAAATGGCACCCATGCTTTCGCCCCTGCAGGTCTTGATTCTGCAGGACACTGAGGCGCTTGAACGGGGCGGGGATGAGGCGCTGGAACGCACCGCGGATGCACTCGCCGATTACCTCGAAGATCCCGCTCCCTTTTCGATAGTTGTCTTTGAAGCAGAACAGCTCGACCGTCGCAAGAAGCCTTTCAAGACGCTCGCGACGGGCGCGCTGATCGTCGAGCTTTCTGCCGATGTGGACCCTACCGCTCTGGTGCTGCACATGGCCCGCGAGCTTGGTGCGAGCATCAGCCACGATGCAGCCGCCGAACTGGCAGACGCCGTCGATGGCGAACCCGCGAAAATCCGGCTTGAGCTCGAAAAGCTTCTGCTCTATGCCGCGGGGCGGCAAATTACGGCTGCCGACGTCGATGCCCTCGTCGTCTCCGCGAAAAAATATACGGTATGGAAGTTGGCCGACGCGTTTGTGGCACGCGACCGCCGCGCGTCGATGGAGCTTCTCGATTCTTTGCTGCGCGAAGGTGAACAGCCCGCCGGCATTGTTGGCGCTCTTTCGTGGATGTATCGCAAACTGGTGGAGGCGCGTGAATTGCCGGTCGGCACGAATCCTTATTCTGCGGCCCGTGATTTAGGTATGCGCCCGGAAGCGGCGGCCATCGCGCTGCAGCAAGCGCGCCAGATTCCTCGCGAGCAATTGCTGGCAGGAATTGCGATTCTGGCAGAGGCCGATAGCGCTCTGAAGTCCGGGGCGCCCAATCCACGCGCTACTCTGGAGTTTCTCCTGGCGCGCCTCACTTCCTCCGGCGCGGGAGCGGCGGCTTAGCTTTTCTTTGCTTGGCGCGCTCCGTTCAACGCGATCGCGAGGCGCGATTTGTAACGGTTGGCCGTGTTCCGGGGCAGGGAATGGTTTTTCACCGCACGGTCCAGCTCGGAAAACGTATGCGGCAGCGCCTTTTCGGCTTTAGCGGCGTCGCCTCCGGCTAGAAGCGCGCGGAACTGGCGTACCGCCGTGCGGACACGCGTGCGATTGCCGCGATTCGCCACGGTACGGCTCGCGCTCTTGCGAATATTCTTAAAGACCGATTTGGACCTCTTCTTCTGCTTTACGGGCGTGCCCTGCGGCATTCAGTGGCTCCTTCTCGATATAGTCCAAAGAAGAAGGTTATCGGAGGCATTCCCCTTTGTCAATTTTCGTTCATCGATGGTCGTGGTGCCATCTGAACAAGTGACATTGCCGCCTCATCGATCCCTCCGGCGGTCAATACGCCTTTGACCTTCGACCCGTTCCGGCCTAATATGGCCGCCCTGTCCATCGCATTTTCGTGAATTTTTGCGTGCGCCCGGTGTAGAGTCATTAGAGCGAGGGCGGATGACACTTATACCTCGGAGAATAACCCAGCAGCTCCGACAGCCGCATAGGTTAGCTCCTTTTTGGCTTGCGCTACTGGTTTTGGTGTTCGGCCGGTGCGCGATGGGGCAAAGCCCGAAGGAACTGCATTATCAGGGCTACGTCAACGACTTCGCCCACGTTATTTCGCCAGACACCAAGGCGGCTCTGAATACGCTCTGCGAAGAGCTCGACAAGAAAGCCGACGCGCAAATCGCTATCGTCACCGTCAGGTCCCTCGAACACGAATCTATCGAAGAATACTCGATCGACTTGGCCACTCGCTGGGGGATCGGGCCGAAGCAAAAAGATCGTGGCGTCTTGATTCTCGTTGCGCCGCGGCAGCGCCACTACCGCATCGAAGTCGGTTATGGCCTCGAGCCGATTCTCCCCGACGGCCTTGTGGGTGACTTTGGCCGCGAGGCTGTTCCACAACTTCAGATAGGCAATTACAGCGGCGCCATCCTACTTCTGACCGAGAACGTCGCCGCCGTCATCGCCAAGGATCGCGGCGTGACTCTGGCGTCCCTGTCCCAGGACGGACAGGCTCCCATGGGTTCGGAGACTCCTCCGCCGCCTCTCACTCCGCGAAATGTCGCCGTACCTCTCCTGTCCGTTTTGGTATTGTTATTCTTCCCGCTGCTCGGATTATTGCTCCGAATGCGCGCCGGCCGCCGATATGGTCGCGGCCACGGTGTTATGTGGGCGGCCGCTCCGTGGTTTCTGGGTGGTGGTGGCTTCGGCGGCGGAGGTGGCTCCTGGGGTGGAGGCGGCTTTGGCGGCGGCGGAGGATTCGGCGGTTTTGGCGGAGGCTCCTTTGGCGGCGGCGGAGCGAGTGGCAGTTGGTGAAGGATGCCCGACTCCTTGGCGCTGGTCGTCTGATCTAGGCGTGGTGGCAACATAATGGAAGATCTACTTCAAGAACTCGCAGAGCGGCTCGCCCGCTCCGCAGGCGACAATCTCCAAGCCATTATTCTTTACGGCTCTGCCGTCACCGGGGAGTATCGCAAGAACCATTCGGATTTGAACGTTCTCTGCATTCTTCATCGCACCGGCACCGCCGACCTCGAACAATTGCACGAGCCGCTGTCCTGGTGGAAGCGCAAGGGTTTTCCGCTCCCTCAAGTATTCACCGAAGGCGAATTGCGCGCGTCCGCCGATATTTTCGCTATTGAGTTGCTGGACATGAAGGCCAGTCATCGCATGATCTTCGGCGACGATTTCTTGCCGTCGCTCGACGTGCCCACCAAACTTCACAAGTTGCAGGTCGAGCGTGAGCTGCGTACCAACCTGGTGCGCCTTCGCCAGGGTATTCTCTCCGTTCCACCGAAGGATCGGGTTCTGGTGAGCTTGATGGACGCGGCCGTCTCCGCGTTCGTCACTTTGTTTCGCCACGCTCTGCTGGCGTTCGGCGAGCCGCTAACCGTGTCCAAGCGCCATGTGGTGCGCCGTGCCGCAGAAATTGCGAAGGGCAGTCCGGACGCTTTTTTCGCGATTCTTGACCTACACGAAGGCAAGCGCAAGGCTTCCGAGATCGATGCGCAGGAAACTCTGCGCGGTTATATGGATCTGGTGGAGCGCATGACCAACGAAACAGATCGGCGGCTTGCTGCCTCGTCGTAATGATTTCAGCGGGCCATCAATTTCGGGGAGGAGCGGCGTGAAAAAAGGTTGGGCAGCACTTTTCATAATCGTGCTCATCGCTGTGATTTTTGGCGGAATGTATGTCAGCGCTCGCAATCAGATGGTGCGCAAGAACGAAGCTGTAAAGTCCGACTGGGCTCAAGTGGACGTTGTTCTCGAGCGCCGCGCCGACCTTATCCCCAATCTTGTCTCCACGGTCAAAGGCATTGCCGCTCAGGAAGTCACCGTTTTCACCGCCGTCGCAGATGCCCGCGCGAACTTGATGAATGCCCAGAGCCCCAAAGACAAGATCGCCGCAAACGGCCAGCTCGATGGCGCCCTGGCCAAAGTCTTGGCCCTTACCGAGAACTATCCGCAGCTCAAATCCAACGAGAGTTTCTTGCAGCTCCAGGATGAACTGGCCGGAACGGAAAATCGCATCGCCGTCGAACGCAAGCGTTATGACGACGCCATTCAGGACTACAACACCTACATCGGGACATTCCCCAACAGCGTCTTCGCGCGCTGGGCCGGCTTCCAGCGCAACGATGCCTATTTCGCGGCCACTCCTGAATCCAGAGCGGTTCCCAAAGTGGAGTTTCCTGCGGCGAAGCCATAGCCTCTCGAACACTCAAGAGGGGTTCGCTTTGTTAACACGCTCATATCAATGGGCTTACGCTTAGTCCACTTGACCGCCGCCAGCGAATGGAGTATCGTCTTTGTGAGGGTACTGCGTCTTCCTATCCAAAGCCTAGATGAGACAAACCGTCAGGATGTCGGGGGGCATTGCCGAACTCTTCGGCACCTACGACGAAAACCTCCAGTTTCTGGAATCAAGCCTGGGCGTCACCACGCAACTCCATGATAGCGACCTGCACATTGAAGGTGATCCCGCGCAGGTCAAACGGGCCGCCAAATTTCTGAACGAATACAACGAACTGCTTCGCGAGGGCCGAAGGCTCGAGACCAGTCAGGTGAAATCCATGCTGCGCATGGCCAATGAAGAGCCGAATTTCTCGCTCCGCGGGGCCATGGAGCACGCGCGTTCCCGGTCATATGGCAAGAAACCCATCACCGCCAAGAGTACAAATCAGCGCCGCTACATGGAGGCTCTTGAGAACTACGATATGGTCTTCGCCATTGGGCCCGGCGGTACGGGAAAGACGTATCTTGCCGTCGCTATGGCAGTTTCGGCGCTTCTCACCAAGCAAGTCAACCGCATCATTCTGGTTCGCCCTGCCGTGGAAGCGGGAGAGCGCCTCGGCTTCCTTCCCGGCACAATTCAGGAAAAAGTCGATCCTTACATGCGCCCGCTCTACGACGCGTTACACGACATGCTCGAAGCCGATAAGCTCGAGCGCTTCCTGGAAAAAGATATTATTGAGGTGGCGCCCCTGGCCTTCATGCGCGGGCGCACTTTGAATGATTCTTTCGTTATTCTCGACGAGGCGCAAAACACCACGAGCGAGCAGATGAAAATGTTCCTCACGCGCTTGGGCTTTAACTCCAAAGCCGTCATCACCGGCGACGTGACCCAAATCGATTTACCATCCAGCCGGCGCTCCGGTCTTGTGGAAGCCATCGATATTGTCGGCAAGATCGAGGGCATCGCCATCGTCCACTTCGACGAGCGCGATGTGGTGCGACACAACTTGGTGCAGCGTATCATCAAGGCCTACGACGAACATGACGCCGGCGCAGCCGCGCGCAATTCTGCCGGCAATCATTCTCGCGAGTCCGATCGCTCACGTGAAAACGACCGTCGCGCTTCCGCGGAGTAATCTTCCGGCCATGGTGCTCAATCGACAAAAACGAGTTCGCGTAAAACTCCGCTCGCTCAATGAGTTTCTTCACCGCGCCGGGGCCCTCCTCGGCTTAGCCGACGGCGCCGCCACGATTTGCTTGGTCACCGACGCGCAGATCGCGAAATGGAACGGTTCGTACCGCGGCAAGAATCGTCCCACCGATGTCCTGTCGTTTCCTGTGTTCGGCAGTGTCGAAAAAGGCAGAGGCAAAACACGGCGCCAGCCGAAAATTCTTGGCTCAACCGAAGGCGCTTACCTCGGTGACGTCGCCATCGCGCCCGCCGTTGCCCGCCGAAACGCGCGCGCTACGGGCATCAGTTTCGATCAAGAAATGCAAGGTCTTACGCTGCATGGCCTCTTGCATTTGATGGGATACGACCACGAAACCGACCATGGCGCCATGGAGCGCCTGGAAATTCGTCTGCGCAGAAAACTGGGGATTGTCTAAGTGAGCAGCGCTCTCACCTATACCATCGCAATTCTTCTCCTGGCCGCCGGCTTGATGGTCTTTGCCTACCTGGATCGCATTTACCGCCAGCTCGGTCGCGTCATTACCGGGCCTGCGCACGCCAACCTGGACATCTTCGTCGCCGAAATCGAACCGCGCATGCGCGTCAACCGGGTTCGCGCCTCCGGCACGTTCAGCCTTCTCGCCCGCCTGTGGCTTGTTGTCGTCTCCGTGCTCACGGCGCGCGCAGTCATACTGTTCGCTGGTCAGACTTGGCGCATCGTCGCCGAAATGATTTTCTTTCTCGGTCTCGAAGTGATTGTGGGAATGCAATTCCTTCCCGCCCTTTTGCTCGCGCGCACCGGCGGCAAATGGCTGATTCCGATTCTGCCCCTCATTCGCGCTTTCGCGTGGCTCGTTTGGCCGGTGCAAGCCGTCCTCGAGTTCGCCATCTCGATTCTTCACATTTCCGATGAGCCCGGCGACGTTCCCTCCGCCGATCAGCAGGCCATGGAAGCCATCGTGGATGCCGCCACCGAAGAGGGGATCATCGAGCAGGATGAAGCTCGCTTGATCGAGCAAATCGTCGAATTCAGCGACAAGCGTGTCCGCGAAGTCATGACCCCACGTCCCGACGTCGTTTCGATTTCCGCCAACGCCACCATCGAGGAGCTGCGCCGTGTCCTCGTCGCCACCAAGCTTTCGCGCCTGCCCGTCTATGAAAACACCCTCGACGATATCATTGGCATCGTCATCGCTCGGGACATCCTGCAAATCCCGGAAAGCGAGGCGGCCAAGAAGCCCGTACGTCAGCTCGTGCGCCCTGCGCTGTTCGTTCCTGAGGCCAAGATGGGCTCGAGCCTGCTCCGGGAAATGCAACGCAAGAACCAGCAAATGGCCATCGTCATCGACGAATATGGCTCTATGGCCGGCGTGGTCACCGCCGAGGACCTGGTCGAAGAAATCGTCGGCGAAATCGGCGAGGAGGACCGCCATCCCGCTCCCGACGTCGTGCGCGAGAGCGATGGCAGCATGGTGCTTCGGGGCAGTACGGGAATCGAGAAGCTAAAGGACCTTTTCGGCGTCGAGCTGAAAGACGATCAAGCCGAATCGTCCTCGGCAACCATCTCTGGCCTGCTCAACCACGTCGCCGGTCACGTGCCCGAGACTGGCGAAAAGATCAGCTACGACGGATTACAGTTTGAAGTCCTCGAAGCCAATCAGCGGAAAGTCTTGCGCCTGCGCGCACGGCGGCAAGCTTCCGAGCGCGCCTAGGGCTGCTCGCGAGATGAAATGCTCTCGCGCCGCAGTTGGCCTCAGCCGTTCGCCAGACGCTCCGATTTCTCGGTCCGCCCGCCCCCGGAACCTTGATATTTCTCCCTCCGGGGAGTAACTTTCCACTCCCACACTTCTGTTGCAAAGTATCTCTGATTTCATCAGGGAGGTGTCATGGCCACCGAAGTTCGACTCCGCGTCAACGGCAAAGAATACGCAAGCGCGGTCGAGCCGCGCCTCCTTCTGGTTCACTATCTCCGCGACACGCTAGGCCTCACCGGCACGCACGTCGGCTGTGAGACCAGCATCTGTGGTGCCTGCACTGTCCTTCTCGATGGCAAAGCCGTAAAATCCTGCACCATGCTCGCCGTGCAAGCGGACGGCGCGGAAATCACCACCATCGAAGGTCTTGCGGCCACCTGCAAGACCAACGGCTCAGCCACCGCCGTGGCATCCTGCGCTTTGCATCCGGTTCAGGAGGGTTTTTGGGAGAAGCACGGCCTGCAATGCGGTTTCTGCACGCCCGGAATGATTCTCACCGCCGCCGCTTTCCTCAGCGAAAATCCCGATCCCAGCGAGTCGCAAATTCGCGGAGCCATCAGCGGCAACCTGTGCCGGTGTACCGGCTATCAGCACATTGTCGACGCCGTGCAGTACGCCTCGAAGAAAATGGCGGCCGCCAAGGCTCGCTAACTCTCAGCAACACTTGTGGCGCGGAGGAGATTTATGGCGACAGCAACGAAATACGTTGGCAGGCCGATGAAGCGCAAAGAAGACCCGCGCTTGATCCAGGGCCTCGCCCACTATGTCGACGACCTTCACCTTGCCGGGATGCTCCACATGGTCGTTGTCCGCAGCCCTTATGCCCACGCCAAAATTCGCGGCATTGACGCCTCGAAGGCCAGGTCCGCCCCCGGCGTCGCCGCAGTTTTCACGGGCGACGACCTCGGCAGCCAGATCGGCTCCGTCCCCTGTGCCGCGCAAATTCCAGACATGAAGCCCGCCGTGCGCTTGCCTCTGGCTACCAATAAAGTCCGCTTTGTCGGCGAACCCGTTGCGGTCATCGCCGCGGCCGACAAGTATGCCGCTCGCGACGCCCTCGATTTAGTCGAAGTCGATTACGATCCGCTTCCCGCGGTCACCGACCCCGAGAAGGCCATCGCCAAAGGCGCGCCGAAACTCTACGACAACTTCGACGACAACGTCGCCTATCGTTGGGAGCTCGAAGGCGGCGATGTGGCTGCGGCATTCAAGAACGCCGGCAAAATCGTTAAGCAGCGCATGGCCAATCAGCGTGTGATTCCCGTGCCCATGGAATGCCGCGGCGTTGTCGCGCAATATGACCCCGGCGAGCCGCAGCTCAAAGTGTGGACTTCCACGCAAATCCCCCACCTTGCGCGCACGCAGATCGGCGCGATGCTTGGCATTTCCGAAAATTCGGTTCATCTCATCGCCCCGGAAGTCGGCGGCGGCTTCGGCAGCAAGCTCAACGTCTACGCCGAGGAAGCGCTCTGCTCCTATCTCGCCATCAAAACCGGCAAGCCTGTGAAGTGGATCGAATCCCGCCGCGAGAATTTTCAGGCCACCATCCACGGCCGCGATTTCATCAACTATGCCGAGCTCGCGGTCAAGAGCGACGGCGCGATTCTTGGCGCGCGCTTCAAGCTCATCGCCGACCTCGGCGCCTACTACCAGTTGCTCACGCCATTGGTTCCCACGCTGACGGCCCTCATGCTTTGCGGCAGCTACAAAATCCCCGCCATCCGCATCGAAATCGTCGGCGCCCTCACCAACAAGATGGCCACCGACGCCTATCGCGGCGCCGGCCGTCCGGAAGCCACCTATTTCATCGAACGCGCCATGGACATCGTCGCCGCCGAACTGAAAAAGGATCCCCTCGAGCTCCGCCTCAAGAATTTCCCCAAGCCCAAGGATTTTCCCTACGCCACCCCCACCGGCCTCATCTACGACACCGCCGATTACCAGGCATCTCTTCGTGCCGCCCAGAAAAAATCCGCTTATCAGAACCTGCGCAAGCAGCAGACCGAAGCCCGCAAAAAGGGCAAGCTCGTCGGCATCGGTGTTTCCAGTTATGTCGAGATCTGCGCCATGGGTCCGTCCAGCGCCATGCCCGCCGGAGGATGGGAGAGCGGTACCGTTCGCATCGAGCCAACCGGGAAAGTGAAAGTCCTCACTGGCTCCTCTCCGCACGGTCAGGGCCAGGAAACCAGCTTCGCGCAAATCGCCGCCGACATGTTCGGCCTCTCGCCGGACGATGTCTTGATCGTGCACGGCGACACCAGCCAGGTTCCCTACGGCATCGGCACCTTCGGCAGCCGCGCCACCGCGGTTGGTGGCACGGCCATGTACAAATCCTTGGAAAAACTTCGCGACAAGCTCGCGAAAATCGCCGGGCACATTTTAGAAGTCGATCCCGCCACGCTTACCTTCGCCGATCGCAGAATCTGTTCCGCCAGCGCCAAGAAATCCGCCACGTTCAATGACGTCGTGACCGCCGCCTATGTTGCCAAAACGCTCCCGCCGGGCCTCGAGCCCGGCCTCGAAGCCACCACCTTCTTCGAGCCCTCGAATTTCACCTTTCCGTTTGGCACGCACATCTGCACGGTCGAAATCGACAGCGACACCGGCGAAGTGAAATTGCTGAAATACGTCGCCGTCGACGATTGCGGCAACGTCATCAATCCGCTTCTCGTCGATGGCCAGCTGCACGGGGGCATCGTGCAGTCCATCGGCCAGGTCTTTTTCGAAGAGGCTGTCTACGATTCCGACGGGCAGCTCATCAGCGGCGAGCTCACCGACTACGCCCTCCCGCGCGCTGCGGACATTCCGCGCATCGAAACTTCCCGCACCGTCACGCCCACTCCCGTGAATCCCATGGGCGTCAAAGGCGTCGGCGAAGCCGGAACCATCGGCGCTACTCCTTGTCTCGTAAACGCGGTCGTCGACGCGCTGGCGCCTCTCGGCGTCACTCACGTCGATCTGCCCATCAAGCGCGAAAACATCTGGCGTCTCCTGCAAAAAAATTCCGGCGGAGCGAAAGTGAAGTCCCGGAGGGCCTCATGATTCCCGCATCCTTCGAATATCAAGCGCCCAAAACCCTCGACGAAGCCTTGCGCCTTCTCGGCCGCCACGGCGACGAAGCGAAAATCCTCGCCGGCGGCCACAGCCTGCTTCCTCTCATGAAACTGCGCCTCGCTTCGCCTCGTTACGTCATTGACATCGGACGTCTTCGCAGCCTCGATTACATTCGCGAGGACGGCGCCCATATCCTCATCGGTGCGCTCGCCACTCATGCGCAGGTCGCCGCTTCCTCGCTTCTTCGCCAGAAATGTCCGCTGCTCCCCGAAACAGCCGCCCAAATCGGCGATATGCAAGTCCGTAATCGCGGCACCATCGGCGGAAGCCTCGCGCACGCCGACCCCGCCGCCGACTATCCCGCCGCGATTCTTGCCCTCGACGCCGAACTGGTCGTCCAATCCGGCTCCGGCAAGCGCACCATTCGCGCTGCGGAATTCTTCGTCGATCTCCTCCAGACCCAGGTGCGTCCGGGCGAAATCCTCACCGAAGTTCGCGTTCCCATCGAGCGCCCGGGCGAGGGAACCGCCTACCGCAAGTTCCATCAGCCCGCCTCGGGATTCGCTACCGTAGGCGCCGCCGCGCGTGTCCTCGCTTCCAAAGACGGAAAGATTCAAGACATCGCGCTGGGCATGACCGGCGTTGGCTCCAAAGCCTACCGTGCCACCGGCGTCGAGAAAGCTCTTCGCGGCAAGAAAACGGACGACGAAACCATCGCCGCTGCCTGCGCCAAAGCCGCCCAAGGCGTCGAACCTCTCTCCGACATCTTCGCTTCTTCGGAATATCGCCGCGCCATGGCAGGTGTTTTTGCGCACCGCGCGATTTCCGCGGCCCTCGCACGCGCCGGCAATCACGCAGGCACAAAGTCGCTAGCGCCAAAGCCTCCGACCGCGAGTCCCCGCGCCTCAAAATCCAAGGGCAAGCGCAAATGAAGCTCCAGGGTACCGCGCTTCTTCCCGCCCCGCGCGAACGCGTCTGGCAATCACTCACCGATCCCGACTTCCTCGCAAAATGCTTGCCCGGCGCCCAGGAACTCACGCCCGACGGTCCCGGCCGCTACAAAGTCGCTCTCAAAATGGGCATCGCTGCTTTCTCAGGAAAGTTTCAGGGCGCCGTACAGCTCGCCGAACAGCATCCCCCGGAATCGTTCAAGATGAGCGTCGAAGGCCGCGGCGCGCCCGGCTTCGTGAAAGGGGAGGGAACTCTCACTTTCGGCGAAAAGAGCGGCCACACTGAACTGCAGTACAATGGAGAGGCGCAAGTCGGCGGCGTGATCGCATCCGTCGGCAGCCGCATGATCGAAGCCGCGGCCAAGAAAATCATTCAGCAGTTTTTCGACGCAGCCGCCGCCGAATTGCGCGCCGCGGGGAAAAAATGAACCCCGTTGCAATTCACATCGCGAAAATCCAAGGACGTGCCCAAGCGCGTAATCTAGGCGAATACGCCGTTGTTGCGCGTTTCATATGACGGAATCTGTGAACCGGTGTCATGCATCAATTCAGTTGGTTCTTATCGTTTTGAGGAGAGGATCATGAAGAAAATAGGAGTCCTGTGCAGTGCGTTCTTAATGCTGGCTGGCCTTTCTCTGGCCGCTGGGAAGCAGCAGACCTTCACCGGCGCCATCAGCGACAGCATGTGCGGTGCGCAGCACATGATGGAGGGCTCCGCCAAGGACTGCACCCTCAAGTGCGTCGATGGTGGCAGCAAATTTATCCTGGTCGATTCCAAGGGCAAGATCTATCAGCTCAGCGATCAGACCAAGCCTCGCGCTTTCGCCGGCGCCAG
>JASHQB010000160.1 GCA_030037775.1 Candidatus Acidiferrales bacterium
GCGCCTCCGCCCACGTCCAAAAAATTCGCCGGACTTCCGCCCGCCAGCTTAATAATGTCCATCGTGGCCATCGCCAGCCCCGCGCCGTTCACCATGCACGCCACGTTGCCGTCCAGCTGGATGTAATTCAGCTTGTACTTCGACGCTTCCACTTCCAGCGGAGTCTCTTCATCCAAATCGCGCATCTCCGCAATCTCCGGATGCCGCCCCAGCGCGTTGTCGTCGAAATTCATTTTCGCGTCGAGCGCGATCAGCTTGCCATCTCCCGTCACCACCAGGGGATTGATCTCCAGCAGCGACGCGTCCGTCGCCAGAAACGCACGATACAACGCCTGCAAAAACGGCTCCGCCACCTTCACCATTTCCGCCGGCAGTCCCAATCCAAAAACAATTTTCCGCACCTGATAGCTCTGCAATCCTGAGGCCGGCGAAATCACTTCCCTCAAAATGGCTTCCGGATGCTCCTTCGCCACTTCTTCAATTTCCATTCCTCCGCTCGCGCTCGCCAAAATCACCGGCGCTTCCGCCGCGCGGTCCACCAGAATGCTCAAATACAATTCGCGCATGATGTCGAGCCCCTGCTCGATCAGCAACCGCCGCACGATTCTTCCTTCCGCGCCCGTCTGCGGCGTCACCAGCTTCATTCCCAAAATTTGTCCCGCCAGCTCGCCCGCTTGCTCCACAGAACGCGCCAGCTTCACTCCCCCGCCTTTTCCGCGCCCGCCGGCGTGAATCTGCGCCTTCACCACCACCACCGGCGTCCCGATTTTCTCCGCCGCGGCCTTCGCGTCCTCTTTTTTGAACACCACTTCGCCCCGCGGAATCGGCACGCCAAACTTCGCCAAAATCCCCTTCGCCTGATACTCGTGTATCTTCATTCGCCATCCAGTAGTGCTAGAATTATTCCTCGCAAAAAGCTAGCCAGTTTACTTCGGATTCATCGAGTGGAGCAACCAACTGACCCTGAGGAGGCCAGCGGTTCTATGACGCCGGTCGCAACGAAAAAACCGGAAGGCAAGGCGCGCTATATCTGGAAATTCGGCATCCTCAACTGGGCGCTTCCGTTCTATCTGCTGTTCATGGTCATGGAGAGTTTCGCGATGCACCGCCGTCACGAGCTCACTCCCTCAAATCTGGCTCAGGCGGCCCTGTACGCCCTGGTGCTCTGGCTCATAACCGGATGGGTTCTCGGCACGATCTTTTGGCACCGCTTTCGAAAAAATTCCAAAAACAGCTCCGACGAGGGGAACTGAAGCTGACTTAAGATCGGTGACGCCCTCACAAAAATCAGCACTAGCGCACACCTCTCCCGCGCCGAAGCCTGCATGGAGCAAATCCTGGCTGGAACCTACTTCGCTGGAATGAACAGCTCCAGCCGCACGTGCCACGAAACCGATTGCCCCGGCGGCAGAAACACCATCCCCGTATTTCTCTTGCCCCAAATCCCGGTATTGAACGGATCGGCTAGGTTGAACTGCGGTTCGACCACCACGTAATTCTTGTCCGGCGGCGCGTATACCTGAATCGCCTTGATCTGCGGCGAGAGCGCCGTCAGCCGCAGTCCGTAATTCGCGGCGGGATCCGTGATTTCGATCACTGCGTTCCCGGCGGCGTTGCGTTTCAAATCCGTGAAGCAATCATCCATATACAGCGTGGGCCCAAGCGCCGCGCCGCTCGCCGCGGTGAAGTCATACGGCGTGCCTTTCACCGCGACAATCTTGCCCGTCGGGAAAACGTCGTCGTAGTTGTTCACCATCGTGCGCATGTCCGCGGGCAAATGCAGTCTCGCCTGCGCCCGCTCGCCGCTGGGAAACTCGAAATAGGGATGGAAGCTGACGGCCATCGGCAGCCGCTCGGTGCCCACATTCTTCGCCGTGACGATCACGTCCAGCGCATCGTTTTTCAAGATCATCCGCACGCCCACGTCCGTCTTCGAAGGCCAGTGCCCGTCGAAATCGCCTCCGTGCAGAATCGCCGACACCGTCGATTCCGCCGGCCCGTTATGCTCGTGTATGTCCCGGAAATGCGCCGACATGATCAACCCATGCATCGCGTGGATTTCCGCGCCAGGCTTTTTCCCTTTCCAGTTCGCCGGCAGCGACATCATCTTGCCGTCAATCATCGTTTCCAGCGTCTTGCCGTCCGCGGAGAGCTTCCCGCGAATGCGGTTCGGATAGGGCAGCAGAATCGCGCCGCCCATTGAGAAGCTTTTGTTGCCGAAGGCGTCATTCTGGCTTTCCAGCAGCTCCTTCGCGCCCTGCAAATCCGGCGCGTCCAGCACGTTGATCTCGCCCTTACTCGGCAGATATGCCTTCACCTGCAGCAAGTTCATGCCGTTGCCCGGCAGCACAATCGCTTCCAGGAACTGCGGTTTGTTGCGGTCGACCGGCCGAGGCCGCGTCAGCGTCACCGCCCGTTCTCCGCGGATTGTGACAGGTGAATCCTCCGTCGCGAGCGTCCGCGGCACGGTGCCCTCGGGCTTAGAATCGTGGCGCACGGGTCCCTCTGCCGTCAGCAAGACAACTGCAGCGCATAAACTCGAAATGATAGCTGTCTTCCCCATGCAAAGTCTCCATTTCTCTATAGAGAAAACGTTTTCTCGGCGGGAACCCCACGCCCCCGCGCACGCCGTTGCCTCGTTCGCCACTTTATACTGGCATCTCAAGCGGCGAGGCAAGGGCTTTTTCGCCCCGCGCGCATCGTTCCCGGCGCTCGCGCAATACGGCTATTGACGGGTAAACGTTTCCAGCGTAATACAATCGACGCCGTGCCTAACTTGACCCACCATTCCGCCTGCGCGGCTGCCAATCGATCTTGTTTTGCTCCACCGGAGAAACCCACATGAAGCGCAAAGATATTGCAAGGCGTGACTTGCTCAAGAATGGAGCAGCCGCCATCTTCGCTACGACCGTTCCGCTCGGCTCGCCGCTGCTTGGCTGGGCCCTGCCAACCCGGCAAGACGCTGCCGCCGCACCAGCTCCCGCTACCGCCAAAATCAAAATCGACTTCGACCGGAAAATCGGCGCGATCGATCGCAACATCTACGGCAACTTCACCGAACACCTCGGCCGCTGCATCTACGGCGGCATCTATGAGGAAGGCTCCTCTCTCTCCGACAGCGACGGCTTCCGCAAGGACGTCCTCGACGCCGTGCGCGGCATGCACGTTTCCGTGCTGCGCTGGCCGGGCGGAAATTTTTCCTCCGGATACAACTGGAAGGACGGCATCGGTCCGAAGGACGCACGCCCGCGCCGCTGGGACACTGCCTGGCAGGAAGAAGAATCCAATCGTTTCGGCACCGATGAGTTCATCGAATACTGCCGCAAGCTCGGCGTCGAACCGTACATCTGCGTGAACATGGGCACCGGCGCCATGCAGGACGCCGCCGACTGGGTGGAATACTGCAACGCCACCACGGACACCTACTGGGCGAATCTGCGCAAGAAGAACGGCCATCCGGAACCCTACAACGTCAAGTATTGGGCCCTCGGCAACGAAGTCTACGGAAGCTGGCAGGCCGGACACAAAGACGCCGCCGCTTACTCCGCCGATGCGCTGGAATTTGGAAAAATGATGCGTTGGGTCGATCCCTCCATCAAGCTCGTCGCCTGCGGGGGCCCCGGCGTCGACTGGAATCTTCCCGTCCTCGAAAAGCTCGTCGACCTCGTCGACTACATTTCCCTGCACCATTACGGCGGCAGCCTGGACACCGCCAAGGAATTCACCGACGCGCACGAATTCGAAAATCAAATCCGCATCCTGGACGCTGTGATCACCGCGATCATGTCGCGCACCGGCAAAAAACAGCGCGTGGCCATCGCCGTCGACGAATGGAACATCTG
This sequence comes from Candidatus Acidiferrales bacterium, assembly GCA_030037775.1. Classification (GTDB taxonomy): domain Bacteria; phylum Acidobacteriota; class Terriglobia; order Acidiferrales; family UBA7541; genus DAHUXN01. The sequence goes on from JASHQB010000160.1 coordinate 3,843, forward strand.
GTTCCGCTCCTGGTTTCATCGCGGCGACAATCACATGCTCGAAGAAGTCTACAACCTGCGCGACGCGCTGTGGGTCGCGTCCGGCCTCAACACGTTCCACCGCAACTGCCAGGCCGTGAAGCTTGCGGATGTCGCGCAGCTCGTCAACGTCATCGCCCCGATCATGTCCAGTCCCACCGGCATCGTTCTTCAGACCACTTACTACCCGTTGAAGCTCTACACGGAACATTGCGGAAATGTCGCTCTCGACGCGCTCGTCCGCTCGGACGCTTTTCCCGCTTTGCCTGAAGTCCCCTACTTGGACGTTTCCGCCACCACCAACGACGGAAATCAATCGCTCACTTTGGCCGTTGTGAATCGCCATCCTACTGTGGACATCGCCGCGGACATTGCCATCGAGGGCTTCACGCCGCAATCTTCCGGCGACCTCTACGAAATCAACGGGCCCAGCCTGGACGCCACCAACACCTTCGCCGCTCCCAATCAGGTCACCGCAAAACGCAAAACCTACTCCGGCGCTGGCCGCGTGTTTCGCCAGTCGTTCGCGGCGCACTCCGTCAGCGTCATTACCATGCGCGCGTAGCCAAGTTATTTGAACGCCGTCGCCAGCTCTTTCACTCGCAGCGCCAGCTTGCCTTCGCCGCGCTCGCCCGAAAGCAGCGTGATTGCGCTGCAATCATCCGCCAGCCAGTCTGCGCCCGCGCTTCGCAGCTCGGCTTGCGGCATCGTGGTGCAAACCGCGATCACCCGGCAGCCCGCCGCCTTTCCCGAACGCACTCCCGCTGGCGCATCCTCAATCACCACACAGTCCGCCGGAGCGAAGCCCAGGAGTTCCGCCGCTTTGAGATACGGTTCCGGCGCCGGCTTGCCGTTCTCAACGTCATCTGACGTGATGAAAAATCTCGGTCGCGGCAGTCCTCCCGCGCGAATGCGCACCTCCGCCAGAGGCCGCGTGCACGACGTCACCACCGCCCAGCGCTCCGGCGGAAGCGCTTGCAACAACTCGGCTGCGCCCGGCAAAGGCGCCACGCCATCCAAATCGGCAATTTCGCGCCGTTCCACTTGGCGGTTCTCCGCTTCGTAATCCGAGCCCGGCAAGTACTCGCGGATCGTCGTCAGGCTCGGACGCCCATGCGCCGCATGCACCACTTCCTCCGGATCAAATCCGTGTTCGATGGCCCATTGGTGCCACACGCGCGCCACCGCCGGAGTCGAATCCAGCAGCACTCCGTCCATATCGAACAGTAGTCCGCTGCACAGAATCTGCGTTTCCGTTTGTCCCAACCTTTTCCTTTCCACGAATAATCTCTGCCGCGCACACAGTGTTCCACAGCACTCCCCACGACGGCGACCGTTTTCCAGCCTTTTTTATTCCGTCAGGCTCGCAGTGCTTGCGATTGGGCTCCATGGGACTCTGGCGAGGCGGCCGCCCTCTGTTCCTTCGCGATGCCGATCAGCTGCGGCAAAACATCTCCGAACGTCCGTCCGGCCCCGGGATTTCCAAAATCGAAATACAGCCGCCGGTATATCGCGTACAGCCGGTCGTAAACTTCTTCAGCCTCGGCCTGCGGATGATAGACGACGTGTGGCGGGCAAACTTTTTTCTGCGCCTCTTCAATCGTTTTGAACGTGCCCGCCGCGAGAAACGCAAAAATCGCCGACCCGAGGCTGGTCACTTTGCGGCTCGGCACCAGAACCGGCCGCCGCAGCACATTCGCGTACACCTGATTCAGCACCGCGTTGCTCTGAGGAATGCCTCCCGAGTTGATCACACGCTCGATGCGCGCGCCGTGCTCCGCCATGCGGTCCAGGATCACCCGGGTGTGAAACGCCGTGCCTTCGATCGCCGCAAACAGCTCGTCCTGCGCCGTGTGCTGCAGGTTCCATCCGAGTGTCATCCCGCGCAAATTCGCATTCACCAGCACGGTGCGGTCACCGTTGTCCCACGTCATCCGCAACAAACCGGTTTGCCCGGCCGTGTATTTCTCCAGCCCCGCGCTCAATTGCGAAATCGTGGTGTTCGCGCGCCGTGCAATGGCCTCGAAAATGTCGCCGGTCGCCGAAAGCCCCGCCTCGATGCCGGTGTACGCCGGATGAACGCTTCCCTTCACCACACCGCAAACGCCGGGAACCAGTTGCGTCTCGCGCGTGATTCCGATGATGCACGTCGAAGTGCCCACCACGTTCACGATGTCTTTTTCCTGCGCGCCCGCGCCTATCGCGTCCCAGTGTGCGTCGAACGCACCCACCGGAATCGGAATTCCCGCGCGCAGCCCGAGCTTCTCCGCCCATGGCGCGGACAGTTTTCCCGCGATTTTGTCCGAAGTCTCGCATGCTCCTTGGAGTTTCTGCCGCACGCCCGCCAGCAGCGGGTCCACCTTCACCAGGAACTCCTCCGCCGGCAGCCCGCCGAAATCCGGATGCCACAGCCATTTGTGGCCCATTGCGCAGACGCTGCGCTTGGCCTGTGCCGGCTGCGTTACGCCGCACAGCGTCGCCGCCACCATGTCGCAATGCTCAAACGCGCTCGCGAACTTGCCCCGCTCGGAAGGATTGTGCCGCAGCCAATGCAGCAGCTTCGCAAACCCCCACTCCGACGAATACACGCCACCGCACCAGCGAATCGCCTCGAGCTTTTCGCGGTGGGCCATCTCCGTGATTTCCGCCGCTTCCGATTTCGCGCGGTGATCGCACCACAGGTAGTACTCGCCCAGCGGGACCATTCCCGCGCCCACCGGAATCACCGAAGACCCTGTCGTGTCCAGCGCAATCGCTTCGATTTTTTCGCCGGGAATCCCGGCCTGCTTCAGAGCCTCGCGCGTCGCCGCCGCCAGCGCGCGCATGTGATCTTCGTGGGATTGCGTGGCCAATTCAGGGTCCTCGCGCTTGCGATGCAAGGGATATTCGGCGACCGCCGAGGCCAGCATGCCCTTCTCGCTGTCCACGATCGACACCCGGACACTCAATGTCCCGAAATCAACGCCTGCTACGATGGCCATAATTTACTGCCCCGGCTCCTAGTTTTTGTGCCCGTAGGCGTCCCACCCCAGATACCGCATCCGTGAATCTTCCCCCACCCACGTACCCGCGCACTGCCGCAATGACCAAAACGAGAACTGCCAATGAGAATTGAAGATGCGAAGAGAGTTCCCTGATGACCGGCCCGGCGCGTCAGCGATTGCGCTCGCCGCGCGCCTCAATTTTCATCCCATCCGCAAATTACTTCGCCCGGATCCGCACCAGCACCACTCCGTGCCTCGGCACGTAAGCGCTGAATTTGTCCGTGAACGTCCCGCGGTCCTCGTGCAGCAAAAGGTCGCGCACCGTCGCGTCGCCGCTCAAGCCAATATCCGAAAAATCCACCGTCATCTGCTCCGTCGTGTACTGCCGATTGAACAATCCCACCACCTTGCTGCCGTCCGCCATCGGCTTCATCCAAACTTCGAACGCCCCTTCCTGCTTGACGCGGTATCCCTGCTTGCCCAGCGGGTCCTGATCGACGGCAATCACTTCAGGATTCGTCAGCAATTCAATCGTGTACGGTGTCATCTGCGTCAAGTCGTTCCCCGCCATCAGCGGAGCCGCAAGGATCACCCACAGCGCCATATGCGTCCGGTATTCGTCCTCCGACATTCCTCCGTTGCCCACCTCCAGCATGTCCGGATCGTTCCAGTGGCCCGGGCCCGCGTATTTCTCCAGGCCATTCTGATTGAATCCATTTTCCGCCATCGAAAAATACCGGTCGCTGATGTCGCCCGTCGTTCGCCACAGATTCCCGCCGACCGATGCGCCCCACTCCCAAACCTTGTGCCATCCGTATTGGCACAGGCTGAACACAATCGGCCGCCCGGTCTTCAGCAGCGCCTCGTGCATTTTCGTATAGGCGGCCTTCATATCGTCGACGCTTCCCCCCGACTGGCACCAGTCATACTTCAGGTAATCCATTCCCCAGCTCGCATACGTCTGCGCGTCCTGTTCCTCATGACCCAGGCTTCCGGTGTAATCAGCGCAGGTCTTCGCTGCCGGCGAAGAATAGATTCCCAGCTTCAGCCCTTTGCTGTGCACATAATCCGCCAGCGCTTTCATGTCCGGAAACTTATCGTTGGGATGGATGAATCCCTGCGCGTCGCGCTGCCCCGCCCACGTGTCGTCGATCACGATGTACTGATATCCCGCCGCCTTCAGGCCGCTCGACACCATCGCGTCGGCTTCCTCGCGCACGATTTTGTCGTTGATGCGTTCGGCGAAATGGTTCCAACTGTTCCAGCCCATCGGCGGCGTCGGCGCCAGATCCGTCTCCTGTGCGGCGCACGGCAGCGAAAACGCCAGCGCCACGAAAACGATCACCACACACGCGAAGAAGCCTTTGCGCATTTTCTCTCGTCCTTTCAAGCGGCCCAACCGCCACTCATCGCCCGCCGCATTTCGACCGGGAGTATATCGCATTCCCCGGCGCCGGAGACGACCGCATCCTTTCCGCCCGTCCCCGCCGTTCGCCTTCCAACAGTGTTAAAATCTCCATGCCACAATTCACCACATAAAAAACTCAAATGATTCCCTCCGCCCTCAAAAAAATCATCGCCGGCGCCGACCTCTCTTGCGCCGAAGCCGAAGCCTCTATGGAGCAAATCCTCTCCGGCAACGCCAACGACGTGCTCATCGCCGCTCTACTCACCGCTCTGCGCATGAAAGGTGAAACCGTCGACGAACTCGTCGGCTTCGCCACCGCCATGCGCAATCACGCCACGCCGATTTTTCCCGCCTCCTACAACCACCCCCGCGAAATCCTCGTCGACACCTCCGGCACCGGTGGCGACGGCTGCGACACTTTCAACGTCTCCACTGCCGCCGCGTTCGTCGTCGCGGGGGCTGGCGTGCGCGTCGCCAAGCACGGCAATCGCGCCGCCAGTTCGCGCTGCGGCTCCGCCGACGTTCTCGAGCAGCTCGGCCTCTCCCTCGACCAGCCGCCCGAACGCATCCGCCAAGCCATCGAGGAAATCGGCGTCGCTTTTCTCTTCGCGCCCGCCATTCACACCGCGATGAAATACGCCATGCCCGTGCGCCGCGCCCTCGGCGTGCGCACCGTCTTTAATCTTCTCGGGCCCCTCACCAATCCCGCCGGGGCCGTCGCGCAAGTCGTCGGCGTCTCCGCCCCGCAGTTCACCGAGCTTCTCGCCCGCGCCCTCGCGCAGCTCGGCGTCAAGCGCGCCTTTGTCGTTCACGGCGCCGACGGCCTCGACGAAATTTCCATCAGCGCCGAAACCCACGTCGCCGAACTCAGCGGCGGCGCCGTTCGCACCTACAAACTCTCTCCCGAGGACTTTGGCCTCCGCCGCGCTGAGCGCGAAGCCGTCGCCGGAGGCGACGCCAAACACAACGCCGAAATCATCCACAAAGTCCTCGGCCGCTCGCTCCTCTATCGCGAACACGGCGCGCACCGCGACATTGTTCTCGCCAACGCCTCCGCCGCTCTCGTCGCCGCCGGCCGCGCTGCGAATTTCCTCGAAGGAGTCCGCCTCGCCACAGAGTCCATCGACTCCGGCTCCGCCCGCCAAAAACTCGACGCCCTCGTCCGTTTCACCCAGTCCGTCGCCGCCAATCCTGCCACCGACTGACCGTTTCGCCACTCAGCCCATCACCCTTGCTCGCGCAAGCTCCTCACCGCATACGCAAAACTTGCCAGCGCGAACAGCACAAACGCAATCGTCTCCAGCACGAGCTGCCGCGGCACTCCCACTCCAATCGAGCTGTAGCGGAACAAATCCACTTCCCAGGTGATCGGATTCGCCAGCGCCGTCACGCGAAACCACTTGGGCAGCGGCGCCAGCGGATAAAACATCGAGCTCGCGAAGAGAAAAACGAAATACGACACGTTCACCACGCTGTTAAACACGTCGTTTCGCCGGATCCGCAGCGCGAAAATCGAATAGAAGAAAAACCAGCCCGCCGTTCCGCCGATCACGCCCACCGTCAGAATCGGCAGCAGCCTCCATTGCAAATGAATCTTCAACAGCAGGCAGCCCAGCGCAATCGTGATCACCGCCTGCACGATTCCGATGCAAATATTGAACAGCACCTTCCCCAGCAGATATTCTGACCGCCGCATCGGATAGGTCAGCATCTCGTAAAAGATTCCGTTGTCGCGGTCCAGGAAAAATGACCAGGAACTCGTCGTCGCTATTCCGAAGCTGGCCATGCCCAGCACGCCCGCGAGAAAAAACGAGTTGTAGTCGATCCCCGCGCCTAGCGAAGGCGTGCCCAGCGCGGCGTTCACGCCCACGCCGAACATCAGCAGATACAGCAACGGGTAGAACAAATCGAAAAACATGAAGGTCATGTTCGTCGAGCGAATTTTGATCTCCCGATAGACCACCGCAGCCAGCGGACCCATCTCACTCCTCCTTCGTCAGCAACCTTGCCGAAACGGGAAAACACCGCTCCAAGCGTTCA
>JASHQB010000161.1 GCA_030037775.1 Candidatus Acidiferrales bacterium
TAGCTGCATTCGACGCACTCGCCGTCAAATTGGCCATAGGACAAAGGCATGCCGCGATGCGGGCAAACGTCGCGCAAGGCGAATGGTTTTCCGTGCGAGTCGCGACCAAGCGCGAGCGGCACTTCGAGCAACGTGGCTCTGCTTAACCTGCGGCCGGAGAGTTGATTGGAACGCAAGGCGGGATACCAATAATCCCACAACATTCCCAAGTCAGCGGAGAACTCGGTGCGCGGAGCTTCGCTCATGGGCATCGGCGGTATCGTAGTATAGCCGCTGGTTAGCCAATACAAGAATCTCGATGGCACGGCGAAGGGGCCTGATGCTAGCCATCTTCCTCCGACGCGTGGACAGTGCGGGATTGTTCTGATAGATTCCGGCCACTATGAAAATCAAAATCGGTTTTTCCACGGTCAACCTCACTTCGGCCATGTGTAACTTTCCTTCGCCGATGAAAAAACTCGCGGCGGTGATGGTTCTGTTGCTGGCACCGGTGGCGGCCCCGCAGACGAAGCGGCCGCTCACGGTGAAAGACATGGACACTTGGCGCGAGATTCAGAGCGAGACGCTGTCGAATGACGGCAAGTTTTTGGCGTACGGCCTGTTCCCGCAAGATGGCGACGGCGTGGTGGTAATCCGGAACCTGCAGACAGGTGCGGAGTTCCGCGAGGCAGCCGGGAGCCGGCCTCTGCGCGAGCTGCGCGCGATGGAGACAGACGAGCCGGTGCCGCCGCCGGCGGTGACGATTCGATTCACAGCGGATGGCCGGTTCGTGGTGTTTTCGGCATTTCCGCCGAAAGCGGACGTGGAGAAAGCCGCCAAGGAAAAAAAGACGGCCGACGAGATGCCGAAGAAATCCATAGTGATGGTGGATTTGTCTTCCGGCGGGGCGGTGCGCGTGGAGCGCGTGAAGAATTTCCAAGTGTCTGAAGACGGAGGTGACGCGGTTGCGTATTTGCGCGAAGCAGAGGCGCCGAAAGCCACGGCAGAAAAAAAGACGACGAGCGCAGGCACCAGCGGGGCGGAGGCAACGGTGGCTCACAGCGGCGAGAGCGGCGGCGCAAAGAAGGAGTTCGGAACGGATTTGACGGTGCGGAATTTGCAGACGGGCAAGGAGCGGACCTTTCCGGACGTGCTGGCATACACGCTCGCGAAAGACGGCGCGACGCTGGTGTACGCGGTGGCCGCGAAGAACGAGGCGGCCGACGGGCTGTTTGCGGTGAAGGTCACGGCGGACTCGGGGGCGCAGGCGCTGCTGACGGGTCCGGGAAAATATGTGCAACTGGTGTGGGACGAGCCGCAAAAGCAACTGGCTTTCTTGAGCGACCGCGACGACGCGAAGGCGAAGCAGCCGAAATTGGCTCTTTATTTGTGGCAGCGAGGCGGTAAAGCGCCGGAGGAAGCGGTTTCCGTGATGTCGCCGGGATTCCGCGAAGGATTCGTGATCAGCGAGAAGGGCGCAGTTTCGTTCAGCCACGATGGCGCGCGCGTTTTCTTCGGTTGCGCGCCGCCGGCGCCGGCACACAACGCGGCGGATGAAGTGCCCGCGGATGAAAAAGTGAATGTCGATCTGTGGAGCTGGAAGGACGAACACATCCAGCCGATGCAGAGAATTCGCGCGGAGCAAGAGCGAAACCGGACGTACCGTGCCGTGTACCACGTGGCGGAGAATAAGATGGTGCAGCTTGGGGACGAGACGATGCGCGAAGTGACGCCGAGCGAAGATGGCTTGTGGGCTATCGGAGCGGACAATCGCGCATATGGGCCGGTGATGGATTATGACGCGTCGTACAGCGACTACTACCTGGTGGACACGACGACCGCCGAGCGAAAACTGATTTTGAAGAAGCAACTTGAGGACTTCGGGCAAGGCGGTGCGGCGCTGCGTTGGGCGCCGGACGGAAGACACATTTTGTATTTTGCGGACAAGGATTGGATGACGATTTCCGTTCCGGACGGGACGATCACGAATCTGACGAGGGATCGCGGCGTGAATTTCTGGGAGGAGGACGTGGATTATCCGGCCGCCGCGCCTCCTTATGGAACGGCGGGATGGACGCGGGATGGGAAGTACGTGCTGCTGTACGACAAGTTCGATATTTGGCGAATCACCCCAGACGGCAGCGAGGCCGTGAATCTGACGCGCGGAGTTGGGCGCAGATCGCACATTGCGCTCCGGTATGTTTATTTTGGCGGAGATTCAAAAAGCTGGGAGGCGAAATGGATCGACACGACGAAGCCGCTGCTCTTGAGCGCGACGGACACTGAGACGTTCGATAGCGGCTTTTATCGTATGCGCGCCGACGGCGCCGCGGATGCAGAGGATGCTCCACAACGACTGATTTTCGACGCGAAGGCGTACACGCCGCCAATCAAAGCGAAAAATGCAGACGTGGCGCTCACGACAGAGTCCACGTTCGAGGAATTCCCGGATTTGCAGATGACGGATTCGAATTTCGCAATGCTAAAAAAAGTGACGGATGCGAATCCGCAGCAGGCGCAGATTCTGTGGGGCAGCGCGGAGCTGATGCATTACCGTAACGCAGACGGAGTGCCACTGAAAGGAATCCTGTTCAAGCCAGCGAATTTCGATCCAAATAAAAAATATCCAATGGTTATTTATATCTACGAAAAGCTCGCGCAGAACCTGCACGAATATTACGTGCGACCGGTGCACGTGGTGATTCCGAGCCTGTACACGAGCAACGGTTATTTGGTTTTGGAGCCGGATATCGTTTACACGATCGGCGAGCCGGGGCAAAGCGCGCTGAAATGTGTGCTGCCGGCAATTGATTCCATCGTGGCGCGCGGTTTTGTGAATGAAAAGGCGATTGGGATCGAGGGGCACAGCTGGGGCGGGTATCAGACGGCGTACATGATTACGCAAACGAACCGGTTTCGCGCAGCGGAAGCGGGAGCGCCGGTGGTTGATATGTTCAGCTCGTACGACGGGATACGTTGGGGCAGTGGAATGCCGCGGCAGTTCCAATACGAGCACACGCAGAGCCGCATTGGAGGTTCGCCGTGGCAGACACCGCTCAAGTACATGGAGAATTCACCGATTTTCGTGGCGGATCGCGTGACCACGCCACTATTGATTTTGCAGAATGACGCGGACACCGCAGTGCCGTGGTATCAGGGAATCGAATTTTATCTGGCGCTGCGACGGTTGGGCAAAGAAGTGTACATGTTCACGTATAACGGCGAACCGCATGGCATTGTGCGGCGCGCGGACGTGAAGGACTTTGCGGTGCGCATGCAGCAGTTTTTTGATTATTACCTGAAAGGCGCGCCGGAACCGGATTGGATGGTGCACGGCATTTCGTATCTGGATAAGGACGCGGAGAAGGCGCGGTTCAAGGAAAAAACAGGAGTGTATTAGCACGCAGAAGCCAAGCTCCATTTGACAAGTCTTTCGCTTGCTCCTATGCTGTCAACAGTTGCGCATGCCATGTTTGCCGCGTTTTATTAGCGCTTCCACATAGGCCCTTGGTGGGGTCGCCGCACTAGTCTGGTTCTGAATCGCTGTTTCGCCACTCTGTCATTCCTATTTACTCACTCACGGGCCCGCGTGGACGGGCTTTAAATCTTGCGGAGCCTTGCGAGAGTTCGCCATGAGCAATTCGAACATGTTTCAAAAGCTGGATCAGATCGAGGCTCGTTACGAAGAGCTGACGAAGGAGCTTTCCTCGCAGGAAGTTCACGCCGACTCGGGCCGCTACCAGAAAGTGGCGAAGATGCATGCGGAACTTTCGGCCATCGTCGAGAAATATCGCGGATGGAAGCAAATTGAGAAGGGGCTCTCCGACGCGAAACAGATGATCGCCGAAGCAGACGATGCAGAAATGAAGCAGATGGCGCACGACGAACAGCACGCGCTGGAGGCGCGGCGCGAAACGGTGGAGCGCGAATTGAAAGTGCTGCTGCTGCCGAAAGATCCCAACGATGAAAAAAACGTGATCGTGGAGATTCGCGCGGGCACGGGTGGCGACGAGGCTTCGTTGTTCGCGGGCGAGCTGTTCCGGATGTACTCGCGCTACGCGGAGTCGCAAGGCTGGAAAGTGGAGGTGCTGGAGAGCTCGGCGTCGTCCATCGGCGGCGTAAAAGAAATCATCGCTGCGATTCAGGGGCAGAAAGTGTATTCGAAGCTGAAGTACGAAAGCGGCGTGCATCGCGTGCAGCGCGTGCCAGCGACGGAACAGCAAGGGCGAATTCACACTTCGGCGGCGACGGTAGCGGTGCTCCCGGAAGCGGATGACATCGACATCAAAATCGAAGCGAAGGATTTGCGAATCGACACGTTTTGCTCATCGGGACCGGGCGGGCAATCCGTAAACACGACGTATTCGGCGGTGCGCATCACGCATATTCCGACAGGGCTGGTGGTTTCGCAGCAGGACGAGAAATCGCAGATCAAAAATCGCGCCAAAGCCATGCGCGTCCTGCGCACGCGGCTCTATGAGATGGAGCAGGAAAAACAGCACCAGCAGATCGCGGCGGAGCGCCGCGGGCAAATCAAGACAGGAGATCGCTCAGAGAAAATTCGCACGTACAATTTTCCGCAGAACCGCGTGAGCGACCATCGCATCGGGCTGACACTGCATCAGCTGACGGAAGTGATGGACGGAAAGCTGGGGCCGCTGGTGGACGGGCTGGTGACTTACTATGAGGCGGAAAGATTGAAGAGAGAATTGAGCGACAACGGGGACGGGGGCGGCAAAGGGTGATGAGCTGGCCTGTGGAAATTGGTGCAGAGAGAACGGTGCGGGGTGCGCTGCGCGACGCAATGGGCCGCCTCGGGGCAGCGAATGTACCGTCGCATGCGCTTGCGGCGGAATTATTGCTGATGCACGCCGTGGGAAGCGACCGGGCGTGGATTTATTCGCATCCGGAAGCGCTGCTCGACATCGACACTACGAGGAGATTTTTTGAGCTGGTGGCACAGCGCGCTGCGGGCGTACCGACACAATATTTGACGGGCAAGCAGGAATTCTGGGGGCTCGAGTTCGAAGTGACTCCGGCGGTACTGATTCCGCGGCCGGAAACCGAGCACGTGGTGGAAGTGGCGATCGAGAGGCTGGGTGAGCGGCGACGGCGTGAGGATTTACGTGTCGCGGACGTCGGGACAGGCTCTGGGTGCATTGCGGTGGCGTTGGCGCACGAATTGCGTGGCGCGGAGATTTTGGCCACGGACATTTCCGGTGCAGCACTCGAAATTGCGCAGCGCAATGCGGAGCGTCGTGGCGTTGCTGAGCGAATCCGATTCGCCGAATGCGATCTGCTCGAAGCGGCTGCCACGGAGGACTGGTTGTTCGAACTGATCGTCAGCAATCCTCCGTACGTGGCGCGGAACGAAGAAGCCCAATTGCCCCGAGAGGTACGTGAGCACGAGCCACGCGAGGCGCTTTTTGCCGGCACGACAGGAACAGAGATTTACGGACGCCTGATTACAGCGGCTTCACGGCATCTGCGGGCCGGAGGATCGTTTGTGGTTGAAATTGGCTACAGCACAGCCGAACACATTGGACAGCTTCTGGATTGCGCCGCATGGCGGGACGTTCTCGTGACGAACGACCTGGCCGGCATTCCTCGCGTGATTTCCGCCGAGCGCACCTGAGCTGGCCACTGTCGCAAGTCGCTCGCACGAAGCGGCGCTCCACGGGAATTGCGTGTATCATTTCCTGCAAGGCCACACAGATCATGCCGAAGCTTGCGCAATACCGCGTGAAACGCGAACAACCGCTGAGAAGCTCGTCCGGGGCGCGACCGGCGGAACGAGAAAGCATTTCCATATTGCACGTGGACATGGACGCATTTTTCGTTTCGGTCGAATTGCTTGAACGGCCGGAGCTGCGCGGCCTGCCGGTGGTCGTGGGTGGAAAAGCGAATGAGCGCGGCGTGGTGACATCGGCGAGCTACGAAGCGCGGCGTTTCGGAATTCATTCGGCAATGCCGCTGCGATCCGCCGGGCAATTGTGTCCTCACGCGGTTTTTCTCGACAATCGCCACGAGCTTTATGCACAGTGGAGCGACCGCGTGGCCGGGATTCTGGCTAAGTATTCGCCTGTGGTGGAAATGGCGTCAATCGACGAAGCATATATCGACCTGACCGGTACAGAGCGCATGCTGGGACCATCGCTCGCGGCGGCACACCGGGTACTCGCGGACATCACGATGTCCACCGCCTTGCCGTGTTCGGGTGGACTGGCCGCGACGCGGCTGGTGGCCAAGGTCGCGAGCGAGCAGGCCAAGCCTCGCGGGCTGGTGTGGGTGCCACGCGGCACCGAAGCAGGCTTTCTGGCGCCACTCAGCGTGCGAAAAATTCCGGGAATCGGGAAAGTGACCGAAGAAGCGCTGGCCGCAGCGCAGATTCGCACGGTGCAAGAACTGGCCGTCGTTCCGCTCGAACGGCTGGAAGAAATGTTCGGGCGCTGGGGAACGGCACTTTACCGCAAAGCGCGCGGGGACGATACGTACGAGTTTTTCATCGACGCGGAGCCGAAGTCGATCTCACACAACTGTACGTTCCGCGAAGACACGGCGGACGCCGAGGCTATCGAAAGTACGCTGAGCTTACTCACGCAAAAAGCCGGAAAGCGATTGCGCGACGCAGGCCTTTTTTGCCGCACCATTACGCTCACCTTGCGCTTCACCGATTTTCACACCATCACCCGCAGCCGCACGTTGACGATGGCCGCCGACCTGGACAACGCAATTCTTGCCACCGTGCGCGAGCTGCTGGGGGGTGCCTGGAATGGCGCAAGAAAGCTGCGCCTGGTTGGCGTGGCGCTGTCTTCATTTCTCGCAGCGTCTGCGGCTACCGGACAGCTGGAATTGCTGGACTCAGGTCACCGCGAGAGGCTCGAACGCCTGGCGCAAGCCGCCGACCGCGTGCGAGACCGCTTCGGTTTCTCGAAGCTGCAGCTCGGTGGCTCGCTGCGCTCGCCGCGCGACCGCTAATTCCCCTCGTTAAAGACCGGCGTGTTCTTCTTCCGTACCGTATAATTTCGCCATGGCTTCCCCTGGAACAAACTATTCCGTTCCGCCCCCA
>JASHQB010000162.1 GCA_030037775.1 Candidatus Acidiferrales bacterium
TTCAGGAGACTCAATGCGAGTTTTAGGAAGATGCAAGGGAGCGATGAGTGTGTGCGGGGCGGCAGCGGCGGTTCTGTTTTTCGCGGCGGGGGCGCTGGCGCAGGAGCCGCCGGGGGCGATTCGGCTGGCGGTGGACGCGACGAGCGCGCCGCAGAAGATTTTGCACGCGGTGGAAGAGATTCCGGTGCGCCCCGGGCCGCTCACGCTTTTTTATCCCGAGTGGATACCGGGCGAGCACGCGCCAGACGGGCCGAACACAGACACGGCGGGCCTGGAATTTTACGCGAACGGCACGCGGCTCGCGTGGCGGCGCGATCTGGTGGATATGTTCGCATACCATCTGGACATTCCGGCGGGCGCGGACACGCTGAAGGTCACGCTGGACTTTATGCTTTCCGCTCCGGCGAGCGGGTTTTCCGCGGGCGCTTCGGCGACGGCGCAGCTGGACGTGCTGAGCTGGAACCAGGTGCTGCTCTATCCCAAGGGGTTTCCCGCGCGGGAATTGATGTTTGAGGCGTCGCTGCGCATTCCGGCGGACTGGAAATACGGCACGGCGCTGCCGGTGGAAAGCGAAACGGGCGGCGAAATTGTGTTCAAGCCGGCGCCGCTGAACACGCTGGTGGATTCGCCGGTGCTGGCGGGGCGCTATTTTCGCGTGATTCAACTCACGCCGGGGCAAACGCCGTCGCATGAAATCGACATGGCGTCTGACAGCGCGGAGGCGCTGGAGATGCCGGAGGAGACGCAGGCGGAGTACAAACGGCTGGTGGCGGAGACCGGCGCGCTGTTCGGCGTGAGGCATTATCGCGATTACCACTTTCTGCTGACGCTCAGCGACAACGTGGCGCATTTCGGGCTGGAGCATCATGAATCGAGCGACGATCGCGTGGACGAAAAGACGATGGTCGACGAGTCGTTGCGCATCGAGAATGCGGATTTGCTGCCGCACGAGTTCACGCATTCGTGGAACGGGAAATTCCGGCGGCCCGCCGACCTGGCGACTCCGGACTACAACACGCCGATGAAGACGGATCTGCTGTGGGTGTACGAAGGGCTGACGCAATACCTGAGCCAAGTGCTGGCGGCGCGCAGCGGGCTGTGGACTCCCGAGCAGATGCGCGAGCGGCTGGCCACGGTGGCGGCGACGCTCGATTACACGACGGGGAGAGAATGGCGTTCGCTGCAGGACACCGCTGACGCGGCGCAACTGCTCTATTTTGCGGCTCCGGAGTGGGCGAGCTGGCGGCGGAGCACGGATTTCTACGACGAGGGCACACTGGTCTGGCTGGACGTGGACACGACGCTGCGAAAAATCAGCGGCGGCAAAAAATCGCTGAACGACTTTTGCCGGCTGTTCTACGGCGGCCCGGCCGGCGAGCCGACGCTCCAAACCTTCACGTTCGAAGATATTGTTGCGGCGCTGAATCAGGTGGCGCCATATGACTGGGCGAAATTTTTGCGCGAGCGGCTGGATTACGTGGGACCGCACGCGCCGCTGGGCGGAATCGAGAATGGCGGGTACAAGCTGGTTTACAACGACACGCCGAACGAGATGCTGCTGATTTCCGAATCCAACGACCGCTATCTGGATTTGACGGAATCGATCGGGCTGGTACTGGAAGAGGACGGCACGATTCGCGACGTGATTCACGGCATGCTGGCGTACAACTCGGGAATCGGGCCGGGGATGCGCATTCAGGCCGTGGACGGGCGAGGATGGTCCATGGAGACAATGCGGCGCACTGTGGCGGACAGCGCGAAGAATCCGAAGCCGATCAAATTGCTGATCGCCAACGGCGATTTTATGGAAACGTACACACTGGATTATCACGACGGAATACGCTACCCGCATCTGGAGCGGCAGAACGGCGCAACGGATTATCTGGACGAAATTATCCAGTCGCTCACGCCAGCGGGGAACCAGATGGTGTATGCTCCGCGGCGCAGCGCGACGGCGCCGGCGGAGGCTAAGACGTCATCGCGGCGTGCGACGGATTTTTGAGCCAGCGGAGGAAAAAACTGATGAAACGTTTGTTGCAGTATGCGTTCCCGGCTGTGTTGGTGCTGATCATCGCTTTGCCGCTGGCCGCTCAAGAAGCGCCGGCGAATCGCATTTCGGCAATGGATATTTTCAATCTGCAGTACGCATCGGACCCACAGATTTCGCCAGATGGAACGAAAATCGTGTACGTGCGGCGGTTTGCGGACATCATGAGCGACATGCGGGACTCGAATCTGTGGATCATCAACGCAGACGGCACGGAGAATCGGCCGCTGACGACGGGAGCCTATTCGGACAGCGACCCGCAGTGGTCGCCCGACGGCACGCGCATCGCGTATGTGTCGAATCGCGGGGGGTCGGCGCAGCTTTACGTGCGTTGGATGGACACGGGGCAAGCGGCGAAGATCACGGACCTGCAGTTTCCGCCGATGAATCCGGAGTGGTCGCCGGACGGAAAGGAAATCGCTTTTTCGTCGCTGGTTTCTGTGCCGCCGCCGCAAATCGGAACTTTGCCCACGCCGCCGAAGGGCGCGACCTGGGCCGAACCACCCCATGTTTACGACCGGCTGAGGTATCGCTTTAATGGCGAGGGATATTTACCTTCGGGATTCACGCAATTGTTTGTGGTTTCCTCCGACGGCGGCGCGCCGCGGCAGATTTCGTCGGGGAATTTTCCGCATGACGGCGCTGTCGCGTGGACGCCGGACGGGCAGTATCTGCTCGAATCGGGCCACATGTCGCCGGACTACGAATATTTCACGTACCAAACCGAGGTCTATCAGTTTTCCGTCGCGGACGGAACGATGACGCAACTGACTCACCGCAAAGGCCCGAATAATGCGCCAGCGATTTCGCCGGACGGAAAAACGATCGCGTACACGGGTTTCGACGACCAGTTTCAGGGCTATCAGGTGACACACCTCTACGTGATGAATCGCGACGGCAGCAACCCACACCAGATGCTGACGGATTTGGACCGCGACACGCAGGAGCCGCATTGGGCCGCGGACGGCAGCGGGATTTATTTTCTTTACGACGATCAGGGCGACACGAAGGTCGGGTTTGTTTCCACCGATGGCCAGATGAAAACGGTCGCAGAGCACCTCGGCAGCGGCGGCTCAAGCTACAGCGGCGGCGGTTCGTTCAGCGTTTCACGGGACGGCACATTTGTGACGACCTACGGCACGCCGAGCGATCCGGGGGACGTCGCGGTGGCGAGCCTGTCGAATCCGACGGAAAAAGTGATCACCGCGCTTAATCGTGAATTGTTGGAACAGAAAAAACCGGGGGACGTGGAGCAAATCTGGTTCGAGTCGTCGTTCGACAAGCGCAAAATCGAGGGTTGGATTATCAAGCCACCGGATTTTGATCCGTCGAAGAAATATCCGATGATCCTGGAAATTCACGGCGGGCCGTTTGCGAATTACGGCGACCGGTTCGACATCGAGAAGCAGATTTACGCGTCACACGACTTTGTGGTGCTGTATATCAACCCGCGCGGCAGCACGAGCTACGGCGCGGAATTCGGTAACTTGATTCATCATGCGTATCCCGGAAACGATTTCTACGATTTGAATTCCGGCGTGGATGCGGTGATCGCCAAGGGATACGTTGATGCAAATAATATGTTCGTGACCGGCGGAAGCGGCGGTGGCGTGCTCACTTGCTGGATGATCGACCGCAGCACGCGGTTTCGGGCGGCGGCGTCGCTCTATCCGGTGATCAACTGGTACAGCTGGACGCTCACGACGGATATTCCGATCCTGGGAAGCGAATACTGGTTCCCGGGCCCACCATGGGAATATCCGGACCAGTACATGAAGCGATCGGTGCTTTCGCAGGTTGGTAAGGTCGAAACGCCGACGATGCTGATGACTGGCGAGGCCGACTACCGCACGCCGATTTCCGAAGCGGAGCAATTCTACACGGCGCTCAAACTGAGAAAAATCGAGGCGGTGCTGGTGCGCATGCCGGGCGAACCGCACGGCGTTAGCGCGCGGCCGAGCCATCAGGTTGCGAAGACGACATATGTGCTGGACTGGTTCAACAAGCACCGGTCGCAATAATGATTGCTACGATGGGCGGGCGAAATAAATTGCCGTGGGACGAGAGGAGCTGATGCGAATCCGCGCAGCGACGATCTGTGGAGTGGTATTGATTGTGGTGGGCATCGCGGCGCTGATTCGCCCGCAGCTCAGTTATCGCGTGGACCAGCATTCCGTGGAGGTGGCGGGACACAAAGTGCTGTTTGAGACGCGGCGGGTGATTCACTTCCCTCTGTGGTTCAGCGTGCCGATAATGACGATCGG
>JASHQB010000163.1 GCA_030037775.1 Candidatus Acidiferrales bacterium
AGAAGCAGAAATACCTGACTGCGCTCACGCAAGGCAAGAAGCTCGGTTGCTGGTCGCTGACCGAGCCCGGCGCGGGCTCGGATGCGGGCGGGACGCGCACGGTCGCCGTCAAAAAAGACGGCGGTTGGGTGCTCAACGGCTCGAAAACTTTCACCACCAACGGGCACTACGCGGACGTGTGCGTGGGCATGGCCGTGACCGACGTGGCGAAGAAACAGCACGGTATTTCCGCGTTCATTGTGGAGAAGGGCACGCCCGGGTTTCGCCCCGGAAAGAAAGAGAACAAGCTCGGAATGCGCGCCAGCGACACGTCGGAAGTGGTTTTCAGCGATTGCCGTGTTCCCGGCGAAAACCTTCTCGGCGCGGAAGGCGAAGGTTTCATCAACAGCCTGCAGGTGCTGGACGGCGGAAGAATCTCCATTGCGGCGCTGGCGCTGGGCATGGCGCAAGGCGCATACGAAGCGGCGGCGAAGTACGCCAAGCAGCGCAAACAATTTGGCAAAACGATCAGCGAGTTTCAGGCTATCCAGTTCAAGCTGGCGGACATGGCTACGGAGATCGAAGCGGCGCGGCTGCTCGTCTGGGAAGCCGCGTATCTGGCGGACCGCTCGTTGCGCCCGGGAGGAAACGGCATCCGCTTCACGCGTGAATCGAGCATGGCGAAATTATTCGCGGCGGAGGTGGCCGTGCGCGTCGCCAGCGAAGCCGTGCAGATCTTCGGCGGTTACGGCTTCGTGAAGGATTATCCCGCGGAGAAATATTATCGCGACGTAAAGCTCTGCACGATCGGCGAGGGTACCAGCGAGATTCAGCGCCTGGTGATCGCGCGGCAGCTTCTGGGAAAAGGTTAGCGCACCAGCGATGCCGTCAGCGTCCGTACCTCCCGCCACGCCTCCCACAACACCGGCGATCGAACGATGGGCAGAGCAAGTGCGCGCCGGCGACGTGCGCGCGATTTCGCGCGCGATGACGGAAATAGAAAATCGCTCGCGCCACACGGAGAGTTTGCTGCGGCTGCTCTTTCCGCATACCGGGCATGCATATTGTGTCGGCGTCACCGGCGCGCCGGGAACGGGGAAGAGCACGTTGGTCGACCGCCTGGCGGCGCATTATCGCGCGCACCAGCAGACCGTTGGCGTGATTGCAGTCGATCCATCGAGTCCGTTCACCGGCGGGGCAATTCTTGGCGACCGCATCCGCATGCAGGGGCACGCGTCGGACGGCGGAGTATTTATCCGCTCGATGGCGACGCGCGGTTCGCTCGGCGGGCTGTCGCAAGCGACCAGCGACGCAACGCTGTTGCTCGACGCGGCCGGGAAAAAATATGTGCTGGTCGAGACCGTCGGCGTCGGGCAAGGCGAAGTGGAAATCGCGCGGCTGGCGGATTGCACGCTCGTCGTGCTCGTTCCGGGCATGGGCGACGATGTGCAGAATCTAAAAGCCGGCGTCATGGAAATCGCCGATATTTTTGTGCTGAATAAAGCCGATCGCGAAGGCGCCGAGCGTTTTGAACAGCAGTTGCGCGCCATCTTGCAAATCGTGCCCGAACGCGATGGATGGAAGCCGCCAATTGTGCTTGCCGTCGCCACAGAAAACAAAGGAATCGACGAACTCGCGCGCCAGATCGAGCGCTACAGAGAGCACTTCAAGGGGCAGGACAGCTGCCGCGCGAAGGAAACAGCGCTGTGGAAGGAGCGGCTGGTCAATCTGCTTCGCGAACGATTGGTGCATCGCGTCGCGGACGAGTTAGCTCGAGACGGAACGCTGGAACGCTTGGCGGGCGAAATCGCGGACCGCCGGCGCGATCCGTATTCCGCTGTGAGCGACATTTTGCAGAAGGCGGGCTTGGGGAGCGAACATTGAGACTGGGCGATCTGGAATTCTTGGTGCTGACGGATGGGACTCTCAAACTCGACGGCGGCGCGATGTTCGGCGTGGTGCCGAAGCCGATGTGGGAGAAGAAGGCGCGCGCCGATGAGCGCAATCGAATCACCCTGGCGATGAACTGCCTGCTGATTCGCGCCGCCGGCAAAACGATTCTGGTGGAAACAGGCGCTGGCGACAAATGGGACGCGAAACACCGCGACATTTACGCGCTCGAAGGCTCACCGCGATTGCCCGGCCAGTTGGCGCAGCATGGCGTGAAGCCGGAGAACGTGGACATCGTCATCAACACGCATCTGCACTTCGATCATTGCGGATGGGACACGCGCGACACGAACGGCAAGATGCGTCCCACGTTTCCCAACGCAAAGTATGTGGTGCAGAAAAAAGACTTTGAGCACGCCAAGAAGCCGACCGAGCGCGACCGCGCGAGTTACGTCCTGGATAATTACGTGCCCGTTGAGGAAGCGAAGCAGTGGGAGCTGCTCGAAGGCGAGAAGCAGATCGCCCCAGGTGTCAGCGTCTTTCCTGCGCCGGGGCACACGCCGGCGATGCAGTGCCTGAAGCTGGAAGGCGGCGGCAAGACCGCCATTTTTCTCGCCGACTTGGTGCCGACTGCGGCGCATCTGCCGCTTGCGTGGATCATGGGATTCGACCTTTTCCCGCTGACCACGCTGGAAAACAAAAAGAAAATCCTGCCGCAAATTGCGAAGAACGACTGGCTGGCGCTTTTTGCGCACGACACCACAGTTCGCGCCGCGCATCTGCGAGAGCGCAACGGGCAATTCGAGGCCGAACCCGTGGCGATCGACTAAGTCCCTAACATACGCAAGACATTTCGGAGCGAGCGTGATGGTCAAACGACAAAAGGATGGCCGAAAAAGCGCAACGAGAAATAGCGCGAATATCGGCATCATCGGCGGCAGCGGCCTTTACTCCATACCGGGACTGTCAGACGCCCGTGAGGTCCGCCTGAAGACGCCCTTCGGTGATCCGTCTGATGCATTCATGATCGGCATGCTCGAAGGGCAGCGCGTGGCGTTTTTGGCGCGGCACGGGCGCGGACACCGCATTTCGCCTTCGGAAATCAATTACCGCGCAAACATCTATGCGTTGAAAACGCTGGGCGTGCAGCAAATCTTGTCAGTGAGCGCGGTTGGCTCTTTGCGCGAGGACGTGCGCCCCCTGGAGTTCCTGATCGTCGATCAATTCTTTGACCGTACTCGCCTCCGCATCGCCACATTTTTTGGTGGTGGCGTCGTCGCACACGTGGGATTCGATAAGCCGACTTGCCCGCGATTGTCAAAGACGGTCGCGGACGCCTGCAAACGCAGTGGCATTACTGCCCACGACAAGGGAACGTATGTCTGCATGGAGGGGCCTCAGTTTTCCACGCTCGCGGAGTCGCGCACCTATCGCCAGCTCGGATTCGACGTCATCGGCATGACCAATTTGACTGAGGCGAAGCTCGCCCGCGAGGCGGAAATCTGCTACGCGTCTATCGCCATGATCACCGACTATGACTGCTGGCATCCGCAGCACGATTCCGTCACCGTTCCCGACATCATCAGCAACTTGAACAAGAACACCGCGAACGTGCAGAAAGTGCTGCGCGAAACTTTGCTGACGCTCGGCTCCACGCGCGAATGCAAATGCGGCTCGGCATTGGCCCACGGTATTTTGACCGACCGCAAACTGATTCCGGCCGCGGCCAAGCGGCGGCTCGGCCCCATCATTTCGAAGTATATTTCCTAGTCGATCCCCAACAAGGAGAACTCTTCGATGTCATTGCTCGTGGTCGGCTCGGTGGCGTTCGATGCTCTGCAAACCCCCTTTGGCAGCACGGACAGGACGATTGGTGGCGCGGCGACTTATTTTGCGCTGGCCGCAAGCCTGCTTGCGCCGGTGAGGCTCGTCGCGGTGGTCGGCGACGATTTCACAGCGAAAGAAGAAGCCGTCTTTCACGGCCGGAAGGTCGATCTTGCGGGCCTTGAGCGCGCACCCGGCAAAAGCTTCTTTTGGTCCGGGAAATATAGCGATGACCTGCGAACCCGGCAGACGCTGGCGACCGAATTGAACGTCTTCGCCACATTCCAGCCGAAACTTCCCGAAGCCTATCGTGATTCCCGTTACGTTTTTCTCGGCAATATCGATCCCATGCTGCAGCGCCATGTCCTGGAG
Organism: Candidatus Acidiferrales bacterium; assembly: GCA_030037775.1. Taxonomy (GTDB): domain Bacteria; phylum Acidobacteriota; class Terriglobia; order Acidiferrales; family UBA7541; genus DAHUXN01. The sequence goes on from JASHQB010000163.1 coordinate 4,066, forward strand.
CAGATGCGGCACCGGCCCGCGCTGGTCGCGCTGGACACCATGAATTACTGGATCGCTGGCACGCCACAAGAGTTGGCGAAGACACTGCGCCTCATTGATGCGTTGCTCATCAACGACGAAGAGGCCTGCCAGCTCGCGGGAGAGCACAATCTGCTGCGCGCGGCGAAACGGATTTTCAGCATGGGACCGAAGGCCGTGGTCATCAAGCGCGGCGAATACGGCGCGATGCTCTTTCATCGCGATGCGATTTTGACCGTTCCGGCGTATCCACTCGAAAAAGTCTACGACCCGACGGGCGCAGGAGACAGCTTCGCGGGCGGATTCATGGGCCATCTCGCGCGGCACAAGAAGATCGATCACTCCTCGCTGAGGCGCGCCATGGTCTATGGTTCGGTGCTGGGAAGTTTTGCGGTCGAAAAGCTAGGCGTCGATCGCTTGCGGATGCTCACGCGACGCGAAGTGGAAGCCCGGGCGCGTGCGCTTGTGCGCATGACCAGCATCCACCTCTAACCATGCTGGCCTCCTGTGCGCCGTCCTGTAGTAGAATCCGCCGCAATTGATCGGGGTGAACCGTGGTCATGGATTTGAGTTCCACAGTGGCAGCGAAACTGGTGCTTTCCGCCGCGCTCGGTGGGGCCATTGGCCTGGAACGTGAGATTCATCGCAAGGCCGCCGGCCTGCGCACCGGCATGCTCATTTGCATGGGCGCGTGTTTCTTTATGATTATTTCCGCGGTTGCTGCCACTCATCCGGAGGACGACCATACCCGCATCGCGGCGCAGATCATCGCCGGGATCGGCTTTCTCGGCGCCGGCGTGATTCTGCGCGAACGTGGCAACGTGCTCGGATTGACGACCGCTGCGACAGTCTGGGCCACGGCGAGTGTTGGCATGGCAGTCGGCACCGGCATGTACGTCTCCGCAGTGTTTGCGACCGGCATGATTTTATTTGCGCTCGTTGTACTCGGTTGGTTCGAAGCCCACATTGGCATCAAAGTGCGCCTCACAACGTTTCGCTTGACCACCACCGAGGCTGGTCCCGTGATGAAGCAGGCGAGGCATATTTTCGTGGAACAGAAAGTCCGCGTACTGCACACCGAGACACGCCGCTCGGGCGCCGAAACGGTGGTGGAGTTCGACGCGGACGTGAGCCTCCCTCAGGAGCACGAGATCTTGAAGCGTCTGGGCGAGTTGCCGGCGCGATGTGAAACCGTCCCGATGGAAATCCAGCGCGACAGTTAGCCCCCCAGTTCCCATCTTTCCGCCGCGAGCCGAAACAACAGTGAACTAATCGGACGCCGGAGAATTTCTGCGGCTGGACTCTCTCCTGAAATTTTCCTATTCTCGATTGGGGTCGATGCCTACCGTCGTCAAGCCGCCGCCGCTCGAACCGGGAAACGCCGTGCGTATCATTGCTCCCGCAAGTCCTGTGGAAGAAGATGCCCTGCGCCGCGGCTGCGCGGAGTTGGGGCGGCTTGGTTACGAAGCGAAATGGGATCCGCGCGTGCTGGCGCGGCAGGGATATTTTGCCGGCTCTACGGAAGAGAGGCTGGCGAAATTGCTGCTGGCGCTGGACGAAAATGGTTCACAGGCGGTTTTCTGTGCGCGCGGCGGATACGGCTCCGGCTACCTGCTGGAGCGTTTGGAGCCCCGGCGGCTGAAATCGCCGAAAGCCCTCGTTGGTTTCAGCGACGTTACTCTCTTGCAGCTTTTTCTTTGGCGTAAGAAACATTGGGTAACATTTTATGGGCCGATGGTCGGGGCGGGCCTGGATAAAGGCGCTGATGCTCCCGGCGGTTACGATTCTGAGTCTTTTCAGCAGGCATTGACTCAAGCAAGCCACGGCTGGAAGCTCGATCTGCGCGGCGAAACGCTTTTTTTCGGACACGCCGAGGGCACCGTCGTGGGAGGATGTTTGACGCTCGTGGAAGCCACCTTGGGCACGCCGTGGGAAATTCAAACCAGCGGAGCGATCATGTTGCTGGAAGACTGCACCATGAAGCCGTATCAGGTGGATCGCGCGCTGATCCATTTGAGGCAGGCGGGAAAATTCAAAGGCGTGCGCGCGATGGTGCTTGGCGAATTTCCGGAATGCGAGCCGCCGGCGGGCGGGCCGACGGTGCGCAATGTGTTTGAAAGAATTTTGGAGCCGCTCAAGATTCCCGTCGTGTGGGGCGCGCCCGTAGGTCATACGCCACGCGCGATGTTGACCATGCCGCTCGGCGTGAAGGCGCGCCTGGTGGCGCACGGAAGCGGCCGGCTGGAAATTCTGGAGGCGGCCTGCCGGTTGCCGGAATCTCATTCTACAAGTCAGAGGACAAAATCACGCCGCTCTTGAAGAATTCACTCGAACATATTCACATGCTGGGAATCGGCGGCGCAGCGATGGCTCCGGTGGCGGGAATGCTCAAGGAGCGCGGCTACACCGTCACCGGCTCGGATGCAAACGTGTATCCGCCGGCCTCGACGCTGCTTTCCTCGCTTGCGATTTCCTGGAAGGAAGGTTTCCGCGCGGGAAATCTGCAGCCCGCGCCCGATTTGATCGTAGTGGGAAACGCAGTTTCGCGCGGCAATCCCGAGCTCGAAGCGGCGCTCGACGCGCGCATTCCTTACTGGTCGATGCCGCAGACGCTGGAAGAATTATTCTTGCCGGGGCGCACGCCGATTGTCGTTGCCGGAACGCACGGCAAAACTACCACCACGGCAATGCTCGCATGGATTTTTCATGTGGCCGGACGGCGTCCCGACTTTCTGGTTGGCGGCGTGGTGCCCAATTTCGGCGAGCGCAGTTACGGCCTGGGCGGCGGCGAAGAATTTATCATCGAGGGCGACGAATACGACTCCGCGTATTTCGATAAGCAGCCCAAGTTCCTGCACTATCACCCCGAGCAGTTGATTCTGACCTCGCTCGAATTCGACCATGCCGATATTTATCCGGATTTGGTCTCCATCGAATTGCAATTTCGTCGGCTGGTGAATCTGGTGCCGCGCTGCGGCAAAATTCTCGTGTGGGGCGAGGCTGAAAATCTCGTTGCTTGCACAAACAAGGCCTTCTGCCCCGTGGAAGCCTATGGCTTGTCGCCGCAACTGGATTGGTGCGCGGGCGACATCGAATGGCGCGATGGCATGACGCATTTCCGCGCCGTCCATCACGGCAAAGAGGCCGCGCGCATCCGCATGCTGCTCGCCGGGAGGCACAACGTGACGAACGCGCTCGCTTGCGTGGCATTGGCGCTCGGGCGCGGCGTGCAGCGCGAATCTGTGGAAGCTGCGCTTGCAAAGTTCGAAAGCGTGCGGCGCCGCATGGAAATCAAAGGCGAAGTGGACGGCATCACCGTGGTCGAAGACTTCGCGCATCATCCCACGGCGATTCGCGCGACCATCGAGGCGGCGCGCTCTCGTTGGCCGCGGCGACGGTTGTGGGTGGCGTTCGAGCCGCGCTCGAACACCATGCGGCGCAAGATTTTCGCCGATGCGCTGGCCGGCGCGCTGGCATTGGCGGACGCGAGCTTGTTGGGTCCCGTGAATCGCGCGCAGCTTTTGTCCGACGAGGAGCGGCTTGACCCAAAAGAGGTAGCAGCCGTGATACGGCAGTGTGGAACGCATGCCGAAGCATTTGGCTCTGCGGCCGAAATTGCGGAATACTTGTCAGACAAACTCAAGTCAGGAGACGTCGTGCTTGCGATGTCCAACGGCAGCTTCGACGGCCTTTCAGGAAAGCTGGTTGAAGCACTGGAAAAGCGAGCAGCGACACACAAATCATGAACCTTCCAAGGCGGAAGCAGCATCGGTTCTTTTTATTTCTGCTGGCTATAGCGATTCTGGCGCCGATAAAGAACGCCGCGGCGGCCATTCGCTACACCATTTCGCTCGCGCATCCCGAGCAGCATATGTTTCATGTGACCATGCAGGTCTCCGACGTCGGTCACGATTTGCTTGTCGCCATGCCGGCGTGGAATGCGACCTACGACATTCGCGACTTCGCCTATCGCGTGACCCACGTGCGCGTGGCCAACGGCTACGAGGGAGCGCAGAACGCGCTCAGTGTCGTGAAACTCGACAAGCAAACGTGGCGAATTTCAGCTGCGAACAGCGGCGCGCGGACGAGCCTGGGGACCGTCACGATACAGTACGATGATTATTGGGACGAACCGGGACCGTTTTCCTCCCAGATCAACACCCATCATGCTTTCTTGAATTTGGCGGAGGTGCTCTTCTACGTGCCCACGCGCCGCGCGGAGCAATCGGAAGTCGTCTACCAGGATGTGCCTGCCAATTGGCGTATCGCGGAAGAATTGCCGGCCGGCGGCGAAGAGCGAAGTTTCGTCGCCACCGGTTATGACGCCCTTGTCGACGCGCCCGCGGAGATCGGCACGTTTCAGGAGTTTCCGCTCGGCGCCAGCAAGGCCCATCTGCGCGTGGTGGTCGACGGAACGGATTGGGATCAGGCGCGACTGAGCGACGCGCTTCAGAAAATCGTGGGATATGAAACCGGATTCATGCGTGATGTGCCGTTCAACGAATACATGTTCATTTTTCACTTCGGCGCCAATGCCGGCGGCGGAGGAATGGAGCACTCCAATTGCACGGCCATCGCTACCGGCTCGGGCGATAGCGCCCCGGCCGTCGCCGCCCACGAGTTTTTTCATCTGTGGAACGTGAAGCGCATCCGGCCGCAGACTTTGCAGCCAGTCGATTACACCAAGGAGATGTGGACGCGCGCGCTATGGTTCGCCGAGGGTGTGACGAGCACCTATGCCAGCTTCGCCATGGTGCGCACAGGCCTGTGGGCGCCTGAGCAGTTTTATGGAGACTTGGCGCAGCAGTTTACCTCGCTCGAAGCGCGGCCCGCGCATCTGTGGCAAAGCGCTGAGGAGTCCAGTTTGGACACGTGGCTCGACAAATATGATTACTATGACTCCCCGCAGGCGAGCATTTCTTACTACAACAAGGGCCAGATTCTCGGTGTGATGTTCGATTTGGCCATTCGTGACGCGACCGATAATCACAAATCGCTCGACGACGTGCTGCGCGCGATGGATGAAGACTATGCCCATCGCGGCCGCTATTACGATGACAGCGCGGGCGTGGAGCAGGAAGTGGAAAAAATCTCGGGCCGCAGCTTCAAGGACTTTTTCGCGAGATATGTCGCCGGCACGGAAGAAAT
>JASHQB010000164.1 GCA_030037775.1 Candidatus Acidiferrales bacterium
GGCTTCCGCTGGTATCACACCCACATCTTCGCCGGACACGACCTCAAGCGCGCCGCCTACTCCGGCGAATTCGGCTGCTTCTACATCGAGCCCCGCAACGACCCCGGCCACTACGACCAGGAAGTTTTCCTCACCCTGCACGACTGGAACGCCTACATGGCCGCGAGCGGCGACTCTTCCATGGAAGCCGCCTACCAATACGCCACTATCAATGGCCGCATACTCGGCTTTGGCGACCCTCTGCGCGTCCGCGAAGGCCAGCGCATTCTCTTCCACATTCTCAACGCCAGCGCCAGCATGGCTCACTGGCTGGCTCTCGCCAGCCACGAACTCACCGTCGTCGCCATGGACGGCAACCCTGTTCCCACGCCCGGCCCCCTCCGGGCCCTCCGTCTGGGCGCTGCCGAACGCATCGACGCCGTCGCCACCATGAATCATCCCGGCGTGTGGATCCTCGGCGAAACGCGCGACGCGATGCGCAAGAGCGGCATGGGCATCGTCGTCGAGTACGCGAACCAGCAAGGCAAGCCCAAATGGATCGAGCCGCCGCAAATGCTCTGGGACTATCGCCCTTTCGCTTCCGCCCAGCCGGCCGCGCCGCAACCCGACGTCGTCATTCCCCTGCTCTTCGAGTCAAAGTTTCACGGACAGGGCGCCTTCGATACTTGGATGATCAACGGAAAGTCGTATCCGGACACCGAGACCATCTCGCTTCGCGAGGGCAAGAGGTATCGCCTGAAGATGACCAATCGGAGCTCCGACGACCACCCCATGCATCTTCATCGGCATACCTTTGAAGTCACCAACCTCAATGGCAGGCCGTTCTCCGGCCTTCAGAAAGACGTCGTCATGGTTCCAGCCAACGCCACTGCCGATGTCGACTTCACCGCCAACAATCCCGGCGCGACTCTATTCCATTGCCACATGCAGAGCCACATGGACTTCGGCTTCATGATGCTCTTCCGCTACTCCTGACCCGCGTCCCTCGCGAGGTGCCACCCGGCTTGACGCGCAGCGCGGCAAGAGCGAACATCTGCGACAGAGGGCAACATGCGGCGGTTCGCCATTCCGGTGATTTCCTTTGGACTACTCGTCGCGGTGGCGATAAGCACGGCTCAAACGCCGAATATCACGCTATGCCAAGGCATCGCCGCGCAAATCCGCCAAAACGCTGCAAGCTCGCCCGGCGATCCAATTGAGCCACTTTTCAAGGGCGATCACCCATATATCGTCACGCCCGCCAAAGCCGATATCACGGTCCTGCAGGATAGTGCGCAATTTGAGGCTCTCTTCCAAGAGAAGTTTCACCCATCCGCCGCAATGAGTGATGCATTAGACGGATTTTCCGCCGACGACGCATCTGTGCTTTCACTCCCCAGCAGCAACTTGCACCTCATCCAGAATATCGGGGGCAGCGCTCACTGTTTCGATTTCCATTTCTTCTGGATGCCGACCGGCGGCGAGTCGCAGCCCCTGCCAGACTTGCCGCGCAAAGGCGTGCGCGACGGAGAAAATATGATCTGCGAAGGATTCGGAGACCATCCATTTTTGGCGCGAATCGGTGGCGTCGATGCTTTCGTCGAAACGATGTGGAGCCCGGAGGATAGCAATTCCGATTTTCGCGTTGTTCCCTTCAAGCAAGGGAAATGGACACCCGCCTGTGAAGTCGAAGCGGATTTCGGAACGGAGTACAGCGTCTCGAAAGTATTTGTGCCCGCAAGTGGCCCTATCAGTGACGTCGCAATCAAAGCTGTTGCCGCGGAGATCGTCGCGCAACACGCCGCCGCGAAAGATCCGAAGTCGTTCATGTTCGGCCCTCCTGTGCCGCAAAGCGAAGAAGAAAACGTCAGCGCCATGTTGGCTCTAGCCGCCACAACGCAGCGCGATCGCTCCCGGAAGAGCGGCACTGACGCGATTCCCTTTCCCGCGTTCGGCCACGAGAATGAATTGGACGCGTTTCAATCAACGTTGGGACTGATCGACAACTATCCGGTAGTGCTCTATGGAAACACGTATCTTGCAGCAATCGGCCGCGGCGTCATTGGTTGGCGCGAGTCTCCGGATTCCTCAGGTCTGATTCTCTATACCCTCACTGGCCGGAAGCTCCAACCCGTCGGAAGTGCCATCGTGGAACAAACTCGGGGCGCACTGAAATCCGTGCGCGCAACGCCGTGGAGACTCCGAGGTGTGGACCCCGCGGTACGTCCTAATTGACCAGGCGCACGCGCAGAATGGTCATGCGCATAGATCGAAGGCGTACTTATGACTTTGCCTCAGCGAATAGATCGTTTGGTGCTGCCAAATCCCTACCGCTGTCGAGTTGATGTTAATATATACGTTTATTAACCGAATGATATATATAATTCCCCGACTGGATTTCCACCACATATTCGATGCGTGAAAAAGCGGGCCGCAGCGACGAGGCCTTTTCGCTTTTTGTGCGCCTTCTAAACTCTAAGCGAGGAAATGTGGGGAATTAGGGCCTCGATGCAATTCACACAAAACAAACGACCAGACCATTTCTAATCGCGGAAATCTCTGCTCTTAGAACAATTAAACGTCCATTTCCGAACAGCTTTCCCACACGCGCACAGCAACCTCGCGCGGCCGAAGATTTTCTGCCTTCATATCGCAACAATCGTTGCATTCGGTGCCTCTTCGATGTACGCTCCCACGCTCGAAAATCGAAACACGGAACAAACTTCATCCCCGAGACGTATTGCCAGTGCAGGAAAGCATTCCCGATAACGGAGGCACATAATGCGCAAGTTCATTTTCTGGTTCGCTGTTTTGGCAATCGCAATCCCCGCGCTGCCGCTGCTCGCGGCCCACGCGCAATCCAAGGAAGCCGCCGCGCCCGCAGCCGGCGCCGCCCCGGCCAATCCCAATGAGTTCAAGGTCGAGCAGCAGAAGACCAGCAGCTCGGTCACGGTCGAGGGCAAGGTGATCAATTACGACGCGTACGCCGGCACGCTGACCGTGCATCCGGATGGCTGGGACGATGTGCCGCAGGACGCGTCCAAGGACGACAAAAACCCGCCCGTCGAAGCCAGCATGTTCTATGTTGCTTATATGAAATCCGGCGCCGACCCTTCGTCGCGCCCCGTGACCTTCCTATACAACGGCGGCCCAGGCTCGTCCACCGTTTGGCTGCATATGGGTGCATTTGGCCCGCGCCGCGTGGTTACTGCTGACGACACGCACACGCCAGCCGCGCCTTATTCGCTGGTAAACAACGACTTCAGCCTGCTTGATGCCAGCGACCTGGTCTTCGTCGACGCGCCCGGCACCGGCTTCAGCCGCATCGCTGGCCCGAACAAGGAGAAGTCCTTCTACGGCGTCGATCAAGATGGCCACGCCTTCGCCGAATTCATCACCCAGTTCCTCGGCAAGTACGGCCGCTGGAATTCGCCGAAGTATCTGTTTGGCGAGAGCTATGGCACCACGCGCTCGGCCGTGCTGATCGCGATGCTGGAAGGCGACTACGACCTGGACTTCAACGGCGTCATGTTGCTTTCGCAGATCTTGAGCTTCGACAACAGCGTCGATGGCCCTGAATACAATCCCGGCAACGATCTGCCGTACGAGCTCGCGCTGCCAACCTATGCCGCGACGGCTTGGTATCACCACAAGCTGCCGAACCAGCCCGGGGACCTGGAATCGTTCCTGAAGGAAGTTGAGCAGTTCTCCATGAACGATTACGCCCTGGCCCTCGAGGCAGGAACCTCCCTGACCACCGAACAGCGCCAGGCCATTGCCGCGAAATTACACGAATACACCGGCCTCTCTGTCGAGTACATCTTGAAGGCCAACCTGCGCATCGATGGCGGAGAGTTCGAGAAAAACCTACAAGACCAGGAAAACCTGACCACCGGGCGGCTCGACACGCGCTTCTCCGGCCCCACCATGGATCCACTGAGCAAGGAAGCGGAGTATGATCCGCAGTCCGCCTCCATCAGCTCCGCGTATGTTTCTGCCTTCAACGACTACGTGCGCAAAGAGCTGAAGTTCGGCGAGGACAGAACCTACAAGCCGGAGATCAACACCGGCAGTTGGGATACCACCCATCACGGAAATCCCGGGACGCCGAACGTGATGATCGATTTGGCCGACGCCATGAAGTACAACCCCAACCTGAAAGTGCTGCTGAACGCCGGCTATTTCGATCTGGCCACGCCGTTCTATGAGGGCGTTTATGAAATGGAGCATTTGCCCATTCCGCAGAGCCTGGTGAAGAACATCGAATTCAGGTTCTATCAGTCCGGGCACATGGTCTACGCGCACGAGCCCTCGCTCAAGGAGTTGCACGACAACGCGGCGGAGTTCATCTCGTCCACGGACAACGTCAAGAACAGGTAACCGTTTATCTGCACGGCGTGATTTTCCCGGCGCGGGAACGCCGTGCAGAACTAGACGCAGGCAATTGGCGAAAACACGCGCAGCCGGTTTTCTTCTGGTAAGATTTCGCCACTTTGCCTGATTCGTCCGACAAGTCAAAACGGGGGCGCAAGCCCCGCGCTAA
>JASHQB010000165.1 GCA_030037775.1 Candidatus Acidiferrales bacterium
CAGAAATTGACGTGGGGCTCGTCGGCTCCGGCGGGCGGGCCGGATTCGCCGGAAGAAACGCCGCTGGGCACGCCGTTCAACGTTGGGATGTGGATTGGGCCCGATGGACACAGCGTGATCGCCGCGCTGAATCCGGGGAGTTATTCCGCCGGAATCAGTTACGACTTGACGAAAAGCGAGCGGCCGCCGGACATTCGCGATTTTTTGGATTGGCCGAAGCGCGTGAGCCTCGACGGCAAGGTCAGCGGCGTCTACGCCGACTATCATTACTACGGCACAGGAGACATCGGTGGTTCCCCGGATGAAAATTCCGTGCGCCTGGTGGAAGAAATGGTGACGAAGAGCGTCGGCGCGCTGCCTCCCCACAACAATGATGAAGACAGCGATGACGAAAATGCCGCAGGCGCGCCGACCGGGCCCAAAGTGCGCATGGGCACAGGGCCGTTGCACGTGGTTTCTTCCGACGCCGATCAGATGTTCAAAGATATTTTAAGCGAGCATCTAACGGGAGGATTGCCGGCATACAAGGGCGACATGGAGCTGACCAATCATTCCGCAGGCTCGCTGACTTCCGAAGCGATGCACAAGCACTGGAATCGCGAGAATGAAAATCTGGCGCACGCGGCGGAAGCCACTTCCGAAGCGGCGGCGTGGCTCGGCGGTCGCGAATATCCGCTGGCGCGGCTGAATTATGCGTGGCGCCTGGTGCTCGGCGGGCAATTCCATGACCTGATGGCCGGCACGGCCACGCCGAAGGCATACACGTATTCGTGGAATGACGACGTGATCGCGATGAATCAATTCGCGCAAGTCTTACGGAGCGCGATGGACGCAGTGGCGTCTCAACTGGATACGAAAGGGGAAGGCGTGGCGGTGATCGTGTTCAATTCGCAGTCGATTGAGCGCGAAGATATGGTCGAAGCGAACATAAAGTTCGCAGGTGGAGCTCCCAGCGGCGTGCGCGTGACCGGGCCGGATGGCATCGCGGTGTGGTCGCAGATTGAGCAGCCTTCTGGCCAGTCGAACAGTGAAGTCACAAAAGTATTATTCCTCGCGAAAGTGCCGTCGGTAGGATTTGCGGTGTATCACGTAGAGCCCGCCGATTCATCGTCCTCGGACTCCGCCTTGTGGGAAGTAAGGGTCACGGATTCCTCGCTGGAAAATGCACGTTACAGGATCGGAGTGAATTCGGATGGCGACGTCTCCAGCATTTACGATAAAAAACTGGACCGCGAACTGCTCTCGGCGCCGATGCGCCTGGCGTTCCAGACGGAGAAGCCGTCATATTGGCCGGCGTGGAATATGGATTGGTCGGACCAGAGCCAGCCGCCGCGCGCTTACGTGGAAGGCGTGGTGAAAAAAACGATCGTGGAAAATGGCCCGGCGCGCGTGGCGCTGCGCATCGAGCGCGAGGGCGAAGGCTCGAAATTCGTAGAGACGATTCGGCTGAGCGCGGGAGATGCCGGAAATCGTGTGGAGTTCGCGAACGCCATTGATTGGAAGACGCGGGAAGCGGCGCTCAAAGCGGCGTTTCCGCTGACGGCCTCCAATCTGAACGCCACGTACAACTGGGGCGCGGGAACCATCGAGCGGCCGACCGACAACGAGAAAACTTTCGAGATGGCGTCGCATCGCTGGTTTGACCTGACCGACCAATCCGGAAGTTTCGGCGTAACAATTTTGTCGGGCGCGAAGACCGGTTCGGACAAGCCGAGCGACAACACGCTGCGGCTGACTCTGCTGTACACGCCGGGAATCAATTCCGCCGCTGAGGAGTATCGCGACCAAGCCACGCAGGATTGGGGCCACCACGAGTTTGTCTATGGGTTGACGAGCCATGCGGGCAACTGGCAATCGTCGGATGCGGCGTGGCAAGCGTACCGTCTGGATGATCCGCTGATTGCTTTCGAATGCGATGCGGGCGAGGGGCACGCGGGCGCGCTGGGGAAAAGCGTCTCGTTGTTGAAAGTGAGTGACAACGACGTGCGCGTGATGGCCTTCAAGAAAGCGGAAGAGAGCAGCGACGCCGTGGTGCGGGTGGTGGAGATGAGCGGCAAGCCCGCGCAAAATGTACACCTGACGTTTGCGGCGCCGGTGATTACAGCGCGGGAAATCGACGGGCAGGAATTGCCCGTGGGGCGTGTGACGGTCACGACTGGTGAGCTGGTTGTGAATTTGCAGCCGTATGAGATCAAGAGCTACGCCGTGAAACTTGCGCCGCCCCGGGCGCGCGTTGCACCAATGCCGTCGCGGTCGCTCGTGCTGCCCTACGATCTGGCGGCAGCGACGAACGACGGTGCGAAGCCGGCCGCAGGCGGCGGATTCGACAGCGCCGGAGATTCTCTGGCGGCGGAGATGCTGCCGATGAGAATTTCTTACAACGGGATCGATTTCCAGTTGGCGCACGCGGCCACCGGCGTGAAAGACGCTATGGTGGCGGGCGCGCAGACAGTTTCGCTCCCCGTCGGCGATTACAATCGCGTTTACATTTTGGCCGCCGCGGATGGTGACCAGCAGGGAACGTTCAAGGTGGGCGAGAGCGCGCAAGACTTGACGGTGCAGGACTGGAAGGGCTTCGTGGGCCAGTGGTACGCCCGAACGTTCACCATGGAGCCCGTCCCGATTCCGGTGGCGCCGGATCCGTCGGATATCAGCGACCACGCGCAGAGGCTTCGGCGCCGCATCGCCTACTTGCAGAAAAATCCGGAGACGCTGCCGCAGTATGCCGGCATGACGCCGGGCTTCATCAAACGCGCGCCGATCGTATGGTTCGCGTCGCACTATCACGACGCAAATGGAACGAATGTTCCATATGGCTATTCGTATTTGTTCGCCTACGCGCTGGATTTACCGGCGGGCGCGCACACGCTCACGATGCCGGACAACAACAAGATCCGCATCTTCGCGGTGACCGTGGCGCATGAAGGACCGAACGTACGGCCGGCGGAACCGCTGTACGACACGACAGCGGACATCACCGCGCAGCCTTAGCACGTCAAGCGCCATTGTCCGGCGAAGGCGCCGATGACCGCGTATTTTCCTGGCGACTCTTGCTATAATTTCATCGAGCTGTCATCTGCTATTTACAGTTCTGGCCCAGCCTAGTAAAGTTTGTCGTCTCCATGGCAACGCCTGGCGTGACAATCGAAGAAGCGGCAAAACCTGAAGAAAAGCGGCCCAAACCCCCCGCGCGCCCGTATTCCGGGGCCCTCGTGGTCGTCGAAGGCATCGACGGCTCGGGGAAAAGCACCCAGCTTCATTTGCTCAAGCGCTGGCTGGAAGTCGGCGGGTACCGCACGTATTTCACAGAGTGGAATTCGTCGCCTTTGGTGAAATCGGCCACGCGGCGCGGCAAAAAGCGGCGTTTGCTGACGCCGGTGACTTTTTCCCTGATTCACGCCGCCGATTTTGCCGATCGCTACGAGCGGCAAATTCTGCCGCTATTGCGCAGCGGGCATCTGGTGCTCGCCGATCGCTACATCTACACGGCGTTTGCGCGCGACGGCGCGCGCGGCTGTCCCGTCGGTTGGCTGCGCAATCTTTATCAATACGCGGTAATTCCCGACGTGACGTTCTATTTTCGCGCGCCCCTGGAAGTGGCCATCCGGCGCATTTTGAGCGGGCGGCCGCGATTGAAATACTACGAAGCGGGTATGGACTTGGGGCTGTCCCTCGATCCAATTGAAAGCTTCACGAAATTTCAGGGGCTGACGCTCGCGCGTTACGATGAAATGGTGCAAACGGATAATTTCGTGCTCATGGACGGGACGTTGCCCGTGCATCAGTTGCAGCAGAAAATGCGCGACGTGGTTGCCGGGCACATTGAATTGAAACGCTTCAAGAACGCGTGAAGCCAGGAAAAGATGACCGAGCCAATCAAACCCGACTCCGCGGCTGACGACGGCCAGGAATTTGCCGATTCCGTGCCGACCGCCAACGCGGACAGCTGGTCCACCGATGCGGTGGCCCCGCGCGTGTCGAATGTTCTGCCCACTCGCGACCGCTCGGAGCTGAGCGGTCATTTAATCGTGCTGGAAGGAACAGACGGCTCGGGGCGTTCCACGCAGATTGCGCTGCTGACGGAATGGCTGGAGTCCCAGGGCTTCGCCGTGCAGACCATGGGCCTGCGCAGGTCCTTCCTCATCGCCAAGGACATCGATAGCTTGCTGGCGAAGAATTCCGTCACGCGCTACACGCTCGCGCTGATGTACGCCACGGATTTTTTCGATCAGCTCGAAAATCGCATATTGCCCGCCTTGCGCTCCGGTATGATCGTTCTTGCGGACCGCTACTACTACACCCTGATTGTGCGCGCCGCAGTGCGCGGGCTCGACCACGGCTACCTTCACAGAATTTACGACCTCGCGCTTCCTCCAGATCTGACTTTTTTCCTGAACGTTCGCCCCCAAGTTTCCTTTGAGCGCGAATTTCAGAAATCTCCCGCGATCAGTTTTTGGGAGGCGGGCCGCGACCTGCATCTGTCCGATGACCTTTATGATTCCTTCATCGGCTACCAGACCATGATACGCAAGGAATTCGTGGCTCTCGCCAAGCATCACGGGTTTGCCACGCTGAACGGCGAGAATTCCATTCGTACCGTCAACGCCGATCTTCGCAAGCGCATCGCGTCCTATCTGGGCATCCGAAACATCCGTTACCGTCCCTCGCATGCCCTGGTCCATCTCTGGCAATAACCTTGGCCGCTCCCGTCCGCATCGCCGCGATTGACGCTGGATCAAACGGCATCCGCCTCGTGATTGCGCAGGCCACTTCCTCTTCAGAAATCGAGATTCTGGAGTCAGTGCGTGCGTCGGTGCGCCTGGGCCATCGCGCGTTTACCGCGCGGAATTTCGGCCGGCGCACTATCGCCGAAGCCGTGCAGGCGTTTCGCCGCTTTCGAGTCATGCTCGACCGTTACGGCGTTCAGCGGTACCGCGCGGTCGCTACCAGCGCGGCGCGTGAGGCGCAGAATCGCGATCTGCTGTTGCGGCGGATTCACCGGACCTCGGGAATCGATCTGGAGGTCATTGATTCTTCTGAGGAGGCTCGGCTCGTGCGGTCGGCCATTCTCGGCGCCGTCGGCGAAAAGATGGCTCCGCGATTGATCGTCGATCTGGGCGGCGGTAGCTTGGAAATTAGCCTCCTGCGCAAGCGCACTCCCGAGCGGATCATGGCGCTTCCGCTGGGAAGCGTGCGGCTGATGGAAACGCTCAAGATTTACGGCGCGTTCAGCGAAGACCAATGCGAGCGCGTGCAGCACCGCGTCCTATCTCTCCTGCAAAGCTTCTGGCCCCATCCTCCGGATCTTTCGAGCGCGCTGGCGGTGGGCTCGGGAGGAAATGCCGAGGCTTTCGCGCGCCTCGTTCCCGGCCCCAAATTGAACGGCATTCCGTCGGTCAATCTTCGGCTCTTGCGCGAGCGTCTGTGGGGCATTCTGGCGCTGGATATTGAAGAGCGCATGGAGCAGTTCCATGTGCGCCGTGATCGCGCTGAGGTTCTGGGCGTTGCAGCCATCGTCTTCAGCGTGCTCTCGCGTCACCTCCGTTTGCGGACCATGCTCGTCCCCGGCGTGGGCGTGAAAGAGGGAATTCTCTGGGACCTCGCCGCGGCGCATTTCTCGGCGTTATCGCCCAGCGCCTACGCGGCGCGTTTTCAGCCTTTGCTGCGTGAAGCTCGCCGCGTTGCCGCGCGCCTCCATTCAGAAGGCGCCCACGTCGAGCACGTTCGCAAACTGGCGGTGGAGCTGTTCGATCAATTGGCGCCGGTGCACGGGCTGCCGTATGAGCTACGGCTTTCCCTTGAGATGGCTGCGACTTTGCACGAAGTTGGCCGTGCCATCAGTGCGCGTTCGCAGCATAAGCACGGTGAATACATTGCGCGCCACGTGGATATTCCCGGCCTTGCGGAAGCCGACCGTCTGCTCATCGCGTGTCTGGTTCGCTACCAAGGGGACTCCGAGCCGGACCCGGAGCATAAGCTGTATTCGTCTCTGAGC
Source organism: Candidatus Acidiferrales bacterium (assembly GCA_030037775.1). Lineage (GTDB taxonomy): Bacteria > Acidobacteriota > Terriglobia > Acidiferrales > UBA7541 > DAHUXN01. The sequence goes on from JASHQB010000165.1 coordinate 5,996, forward strand.
GCTCGTCGGCGCCAGCAGGTGCGTGCGCTGACCGCGATTCTGCGCATCGCTATCGCTCTCGACCACGAAAGACGCCGCGCGGTGCAAAGCGTGCAGGTGCTAAAGGGCCGCAAACAGGTGCGTATCCGTCTTTATTCCGGAGATCGCGCGTCCCTTTCGTTTGCGGCATGCCGCCGCGCCGCGAAATTATTCGAGGAAGAGTTTGGGCTGCGCGTCAGCTTCGGCCGCGCCAGGACAAATCACGAAGTGGAAAGGGCTGCGGCGCGCTCGCACCGGGCTGCGTGAGTTTCACGGGCTTTCACGGCTTGCCTTCATCGCTTGGCGCGGAGAGAATGGTTCGGACATGAAGCTGCATCTGTTTCGCCACGGAATCGCCATCGATCGCGAGGATCCCGCCTGCCCCTCCGAGCGCGATCGCTTTCTTACGCCGAAGGGCATCGCCAAGACCCAAGCGGCGGCCCATGGCTTGCGCGCTCTGGGCCTGAAGCCCAACGTTATTATGACCAGCCCGCTTCTGCGCGCGGTGCAAACTGCGGAGATTGCCTGTGAGGTGCTGGGTTACCCAGTGAAGAAACTGCGTCAGAGCGAGGCGCTGACTGCCGACGCGAAACCCGGTGATTTGTTCGACGAACTTTCCGGGCTAAAGGCCGAAGAAGTCATCTGCGTGGGCCACGCGCCAAATCTGGATGAAGTGATCGCCTTCGCGATTGGCAGCCATACGGCGGTCACCTCGCTGAAGAAGGCTGGCCTCGGGTCGCTCGAGATGGAATCGTTCGCGCCGCCGCACGGCACCATCGTCGGAATCTATTCCCCCAGGGCGCTGCGTTTTCTCGCGGATTAATCCTTCCACATCTAGGCGGCGTCGCTCTTCGTGTTTGCTTCCTTCGCTTCCACGGCGCGGAGCGGCGCGCCCGCAGTGCCGGGAGTGATCACGATCGGCCGGCGGCACGCGATCTCCAGCAGATGCTTGGCGGTGGCCAGCTTCGAGAGCAACGGCTCTTCGCCGTCGAATCCGTAAGCGCGAATCATCAGCCCTTCCAGGGTGACGTCCACGTGCAGTTTGCGGATGGCGTTGGGCGCTTGTTCGAGTGCATTCGCCAGCCGCAGAATTCCCGCCAGCAGCAGTGTTGCCTGCTGAAAGGTCGAGGCCAGCACGCTGAATTCCTTGTGCTTCGCTTGCGGCAGGGCCTTGCGGTGATACCGCGCGACCAGCGCCATCAATTGCAGTTCCGCTGGCCTCCATCCGACCGGCAGCGGCAGTTTCCGGATCAGCCGGTAGGAATTCTTGTGGTGGCGTTTGTCTCCGTCCACTCGCCCGATATCCTCCAATAGAGCCGCAGCCTGCACGATATATCGGGGCCGCGCCGTGGGCATTCCAACGGTAAAACCGCGCACCTCGAGGGCGTCGAATAATTCCGCGGCCAGCGCGGCCACTCGCTGCTGGTGGACGAATTCAGGTGTGCGGAAGCACGCCCACGCGGCAAGCTCCGCTACCGCCGCCCTTTCCAATTCTTGGCCGTCCGGCAGCATCTGTCGCCACTGAAGCCACAGCGAAGCTTTTCCGGACGTCTTGGATGCGTACTGTTTCAGCCGTTCTTTTCGTTCCGCGCCGATGGCTGCCTTCCAGGCCGCTTTCGCTTCGCGATCGACGGCGGGCTTCAGCGAGATCAGCTTGCTCCACAGCACGTCCAGGTCGTGCACTTCGCCGAGCAGATTTTGCAATTGCCTGAGCTCTTCGCCCCATTTCATTTTCTGCGCGGGAAGGAAAATCTCGACCGTATAGCGCAGCTTTTTCAGAGCGACGCGCGTGCGGTGATAGCCGATTTTCGAGCGGCTGCGCATCGAAAAGCGATGGCGCTCAAAAGCCTGCTGCCAGCGCTCCAGCGCGACATAGCGCAACTCCAGGCTGTCGGGCAAGAACGAATTTGCGCGTGGCGTCAGCTCCCCGGCCCACGATTTCCATTTTTGCTGGTCGAAGTTCTTGAGGGCGTCCTCGGCTTCCTGCCTGAAATTCGCGCGCTCGGCTTCAATCGCTCCACGCAGGTCGGCGCCGGTTTTGTCCTTGGCCACTTCCAGCTTTTCGAGCCACTCCAGCAGGACGTCCGAGTCGCGCAGGCCACCCAAATTCTTGAGCAGCCTTTTCGCCGCGCGCTTCATTTTTTTCCAGTCTGGGTGGGGATCGAACTCCGAGTGGGCGTCCTCCATGGAGAGGCAGCGGCGCAACGCAGTGCGCAGGTCGTGGACACTTTCCGGCCTCAGTTCTTTAGCGGCTCTCTTCCGCTGTTTGAGCACGCGAGAAATCCAGTGGGCTAAGCCGGCGTCGGGATTTGCGGGAGCGGCCGTCGAAGTGGGCTTCCTGCGCATTGCATATTCTTCAAGAATTTTTGAGTGAGCCACAATCGGACTAGAGCCTAACCTTTTATTTTTCAATAACTTATAAAGCGCGTCCGGATTCCGAAAAACAGTCGACCAGAAATTCGCACTGAGGTGTCGAATTCCGCAGACTATCCAAAATCCCCCGGTTGCCATGGCCCCCGACTGCAGGCGCCCCACCTGAGCGGTCAAAAGCCAGGCGCATACCCTAGCACAGAGTTGGCTCCAATGGTAGAGGCAGGGCGGGCGTCGTGGGCGAAACGGCTTTCACTTCTGGTGTGGGCGGTTATAATTCTTTTCGGGCGATTTTTGGGCCCAGCTTCGCGAGGGAGCACAGCCTTGATGGCCGATCGAGAAAAACGGCAGAAGACCGAGCGGAAAATTCTGGTAATCGACGTGGGTGGAACGCACGTCAAAGTGCTTGCCACCGGCGAGCGCCTGCCGCGAAAAATCGATTCCGGGCCGACCATGACGCCTGCCAAGATGGCCAGGGATGTGAAGAGCCTGACAAAGGATTGGAAGTACGACGTGGTTTCGATCGGCTATCCCGGGCCGGTGGTTTTGGACCGGCCGTTGCGCGAGCCCTACAATCTAGGAGGCGGCTGGGTGGGATTCAATTTTGCGAAAGCGTTTGGCCGGCCGGTCAAGATTATCAACGATGCGGCAATGCAAGCGTTGGGCAGCTATCGTGGCGGCCGCATGCTGTTTCTGGGTCTCGGGACGGGATTGGGCTCGGCGATGGTGGTGGATGGCATTGTCCAACCCATGGAGCTGGCTCATTTGCCGTACAAGAAAGGCAAGACGTACGAGGATTACATCGGGCTCCGCGGTTTGACGCGTCTCGGCAAAAAGAAATGGCGCCGCAAGGTCGCCGACGTTGTCGAAAGGCTGCGAGCGGCTATGGAGCCGGATTACGTCGTTCTCGGCGGCGGCAACGTCAAGAAACTGAAAACACTGCCAAAGGGTACTGAGCGCGGCGACAATGCCAACGCTTTTCGCGGCGGCTTTCGTCTCTGGCAGGGCGGGTTCGAGAAAATAGCGGCCCACGGGAAGAAAACTGCTACGGCGACCAACTCCTGAAAGCTTCCGAGCGGATAGTCTTCGCACGGCGAATTTCTGATACGTTAGCAACGGACGCAAATGGCCGACAACTCCGAACAGAATTTTGACTTCAGGACTATCTTCAAGTTTTCCTGGATCGTCGTACTCATCGTGGCCCTCGCGGTCGCGGGGATTTTTTATTCGCGCTGGCAGGAAAATCGCAATATCGAAGAAAAAGCCGCGGAGCAGCAGCGCGAACACGCGCGGGAAGTGGCCGAAGCGCTCGGCGGAAACAATTTCGAGATTATGAATTTCTACGCGTCCCCGGGCGCAATTCGTCGCGGCGACTCGGCCGAGCTTTGCTATGGCGTCTCCAACGCGAAAACCGTGGAGATTGACCCGAAGCTATCCGAGGGAACTTGGCCATCCCCGGCCCGCTGCATTTCCATCGACCCCAAAAAGACCACCACCTACACCTTGACCGCCATCGACGCCAAAGGCCAAAAGAAAACCGCCACTCTCACCCTCGAAGTGCAGTGAAGCTTCAGAATTGGATGGCTGGCAACTTCGAGGTGCCTATTTTCCGGCAAGGCGATTGTACGCATCGCGGAACTCTTGATCTTGGGGCATTTTCGTAGTTGCTTTCTTGTACTCCTTCAACGCATCGGCGAGGTCGCCCTTCGCCTCGTACGCTCGACCCAAGCCGTAGTGATCCGGGGCGTTATCATTTTCGTGCAAAACTTGCCGGTACTGCTCGATGGCATCGTCCACATCGCCTTTTCGAAGCAGCAGGCCCGCGAAGTTCGAACGATAAGCCCCGCTCTGCGGGTCATCGTGCAAAATGATTCGATACTGCGCAAGCGCTCCTCCCAGGTCGCCCCGAAACTCCATCCAAGCTGCGAGCTGAGCGCGCCGTTCGGAATTCCTGGGAGTGATAGCCAGACCTCGCTGGTAGGCGGCGATAGTCGCATCGAAATCGCCTGCCACCGCAAGACTGTCGCCCAAGCCAAATTCGGCGTCCGGATCGCCAGCTTTCAGAGAAAGAGCTTGTCTGAAGTTCTTTTCCGCCTCATCGGGCGAACCAACTAGGAGAAGTTCACGCGCGAGAGCTGTGAGGTGTTGAGCATCTGGGTTTTTCCCAGCTGCTTTTTGATAATCTTTCAGCAGCTTCTGCGCCGTGTCTCCAGTCAGAAAAAAGCAAACAGGCACTGTCGTCGTGACTTCTTGACTGGAGGGCTTGAATTTCCAAGTTCCAGCTGCAATGAGCGCGGACTGGGACAACAAAACCGGGCCGCCAACTCGGTATGCCTTTCGAATTAAGCCGTCGGTGGACACGACAATCGACACGTAAACACATCCCTCGACATGGGCCATCTCTGCGATTCTCGGGTACACCGCTTTCTCACCGGAAATCGGCAGCGCCATCTCTTGCTGCCACGGAACAAAAGTCGGCGCTGCCGCGCTTGCCGATTGTGGCGGCGCCGGCGCTTGGGCCAGAGCAAATCCGGGAGCAAGGAACATGCCGATGATGAAAAAGAATCGCACTTTCCCTCACGGGTCGCTGATTCGAAGAACCGTGCCAATCGTACCATTTCAGTAAACCTGGCAGCAACGGTCAGCGGTGGCGCGAAGCCTTGCCCTTGACTCACGGCGCGCGCGGTTGGAAAATGCGCCGCCGGGATCCATCGCGCAGTTCGCGCAACTCTGAACGCGGACGATCTCGCCGGGGGCCCACCGATGCCGATATCTGCAACCGATCGCCGCACTTTCCTCGCCGTCTGCTCGAAGCTGGGCCTTGCCGGAACGCTTTTTCCCGGCGTGCTGTGGGGCATGGCCGAGGGCGAGCCGCAAAAAATCACCGTCGACATGATCAGCCAGGCGGCGGTGATCGCGGACGTGCCGATTCCCGACGAAGACCGCGAGATGATGCTCCGCAACTTGCAGGACGCCGCCAAGGGCTACGATGACATTTACAACCTGCACATGGCCAACGGCGTGCAACCTGCGATGGTTTTCGATCCCCTGGTCACGCCCGACGTGAAATTCGAGAAAACGAAGCGCCCGATGGCCATGTCTCCCGCTCTTCCCGGTCGCGGCGTTCCCACAAACGTGGAAAGCGTGGCCTTCAACAGCGTGCGCGATCTGGCCGAACTCCTCCGCACGCGCAAAGTTTCGTCCACCGCGCTCACCGAGATGTATCTCGAGCGCCTCAGGCGTTATAACCCGTTGCTGCTTTTCGTCATCACTCTCACCGAAGACCGCGCACTGGCCCAAGCCAAGGACGCCGACCGCGCCATCGCCGCGGGAAAATATCGCGGGCCGCTCCACGGAATTCCCTGGGGCGCGAAGGACTTGCTCGCGGTGAAGGGTTATCCCACCACGTGGGGCGCCGCGCCGTACAGAGACCAGATGATTGACGAAGACGCGACCGTGGTGAAGCGCCTCGACGCTGCCGGCGCGGTGCTTATTGCGAAGCTCACGCTGGGCGCCCTGGCGCTCGGCGACCATTGGTACGGAGGCGTGACGCGCAATCCGTGGAATCCGGACCAGGGCTCCAGCGGCTCGTCGGCCGGGCCGGCTTCGGCCACGGCGGCGGGATGCGTGGGGTTCGCCATCGGTTCAGAAACCCTCGGCTCGATCTCTTCGCCCAGCACGCGCTGCGGCGTCACGGGCTTGCGGCCCACCTTCGGCCACGTGCCGCGCACCGGCGCGATGGCGCTTTCGTGGAGTCAGGACAAGCTCGGCCCGCTGTGTCGCACCGTGGAGGATTGCGCCCTGATCCTCGAGGTGATTCACGGTCCGGACGGCCAAGACCGCTCCGTACAGCCGGCGGCGTTCAACTGGAACTCGCAGGAAGACTGGCGGAAATTCCGCGTGGGCTTCCTGGAATCGGAATTCAAGTTCGACCGCGCGGCGCTGGAGGAACGCGTCAAGAATTTCCGTGGAATCACCGACGCGGGGAAAGCGCAGTTCATCGCTTCGGCCGAGTACGACCAGAAATTCAACGACGCCGCGCTCGCGAAATTGCGCCAGATGGGCGTTCAGATGGCCCCGGTCGAATTGCCCAAGCTGCCCTATCAGCCCATGGTCACCATTCTCGACGTGGAAGCGGCGGCCGCTTTTGACGAGCTGACGCGCTCGGGCCGCGACAAACTGATGACCAGCCAGGGGCCGAGCGACTGGCCGAATGCCTTCCGCTCCGCGCGCTTCGTCCCGGCGGTCGAATACGTTCAGGCCAACCGCGCGAAATTCATGGCCATGCAGCAGGTGGCTGCGGCGCTTCAGGGCTACGACGTGATTGTCGCGCCCAGTAACGGCGATCAGCTCACCGTTACCAACCTCACCGGCTATCCCGCGCTTATTCTGCCGAACGGTTTCCGCGGCGACGACGCTCCGCCCGCGCAAAAGGGTCAGGACGGCATGGTAGGGAACTACGGCGGGCCCGGCACGCCGGTCAGCCTCACCTTCCTCGGCCAGCTTTATGGAGAAGCGAAGCTACTCGCTTTGGCGCGCGCCTATCAGAATTCGACGAAGTTTCACCTGCGCCACCCGGAGTTGAAAGTGTAAGTGCTGGAGCCGGCGCACAGTCGAGCATCGTTCCGCGCGCGCCTTGACGCAACAGTTCCCATACGGAATTTCCCGAAGGGCGCCTACGTGCTTTCCCGGATACCATTTGTCGCTATTTTTCCGGTAGCGTTTGATTATCGGCTGCGTGTCCGTTCCCGCGGCATGTGGTCGAGCGCAAGGCCCGCTTTGCCGGGAACTTACTCTTGGTGAAGGGAATGGACCGAACCCGTATCTTAATTGTCGACGACCACGAAATATTCCGGCGAGGGCTCCGCACGCTCCTCGAATCGCGGGAAGACTTCCTCATTTCCGGCGAAGCCGCTAACGGTGTGGAAGCAGTCGAGAAAGCCAGAGAGCTCCTGCCCGATATCATCGTCATGGACGTCAGCATGCCCCAGATGGATGGTCTGCAAGCCGCCCGCTTGATTCGTCGTGACCGCCCCGACGCCAAGATTCTTATCCTCAGCCAGCATGATTCCCCGCATATGCTTTCCGCGGCTCGTGCTGCCGGTGCCAGCGCCTACGTGACGAAATCGCAGGTGGCGCGTTCGCTGTTCACTGCCGTGGAAGCGATCATTGACGGTCGCGCGTTTTCCTGGAACGGGAACGGAGCAGGTGGCCCGGGCCATCCGCCTCCCAAGCCCTCCGAACCGAAGTAGCCGTTCATTGGGTGATAAGCAACGACCGCCCGTCAGCGCCTTTCTACTCCCACCCCGGCCTCGAATGCCTGAACATGGACCGCAAATCGAAGCCCACTGTCAGCCTGACGGCATTCGAATCAAACTCGATGCTATGCACGCACCCTATTTCGCTATACAGGTATCGCGTGGGCGTCAGTCGTATCCACGCCGAGTAGCCATGTTCATTGGTCGTTTCAGCCAGCGCATTCGCCACCGTAGGAAACAGCAGTGTATTCACCACCGTCGTCCGGCATTCCCCCCACGATTCTTTCCATCCTGAAGTCGGTTCGCCGCTGCACGCCTTCGTTGACGTCCCTCGCAACCGTTTGTTAACTTGGTCATCTGACAGCGTGCAATTCTCGGAGGTCCGTCATGGCCACAGCAGTCGCACCCACAGCCTACAAGAACTACATTGGCGGAGAGTGGGTCAGTCCCGCAAGCGGAAAAGGTATTGAAAATCGTAACCCGGCAAACACGGACGAGCTTGTCGGTATTTTCCCGGCATCTACGGAGGAGGACGTAAACCTCGCTGTCGAAGCCGCGAAAAACGCCTTCGACTCCTGGCGCCTGACGCCTGCGCCCAAGCGCGCCGAAATCCTCTACCGCGCCGCAGAGATTTTAGTCCAGCGCAAAGAAGACATCGCCCGCGACATGACCCGCGAAATGGGCAAGGTCCTCGCCGAAACCCGTGGCGACGTGCAGGAAGCCATCGACATGACCTATCTTATGGCCGGCGAAGGCCGCCGCCTCTTCGGCCAGACCACTCCCTCCGAGCTGCCCAATAAATTCGCCATGTCCGTGCGCTCTCCGATCGGAGTTTGCGGTCTCATCACTCCCTGGAATTTTCCCATCGCCATTCCTTCCTGGAAAATGATGCCCGCGCTTGTCTGCGGCAACACTGTGGTCATCAAGCCCGCGCAAGACACGCCGCTTTCCACCTATTACCTTGTGCAAGTCCTCGAAGAGGCCGGCCTGCCCGCCGGCGTCGCCAACATCGTCAGCGGCACGGGCACGCTTGCCGGCTCGCCCCTGGTCAATCACCCCGACGTCAAGCTCATCAGCTTCACCGGCTCCACCGACACCGGCCGCATCATCAACGAAGCTTGCGCCCCGGCCTTCAAGCACGTCCATCTCGAAATGGGCGGTAAGAACATCATCATCGTGATGGACGGCGCCAATATCGACCTCGCTGTCGACGGCGCCATCTGGGGCGGCTTCGGCACCAGCGGCCAGCGCTGCACCGCCGCCAGCCGCGTCGCCGTGCACAAAAAAGTTTACGGCGAATTCACAGAAAAATTTGTCGCCCGCGCCAAGAAACTCCGCGTCGGCAACGGCCTCGACGCCGATACCGACATGGGTCCCGTCGTCAACGAAGCGCAACTCCAAACCGTCATGAAGTACGTCGAAATCGGCAAGCAGGAGGGCGCAAAGCTCGCCGCCGGCGGCCATCGCCTCGACACCGGCAAATACGCCAAGGGCTGGTTCTTCGAGCCCACCGTCTTCATCGACTGCAATCCCACCATGCGCATCTGCCAGGAGGAAATTTTCGGCCCCGTCGTTTCGGTCATGCCCATCGGCAGCCTCGACGAAGCCATCGAAGTCGCCAACGGCGTGAAGTACGGCCTCTCGTCTTCCATTTATACGCGCAACATCAACGATGCCTTCCGCGCCCAGCGCGATCTCGACACCGGCATCGTCTACGTCAACGCGCCCACCATCGGCGCCGAAACGCATCTGCCTTTCGGAGGCACCAAGCAGACCGGCAACGGCCATCGCGAATCCGGCCTCGCCGCCATCGACTTTTACTCCGAGTGGAAAACCGTCTACATGGACTACTCCGACCGCCTCCAGCGCGCCCAAATCGACAACTCTGAGTAGCTAGGTTATGCGCCGAGTCTTGTTAGTGGTATTCGGAATCTCCATCTCCTGTTCCGTGATCCTCGCGGGGAGTCAGAGAATGATGGATAACGCCACTGTCGCTGGTGACAATTCCGATTGGTGGTCCCTCACCCGTGATCTTAACGGACCCAATATCGAACCGCAAAAACACGTGCCG
>JASHQB010000002.1 GCA_030037775.1 Candidatus Acidiferrales bacterium
GAGCGCGATTCCGCTCTGGAACTTGCTGTGATGCAACTCGCCTGACTTTAAGATAAGCGTGCTCCGATTGGGCCCATGAGATGTTCGCGCGCTATGATAGCAGAGGGGCTCTTGCGGAGAAGCGGCATTGAATATTGCGATTGAAATTCCGGCCGTTCGGCTGGGAATCGTCGAGGCCGACGAAGTGACCGTGGCGCCGGCGAGTGCGGAACTGGTGCGCGAAATCGACGAAGAGTGTGCGCGGCTGCGGCGGAAGTTCACCGTGGAATCGCTCGCGGAAGCGGAGGCCGTTGTCACCGTGCGTGCGATGTTTCGGCGATGGGGGATGGATCCGTCGAAGTACAGGCCGTCGTCAGAGGCGCTGCTGCGGCGTGTGGTGCAGGGCAAGGGGCTCTACAACGTCTCGAATGTGGTGGACCTGAGCAATCTTGGTTCGATTGAAACCGGTTGGCCCTACGGCGTCTATAACCGCGCGGCGATTTCGGGCGAGATTTGCCTGCGTCTGGGCACGACGGGCGAGAAGTACGAAGGAATTGGCAGGCGCGTGTGGCATTTGGAGGGGCGTCCGGTCCTGGCGGACGCGGCAGGGCCCTTTGGAAGCCCCATCAGCGACTCCACGCGCACGCAAGTTTGTGAAGGGGTGAGCGAGATTCTCACGGTCATTTATGCGCCGGCAACGGCGCCGGATGCCGCTCTCGCCGCGGCAACGGAAAAAGAGGCGCGGCGGCTCGAAGTTCATTCCGGAGCAAAGGCAGTTCGCAGCAAAGTCACAGCGCTTTGACCGCAGACGTAAGCGAAAAGGGGTGACTCCGAAGGGCGCCTCGCGGCATCAAATCGTAACTGGGGCGCAGCGACTGCAGGCCCGCCAGTATTCGAATACAGGAAATATTACAGTCTCTTTACTGGAAAGAAACGACCTAGATAGGTATGGTGGGAAGAGAGCCGGAGTTTAACAGGTGACCCGCTTTAACCTCGTCCTCATCGTTCATGCTCATCAGCCAGTCGGGAATTTCGACTCGGTGATGGAGCATTCATACGAAAAATCCTACCTGCCGTTCGTGCAGGTGCTGCTGCGGCATCCGTTTTTGCGCGTCGGGCTGCACTACTCGGGGGGCTTGCTCGAATGGATTGAGCGCGCGCATCCGGACTATTTTGAAAGTCTCAGGGTGCTGGTGAAACGCGGGCAGGTGGAACTGCTCGGCGGAGGATATTACGAACCGATTTTGGTGGTGATTCCGAAAAAGGACGCTCGCGAACAGACCGACAAGCTCTCCGGATATTTGGCGCGGCATTTTGGAAAGCGGCCGCGCGGCGCATGGCTGGCGGAGCGCGTTTGGGAGCCGCAGTTGCCGTCCGTATTGGCGGCAGCGGGCGTGGAATACACGCTGGTGGACGACAATCATTTTCTGAACGCCGGATTCGATCCTGCGAGTTTGTACGGAACTTTCGTCGCGGAGGACCAAGGCTCGCCGGTGATTTTGTTCCCAGGATTGAAGGCGCTGCGTTACTTGATTCCATACAAAAGCCCGGAGGAAGTGGTCGCGTTTTTTCGCGAGGCGGCGCGCACGCGGCCCGGCGGCATCGCCACCATGGGCGATGACATGGAAAAGTTCGGCGTATGGCCCGGGACGTTCGAACATGTTTACACGAACGGCTGGTTGGAGCGGTTCATCGCGGAGCTGGAAGCGAATCAGAATTGGCTGGCAACGGTGACCCCGAGCGAGGCCATAGCTTCGCAGGAGCCGCTGGGCCGCGCCGATTTGCCGGCGTGTTCGTATGCGGAAATGATGGAGTGGGCGCTGCCGACGCCGGCGCGTCTGCGTTTTCAGGCTGTGGAGAAGGAGTTTGCGTCGCGGGAGGACGTCAAAGAGTTTTTGCGCGGCGGTGTGTGGCGCGGGTTCCTGACGAAATATTCTGAATCGAACCTGATGCAGAAAAAGGCCACGCTGGTTTCGCGCAAATTGCGGGACGTCGAATCGAAGCTGCGCGCGGAGGGCGCGCCGCTGGAAGGCTTGCGCCGGGCGAAGACCGATTTGCTGTGCGGACAGGCCAACGATGCCTATTGGCACGGCGTTTTTGGCGGCCTTTACGCGCCGCATTTGCGCACCACCGTGTGGCGCTCCCTGATCCGTGCCGAGGCGTTTGCGGATGCGGCCGCGCATAAGCGCGAGAAATTTGCGGAGCTGCGGCGATTCGACCTCGACGCCGACGGGCACGAAGAGCTCTATCTGACCACGGAGCGCGCGGCGATTCTGATTTCGCCCAACGATGGCGGAACGGTGAAGGCGATGGATTTCCGTCCGAACAGCGTGGCGGTGATTAATTCCATGATGCGCCGCCCGGAGCCCTATCACCAGAAGCTCGGCCAAGCGACGGGACAAACAGGATTCGCTTCGATTCATGACCAGGTGCGCTCCAAGGAGCCCGGCCTGGAAAAGCGGCTGAAATACGATCGCTGGCCGCGGAATTCGTTTCGCGTGCTGATGTTTCCTGCCGAAGGTTCGGCGCCGGACTATGAAAATCTGAAATTAAATGAAAATGCTGAAATTGCCGGCGGGGCTTATCGCGTGAAAGAAGCAGGAGCGTCGAAGGTATGGCTCACTGCGGAAACCGCAGACAGTGAATGGAAAGTGGGAAAAAGTTTTTCGTTCGCGGGGCGCGGTGACGGTTTCCGCGTCACATGTGACGTGAGTGTAGAGCATGAGGGCCAGGCTCCCGCGAAGGCCATGGTAGGAATCGAGATGGTCGTGAATTTGCTCGCGCCGGACGCCACCGATCGTTACATCGAGGTGGGCGGAAAGAGGCAGTCGTTGCGATGGGCGGGCGCAGCGCCGGCATCCGAACTGAAGCTCGTCGACGAGTGGCAGAACATTCGCGTCACGCTGCAGGCGGAAAATGCAAGAGATTATTGGGTAGCGCCGATTGAAACCATTTCGGAGTCAGAGGAAGGATTCGAGCGCGTCTATCAAGGCTCGCAAGTGATGGCTGTTTGGCCGGCGGAATTTCAATCCGAGAAAGGGTGGAAGGCGCGACTGATTTGCATACTCGAGCCCGCCCGCTGAGCGGAATGCAAGCTCGCCCTTCTTTCGTTTCTTTTCCTATGTTTTCCCGTTGGAAGCCTGGGCAAAGGTTGCCGCGTTCGCCGCGGGTTTGATACAGTGGCTGAGGGGGAGGAACCGATGCCGGTCTCGAAGGAATTGCTGGAGATTCTAGTGTGTCCCGTTTGCAAGACGCCGGTGAAGATGACGCCGGACCAGCAAGGATTGAAATGTTCCACTTGCCGCCGCGTCTATCCTGTGCGTGACGACATCCCGGTGATGCTCGTGGACGAAGCTCGCATTGACGCCTCGTGAATCGCCGTCTCTCCTGAAAGATTTGCCCGCAGGCGCGGAAGTGCTGATCATCCGGCTGCGCTCGCTGGGCGATGTGATCCTGCTGACTCCCGCGCTTTCCGCAGTGCATGCCTGGCGCCCTGATTTGCGGATGAGTGTGCTCGTCGAAGCATTTTTCGCACCGGTGCTCGAAGGGAATCCCGCCGTTGCTGAGATTCTATTGATGGGCGGTTTTTTTTCTACGGCTGCGGAATTGCGCCGCCGGCATTTTCCCGTCGTATACAACCAGCACGCCGGGCCGACCAGCGCGCTGCTGACCGCGGCGATTGGCGCACGGAAGCGAGTCTGCTGGACGCGCCGGCAATTCTCGTTTGTGTATAACGTGCTGGTGACCGACCCTGGCAACAAAATCCACACTGTCGAGCATCGCATCGAGCAATTCTACGCAACGGGCTTGCCGCGCGGGCCGATTCCGCCAGCGCGCGTCTATCCACAGCAGGACGCGCACGACGCCGTTGCGAAGAAACTTGCTGAGGCCGGAATTGCGCCGGGCGCGGCCTATGCGGTCATCCATCCCGGCGGAAAATATTTCACGAAGCGATGGGCTGTCGAAAATTTCGCGGCGTTGGCGCGCTGGCTGAAGAAAACCCAGGGCATCGCCCCAGTGTTCAGCGCCGGCGGCAACGAAGCGGCAATCGTGAACGAGCTGCGAAAGGTGTGCGGCGGCGAATTTACCCTGTTGGATTCTCTCGACCTCCGGCAATTGATCGCGCTTGTGGCCGGAGCTCGGATTTTCATCGGCAACGACAGCGGACCAACGCACATCGCCACAGCCGCGGGGCGGCCGGTGGTGGCAATCTTCGGCTCGAGCAGTTCGGTGCACTGGCGGCCGTGGCAGACCGCGCACCGCGTGGTACAGAACGATTTTCCCTGCAATCCGTGCCCCGGAGATCACTGCTATGCGTTTGCCGAGCCGCGGTGTATTTTGTCCGTCACGCTCGAGCAGGTCCAGCAAGCGTGCGCGGCTTTGCTGACGGAAACGATGCAAGTGCCCGGCGTGAATGGAATTTAATAACGCGACGAGTTCACACGCGGATTGAGGTGAGGGCCCAGTGAAAGCGACGATGACCGGCGCAATTTCCAGAAGGCGCGCTTCGCAACTCCTGCAAAGGATGCGCGGCCGCCGGCTGGCGGTGGTGGGCGATTGGATGCTCGACCGTTACGTTTGGGGAACGGCCAACCGCATTTCGCCCGAGGCTCCAATTCCGATTGTGAACTTTGAGGGCGGGAAGGATCGCCTCGGGGGTGCAGGCAACGTTGCTGCAAATCTGGCCACGCTGGGCGCGCGTGTCGAAGCCTACGGGGCAATCGGCAAGGATGAAGCAGCCGCAGCATTGAAACGCCTCTTGCGCGATATGCATTTGAGGGCGAAGGGACTCGTTGAAATCACCGGCCGTCGCACGACGCTCAAGATAAGAGTCATTGCCGGGCACCAACAAGTCGTACGTGTGGATCGCGAAGTGCGGACGCGTTTGTCAGAGCAGGCCGAGCAGCAGCTGGTAAGCCGGATCGTCCCGAGCATGAATGGCCTCGATGCGCTCGTAATTTCCGATTATGAGAAAGGCGTCGTAAGTGAGTCGCTGGCGGAGCAAGTTTTGAACGCGTGTGCCAAGAGAAAAATACCGTCGTTCGCTGGGCCAAAGCGGTTGTCTTCGCGGTTGCCGGCATACCGTGGAGCCTCGGTCGTGATCTGCAACCGCGCGGAGGCAGCGTTCCTGGTTGAGAGCGCGCTTGACAACGAGGAATCCATCCGGGATGCCGGGCAGAAGCTGCTGGAGCATTTTGCCTGCTCCGCGATGGTGATTACGCTCGGTTCTCAGGGATTGATTCTGTTCGAGCGCGGGAATCGCGACAGTTTCCACGTCCCAGCCATCGGTAAAGAAAAGCAAATGGGCATTGGGAAAACGCCCGGGACAAAAGAGGGACGGGAAGTTTTTGACGTCACCGGAGCGGGCGATACCGTGCTGGCCACCATGGCGCTGGCAAGCGCGGCGGGCGCGTCATTGCGCGAAGCAGCCGTGCTGGGAAATGCCGCGGCCGGCGTGGTTGTCGCCAAACTGGGAACAGCAACGCTGACGCGCGAAGAACTTGCGGCTATGCTCAGCGAAGTGACTGCTAGAACGTAGGCGGCGGGAAACTGAGCGACTGCGTCGTGCGGTTGACCCAGATGACTACCGGTTTCGTCTTGTTCGCCTCCGCAGATCCGCCTTCGGGAAATGGCTGATACGGGCTGATCAGCGTCGTCACAGCCACGCTGGAATCGCTTCTGTGCGGCGCCGTCGCTGATTCGATTTTGAAACTCTTCACCGGACCGAGATATCCCGCGGGCCCCCACGCATCCTGAAAATCCTTGAAAGTGTAGCTTTCCGACGGCTTCCAGAGCGTATACGCCTGCTGCATATCGCCCGCGGCGAGCGCGCTGAAGAACGCGTTTGCCGTTTTTTCCTCTGCCTTGAACCGTACTGACCACCAAACAAGAATTCCGGCCACGAACACAACCAGCACAGCGAGAATGATGTAGTACGGCTTCTTGGAAGGCTCAGGCTGCGGAGTCGCGTCGAGAAGACTCACATTCTCCCCCGTGTGTTAGACACCAAGAATTCAGATCTGTCGCTTGAAAAGCGCGATACTGCCCGCAATCATCACCGCGGCAAACCCACCCAAAATTAACACGTCGCGGTAGATGCCTTCAATGCCGCTGCCGCGGAGCAGCAAGTTTCGCAGCGCTTGCACAGTATACGTAAAAGGATCGACGACCGAAATCCACCGCAGCCAGAACGGAAAGCCGTACGTCGGATAGATAGCGCCCGAGGGGAAAAAGAGCAAAGTATTCAGCACGCCGAAAATCGCGCGTGGCACGAGCGGATCGTCGATGCGCACCATCAGCAGAAACATGAAACTGATCATGCACAGCGAAGCCACGGCAACCACCACCATCAGGTAAATCAAGCGAGCGGGATCCCATAGCCGCGGAATCCCCGCGATCAATCCGCCGATGAACGTGATCACCAAGCCGGCCATCAAGCCCTTGATTGCCCCGGCCAAATCCAGTCCCATCACCAGCTCGGCCTTGTGAATCGGCGTGACCAGATACCCTTCGTGCAGCCCGCGCGACTTATCGTCGATAAATGTGATGCCCCCGCCGATCATCGCCACGATAAAAATGGCCATGGCAATCGAGCCCGGCAGCAAATACTTGATGTACTCGATGTACGGATAGACTTCGACGATGTTCAGCGCGATCTCGCCCGGCAGCCGCGAAGCGAGAGGTCCCGTAGTGTTGAGTTGTGAGACCGGCCCGACATCCAACTCGGAAATGAGGTTGGTGTTCATCTGGTCGACCACGCTTTGCAGTTCGCTTTCCAGCGAACTGGAAACGAACTGATCGGTGTTGTCGACGATCAGCGCGATGCGCGGCTGGTCTTGGGCGTAGGCGCGCCGCGAGAATTTCTCAGGAATGTCTACGACCGCGCCGATCACCCCGGAGCGCAGATCGTCCATCGCATCCGGCATAGAATTGTAATCGACCGCCTGAAACATCTTCGGCCCGGTGGTCACTCCGGCCAGGGCTTCGCGAACCTGCCAGGACTCCTCGGTGTGGTCCTGATCCACTACGCCCACTTTGACGTTGGTGATTTTCCCGCCGAAAGCGTAGCCCAGCACGATGAGCTGCATCATCGGGAAGACCATCGAGCTCATCATCAGCGCCGGGCTGCGGAAAAATTTCCGCAGGTCCCGTTCGACCAGCGCCCACATGCGAGATAGGCTGAACGTCAAGCGCAATATCCTTTCTAGCGGTACAAATGCCCGATGCTGTATTTCGCGCCTTCATTGGCCGCGTCGCGAAGGTCGTTGCCCGTGTAATGCAGGAAAACATCGTCGAGCGTCGTGCCCTGGACGCTGACGCGCTTCACCGTCACCCCGCGCGCCCTGGCCAGATCCATCAAAGCGGCCACCGTCGCCGGCCCGTCGTTCGATGCGATATGTACCGCACCATCTCGGCTTTGCACGCTCTGTGCGTGTGACAAGCCTTTGAGTTGCTGTTCCCAATCGGTCGGCTGCCCCGTGAACTCGGCTTCCACCGCGTCCGTGCCGGGCACGCTGTCCTTCAGGCGCGTGGGCGTATCGAGCGCCGCCAGTTTGCCGTGGTCCACGATAGCGATGCGATCGCAGAGCTTGTCGGCCTCGTCCATGTAATGCGTCGTAAGCAGGATGGTGAGGTGAGAATCGTCGCGCAAATGCCGGATCATTTCCCACACATTCGAACGTGAGACCGGGTCCAGACCGGTCGTCGGCTCGTCGAGGAACATGATTTTCGGCGAGTGCACCAGGCCGCGCGCGATTTCCAGCCGCCGGCGCATGCCGCCCGAAAAAGTGCGCACCAGCTTGGTCTTGAACTTCTGCAGGTCAACAGACTCGAGCAGCCGGTCGATCAGCGCCGCGCGTTCGCTGGCCGGAATGCCATAGAGCTTAGCGTGAATCAGCATGTTTTCCTCGGCCGTGAGCTCGGGATCGGATGTGAACGCCTGAGGAATCACGCCCAGAGCGTGCCGCACGCCGTTGGGATCGGTGACGATATCGTGCCCGCCCACGGTAGCCGTGCCGGAAGTCGGCGGCGTCAGCGTCGTGAGCATGCGGATCAGCGTCGTCTTGCCTGCACCGTTGGGGCCAAGCAGGCCGAAGATTTCGCCGTCTTCCACCGTGAAGCTCACCGCATTGACGGCGATCAGGTCGCCGAACTGTTTCGTCAGGCTCTTGACTTCAATCGCATGCATCGTCCGTGAACCTTTTTTCGCCCTACTCTCGCGCCCACCAGTGCTTCGCTTCCTTCTGCGGCGAAAGCAGCACGGTCGCCGTCATGCCGGTGAAGAAGCGGTGCTGCGGGTTCGGCAGTGAAACTTTGATGGCGAACGTCTGAATGTCCCGCTTGGTGCGGCTGACGTCGCGCTGCGTCGCGAAGTCGCCCTCCACGCCCTTGAAGAAAACATGGCCTTCAACGATTTCGCCCGAGGGCAGCTTGATCGGCATCTTCTGCCCGAATTGAACCGAATCGATGTATGTCTCCGGCACGTCGGCGCGCACCCACAGATCGTCCATATCCACGAGCACCACGATGGGATTTCCTTGCTGCACCACTTCGCCCTGCTTTGCCACGCGCACCGAAACAATGCCGCTGATCGGCGCATAGATTTTCGTGTAGCCCAGCTGCGTCTCATCTTCCACTTCCATGGCGATGGCCTGCTTGAGCTGCGCTTGCGTCGACGCGATCTGGCTCCGCAGGACGTCTACCTGTTTGCGGTTCGCCATGGCCACCGCCAGCGCCGCCTGCTGCGATTTCACCTGGTCGGCCAGCGACCGCACGTTTGCGTCGGAAGCCTTGAATGTCGCCACCGCGCTATCGCGGTCCTGCGCGGCCACCACGCCCGAGTTATACAGGCTCACCTCGCGCTTCATGTTGATCTCGTTCAGCTCGTTCGTGGCCCGGGCCTGCTCGAGCTGCGCCTGCGAACCCGTATAATTGGCCTCCGCCACGTTCAGCCCTGCGGCGGTTTGGCTGTCCGTCAGGCCCAAATTGGCCTGCGCCTGCACCACTTGCGCGCGTAGGCTTCCAATGGCCGCATCCTGCGCGGCCGCTTGCGCTTGAAGCTCCGCGGGGTCCAGCTCCGCAATCAGCTCGCCCTTAGTGACCACTGAGCCTTCGTCGACGTTCAGCTTGATCATGCGGTCGGTGATTTGCGGGCTGACGATCACATCGTTCCCGTCCACCACCCCGATCAGCGGATACGCGTTGCCGCTCGGCGTCGTGAAAATGTAAACCGCCAGGGCGATGAGAAATAGCACGCCGATGATCACAAGAAACTTGCGTCCGGTCATTCAGGCCTCCCGGAAGAGCGGAACAATCCGTGTTCGAGCAGGTCAATCACCGCTCGCTGGTGTTCGGCCACGGCGCTTGGCTTCAGCGCATCCTGCCCCAGAAGGACGCTGTGCGCCGGCGCGCCGGAAAAGTAAAAAACAATCATCGCAATAATGTTCAGCACCATATGCTCCGCGTTGACGCTGTGAAACTCGCCGCGGGAAATGCCCGCTTCGATGGCGCTCGTCAGCTCCTTGTAGCCCTGCCGAAAATACTGCCGCGCGATTCGCCGGAATTCATCAGGTGACTCCATCATCAGCTGCTGCATCAAGCGGGCGTAGTTCGGATAGGCCATGCGGAACTTGAAATAGCCGTCCACGAACGCCAGAATAATCTCGCGCGCGGATGCGTTCGGCGGCATCTGCTCCTGGACCATGCGATTCGCGTGCCCAAAAAGATTCGCTAAGACGGCGTGGTGCAGCTGTTCCTTGCTCTCGAAATAGTAGTAGAGCATGGCCTTGTTCACGCGCGCGGCGCGGGCAATCTCTTCGGTGCGCGCGCCCGCGAGTCCGCGCTCGGCGAAGACGCGCTCCGCAGCCGCCAAAATGCGCTGCGCGCTTTCAGGATTCTCGATTTTTTTTCTGCCGCGATGCATCGCTCCTCAGTCGTTCACGCGCGTTGTCTTCAAGGGAGTCAATTATTTAACTAACCGGTTAGTTTAATCAGGCTTTCGCGGATTGTCAAGTGCGGCGCGATGGCGTATTGCCGTCCGCAGCGGGGAATCCCTAGCCTTCCAGCGCGCCGCCCGCGCCGGCGGGCAGCTCAATGGAGTATTTCGTGCGGTTTTTTTCGGCGTGCTGCTCGATGGCCAGCTCAATCAGCCGGCTGATCAGCTCCGTGTAGGAGAGGCCGCTCGCTTCCCACATCTTCGGGTACATGCTGATGCTCGTGAACCCGGGAATGGTGTTGATTTCGTTGAGGTATATTTTGTTCGTGCCACGTTCCAGAAAAAAATCGACGCGCGCCATGCCGCCGCATTCGATGCTGCGATAGCCGCGAATGGCATATTCCTGAAACTGCGCCACCTGTTTCTTGCTGAGCTTTGCAGGGATTTCGATTCGCGACCCGGATTCCAGGTACTTCGCGGAATAGTCGTAATATTCGCGATGCGGAATAATTTCGCCGGGCACGGACGCGCGCGGGTCGTCGTTGCCCAGCACCGCCACTTCGATTTCGCGCCCGCGAATCGCGCGCTCCACGATAATCTTGAGCGCAAAGCTCGCCGCCAAATCCATCGCCGCCGGCAGCTCCGCGGCATTGTGCACGCGCGTCATCCCCACTGACGATCCGAGCGTCGCCGGCTTGACGAAAAGCGGAAAGTCGAATTTCTTTTTGACCGCTACCAGCGTCTTCCCGCGATTCGTTTCCCATTCGTGCCGCGAAATCGCCAGAAACTCGACAATCGGAATTTTTGCGTCGCGGAACAGACGCTTCTGCACGTCCTTGTCCATGCCCACCGCCGAGCCCAGCACGCCCGCGCCAACGTAAGGCACGCCCGCCAGATCCAGTAGTCCCTGCACAGTTCCGTCCTCGCCAAACGTCCCGTGCAGCACCGGAAAAATCACGTCCACTTTCACGCTCGGCTGCGAGTTGCCCGGCCCCAACGGAACGAGAGCCGACGCGCTCGGATCGGGCGGCAGCACCACGCGCTCGCCGGTCTTCAGCAGCTCCGGCAGCATCTTCTGCTCCGTCATTTTTTGCGCCGCCGCGCCCACCAGCCAGCGCCCGTCCTTGGTGATGCCGATGGGCACCGCCTCGTATTTTTCCATATCGAGCGCGCGAATCACCGACGCCGCGGAAGCCAGAGACACTTCGTGTTCGCCGGAGCGCCCGCCGAAGAGAATGCCAACCCGAAGCCGCTTTTTATTTTCCATTAGAGAATTTTCTTGCCGAGGCCGGAGAGGGCGAGCTCGACTCCCAGAGTTGCGGTTGTATTGTGCAAATCGACCACCGGGTTGATTTCCACCAGCTCGAAGGAAACCAGCGCGCGGCTGTCCGCGATCATTTCCAGAGCGAGATGCGCTTCGCGATAGGTCACCCCGCCGCGGACCGGCGTGCCCACGCCGGGCGCTTCCGAAGGATCCAGAAAATCCATGTCCAGGCTCACCGCTACGCCGCCGGTATCGTCGGTGGCAAAACGCAGCGCTTCGGCCATCACTTCTCTCATGCCGCGCTCGTCGATATCGCGCATCGTAAAAACATGCACGCCGGATTTTTTCACCAACTGGCGCTCTTTCGAATCCAGCTCGCGTATGCCCACCATGGCGACATTTTGCGGCTCGATCTTCGGCTTGAATCCGCCGATTTCAGTCAGCTCCGGTGCGCCATAACCCATGATGGACGCGAGCGGCATGCCGTGAACGTTGCCCGATGGGCTGCTGTCGGGAGTGTTCACATCGCCGTGCGCGTCCAGCCAGATCAAGCCGATGCGCTTCGATTGTTTGCGGAAAAATGAGGAAATTCCCGCCACCGATCCGGCGGCTATGGAGTGGTCTCCGCCCAAAATCATCGGCATCATCTCTTCGGCCAGCGTCCGCTCCACCGTTTCGGCCAGCCCCTGGCAAGTCTCCGCGATTTCCTTCAGGTATTTCGCGCGCTTGTCGCCGTAGTGCTGTTCTTCCGGCTGTTTGACGGAAATATTGCCGATGTCTTCCACTTGATAGCCAAGCTGCTTCAGATGCGCCTGCAGGCCCGCGACGCGCAGAGCGGAAGGACCCATGTCCACGCCGCGGCGGCTTTGGCCCAGGTCCATCGGCACACCGAGAATGCGGATTTTTTGCGCCATGCGTTGCTTATCCCCCTGGAAAAACCGGCAGGCGAAGCAAGCCTAAGGATAAACCCGGTAAAGCATGCGCGGGAAGGGGATGACTTCGCGAATGTGTTCCGTTCCGCAAATCCACGCGACCGTGCGTTCCAGGCCCAGGCCGAATCCCGCGTGCGGAACGCTGCCGTAGCGCCGCAGGTCGAGATACCACTGGAACGATTCTTCGGGCAAATTGTTCTGCCGCAAGCGTTCAATCACCGTTTCATAACTCGACAGGCGTTCGCCGCCGCCGATGATTTCGCCGTAGCCTTCGGGCGCGATCATATCGAAACTCAGCGAAAGCTCCGGCCGCGCGGCATCCGTCGCCATGTAGAAGGCTTTCATCGCGGCAGGGTAGCGATGAATGATCACCGGCTTGTCGAAATTTTTCGAGATGATCGTTTCTTCGTCGCCGCCGAAGTCGTCGCCGAACTTCGCCGTGTTTCCGTTCTCATTGAGCACTTTGATCGCTTCTTCGTACAGGATGCGCGGAAACGGCGGCTTGATGTTTTCGAGCTTCGCGACGTCGCGCTTCAGCATTTCGAGTTCCCGCGCGCGGTGTTTCACGCACGATTGCACCATCGCGCTGACCAGCCCTTCGCCCAGAATCATCATGTCTTCCAGGTGCGCGTACGCTGCTTCCGGTTCGAGCATCCAAAATTCCGTCAGGTGCCGGCGCGTTTTGGATTTTTCCGCGCGAAACGTGGGCCCGAAGCAATAAACTTTGCCCAGCGCCGCAGCCGTCGCTTCCACGTACAGTTGGCCGGATTGCGTCAGATAAGCTTTTTGATCGTCGATGTAATCCACTTCGAACAAAGTGGTCGTGCCTTCGCAAGCCGCCGGCGTGAAAATTGGCGCGTCCGTGAGCGTGTAGCCCTGCGAGTCCATGAAGTTGCGCGCGGCGCGTTCGGCTTCCGCGCGAATGCGTAAAATCGACGCCTGCCGCGGCGTGCGAATCCACAAGTGCCGCTGATCGAGGAGAAAATCGACGCCGTGCTCTTTGAGTTGAATCGGATACGGCTGCGATTCCGGCACGCGCTGCACAATTTTGACGGCGCTGATGTGAAGTTCGTAGCCGCCGGGGGCGCGCGCTTCGGCGGCAACTTTGCCGGTCACTTCCACGCTTGATTCCTGCGTCAGCCCTTTCGCGGCGTTGAATGCGTCCGCATGTTCTTTCAGCGAAATCACGCCCTGGATGATGCCGGTGCCGTCGCGAAAAATCGGAAAAAGCAATTTGCCGGATTCGCGCAGATTGTAGAGCCATCCGCGAATGGTGACTTCTTTTCCCGCATGTTCGCCAACGTGTTCGATGGAAACGACCGGCGTGGACACCCTTAGTTTTCCCCTTCTTTGCGCAAGCTCATCAGGAATTGGCGGCGGAGCGTTTCGCCGCGAGTGATTGTTCCAGTTTTTCGAAGGCCGCAGTGGCGTCGGCGAGCGAGGGAGCGTTCGCGGGCTGTGCGCGCACTTCGAGCACGATGGGAAGATCCTGCTGCGCGCTGGAAAAAAGGCCCATGGCCGCGTCCCAGTCCACGTTGCCGCTGTGCGGCAGCAGGTGCTCGTCTTTTTCTCCGTGATTGTCGTGCGCGTGCACCATCACCGCGTGCTCGCGCAACGGCTCGAAGCTGATTTCCACGCCGTCCTCCATGTGCGCGTGGCCGATATCGAAGCAGAATTTCAGGTCGAGCCGCGTGTCGGTGACAAAGTGCCGCAGATTCGACGGCGAGCCCAGCTCGCCCGGCGTGTTTTCCAGAACGATGGAAACGCCGCGCTGTTTGGCAAAAAGCGTGAGGTGCTCGAGCGAATTGAACGCCGCGTCGACTTTGCGCGGGTCGTGCGCCTCGCGGCCGTTGCCGATGTGCTGCACCAGATGGCGAAACGGAATTAGCTCGGCGATTTCCAGCGTGCGCTTCACTTCATCCACGGCGTCGAGGCGGCGCACACGCTCCGGATCGGAAATCGAAATGGGGATGCCGCTTTCGCGCTTGCCTGGCAGCAGATCTCGTTCCGTCGGCGAATGCAGGGAATGAATGGTGAGGCGGTGCTCGCCGATCCATTCCGAAAGCGTGCGAATGGCCTGCGCCGAACGATAGTTCAGATGGACGGGCGTGCAATAAATCTCCACGTTGCTGATACCGGCCTGCGCGATCTCCGCGAGCAGCGCGGAGGTCAGCGGCTCGTCACTGTAACGATAAGTTGAGAAAACACGTTGCATGGCCAGGAATTATTTTCTGTTGCCGCGGAAACAAAAGTCGCGGCGATTCGGCGTCCTGAAATCGAAAGGCCGAAGCTCTATGGTCTTTGGAAAACTCCCCGGCGTCAATAGCCGCGAGCGGCGCCTTCGCGGCGTGGGTCGGGCGCGCCCAGGCGCTCGCCGGTTTTGGGGTCGATGCCGATGGCCTCCACTTCGCCGATCCAGCCGCGGCGCGGCGCCAAGTGGTAGCCGCGCTGTTCGAGCTGCTCGGCGACCGCTTGGGAAAAGGGCTGCTCGAGAAGCACCACGTCGGGCATCCATTGTTGGTGGAAACGCGGCGCATTGATCGCTTGCTGCGCGTCCATGCCGAGCCAGGCCCAGTTGAGAACGCTGAGGAGCGTGGCGGAAATAATGCGCGGGCCGCCCGGCGAGCCGGTGACGAAGCTCAATTCGCCGTCGCGGAGAACGATGGTGGGAACCATGGAACTGAGCGGGCGATGGCCGGGCTCGATGGCATTGGCCTCGGACTGCAGCAGGCCGAACATATTGGGCTTGCCGGGCGCGCTGGTGAAGTCGTCCATCTCGTCGTTGAGCAAAAAGCCGTCCGTGGAAGTGACGGCCGAGCCGAAGCTGTCGTTGAGCGTGTAGGTGTTGGCCACCGCGTTGCCGTCGGCGTCGACGACGGAAAAATGCGTGGTGTGCGATTTTTGCGCCTCGGCGGTGACCAGCGCGGCGGCGATTTCGGTGTTGAGCTTCTCAATGACCACCGGCGTGGAGGTCGCGCGGGTGCGATCGAATGGCCCGGGATTGCCGGCGCCGATTTGCGCGCTGGAGGTCGCGTCCAGGGGATTGATGGAGGCGCGGCGCTCGGCGGCGTATTGCGGATTCAACAGGCCGGCGACGGGAACGTGCGTGAAATCAGAGTCGCCGAGGTAAGTGGCGCGGTCGGCGAAGACGCGGCGCATGGCTTCGACGACGAGGTGAACGGACTGGGCGTCGTCCCAGGAAGTGAGGTGATAGGGCTCGAGAATATTGAGCGCTTCGAGAATGGCGACGCCGCCGGAGCTGGGCGGCGGGCTGGTGATGATGGTCCAGCGATTGCCGCGCGCGTGATAAGAACCGACAAGAGGCTCGCGAAGTTTCGGATGATAGGCCGCGAGGTCGGCCATGGTGACGAGGCCGCCATTCTGCGCCATCTGCGCGGTCAAATCTTTGGCGATTTGGCCGCGATAAAACTCTTCGGGGCCGTTTTTCGCGATGCTCTCGAGCGTCGCCGCGAGTTCCGGCTGCTGGAAAGTTTCTCCAACAGCGTAGAGAGCGCCGTCTTTCAGGAAGATTTTCTTGCTCTCAGGGAACTGGCCGAGGCGATCCTGCGAATACTTGAGGGAGGCGGCAAGACGCGCATTCATCACGTAGCCGTCTTTCGCGAGGCGAATGGCGGGCGCCATGTCTTGGGCGAGGGTCAGCTTGCCGTAGGTTTTCGCGGCGAGCGCGAGGCCGGCGACAGTGCCGGGAATTCCGATGGCGCGCCACCCGGTGGTGGATGCGCCAGGAATGATTTTGCCCTCCGGGTCGACGTACATGTCGCGGGTGGCGTGTTTGGGCGCCTCCTCGCGGTAGTCGATGAATTTCGCGCGGCCGTCGTGCAGACGCACAAGCATGAAGCCGCCGCCGCCGATGTTTCCGGCTTCCGGCTCAACCACGGCGAGGGCGAAGCCGACAGCGACTGCGGCATCGACGGCGTTGCCGCCGTTTTTGAGGATTTCCACGCCAGCTTCGGAGGCGAGCGCTTCGTCGGAGACGACCATGGCATGCGCGCCGCGAACGGCGGCCGCGGGCCAGACGGGCTGCGCGGCTTCCCCGGCAGGGGAGGAGTATTCGCGCGGCTGGAGCTGCGGTTGCTGCTGCTGGCGCTGCGTTTGGGCGGACGCAAAGGCGGCTGACAAACAGAAAACTGCCGCTAACAGAAATGGTTTCATGGATGTGCGCATGGCGACGTTGAATTTATGCGATTGGAGACGGTGCGTCAAGAACGAGCAGTGGCCGGCGGTCAGTGGACAGTGGCCGGCAAGCAATGGCAGGGGCGAGCGATAAACATGTCCGCGACCTGCTCCGGGGCCGGATTGCGTGTGGCGGGAAACGATCTGTCCCGAAACGGCGAGGCCTGCCAGACGGGAAGAATCGTAACTGCGCGGCAAAAGGCCCTGGCTGGGAGCAAGCCAAATTCTAATCGGGTAATTTTCGAAAAAAAGGCAGAAATACTCGATTAGAAATGAGTTCCATCGTTTGTTTTCAATAAGTTGCATCGATTTCTAATTTCCCATATTTACCCGATTAGAATTCCGAAAGCGCATAAAAAGCGAAAAGCCGCGTTGCCGCGGCCTGTCCTCCGTTTCGTTGTGAGCAGCCCCGCCCTAAGCGGGCAAGCTGGAATTCCAACTGCAAGCTACTGTGTACCACATAGGTGGATTATAGACTTGACAAAAGTGCGGTGGGGTGTGCTTAAATGCGCCTGAAGCCGCATCGGATTAGACCCTATCGGCTTCCAGAGAGGAACGCCGTGACGATAGGTATTGGTTTCCTTGCGAGAAATGGGATTGTGCTGTGTAGTGATAGGCAGCATACGAGCGCGTCTGGTTTTAAGTTTGCAAAGAGAAAATTCTTTGCTTCTGCCCACATTAGCGGTGCAACGGCAATTCTTTCTTATGCCGGACAAAGGGAAGATGCTCAAGTGCTGTTTGATAAGATTTGCGACCGCTTTATCGACGACCGTCCCATTAGGAAGACGGGAGATCGTAGAGACCCGCACCATGCCATTCTTGAGAACCTACAGAAAATATTTCGGTCGGCGCACAGTAAAAACTTGGAGACGTTAATCGGCATTCGCAAGGATTGGTTTCCTCGCCTGTTCAGGACAAGTGGGAATCGGGTGATTATGGGGACGACCGAATGCATCGGATGTGGGGACAGTTCAGTAATAAGATATTTGAGCGACCTGATTCTTGGCCCGACTTCAACGCACGTTGAAGCGGCAATTCTTGGTTCATATCTAATTTCTGCGGCGAACAGGTACGTCGATGGATGCAGCGGTGGCCCTGATGTAATTTTTCTTCCAGATTCTAACTATGGAAAGACCCATTTCGACAGAGAGTATGACGCTAACTTTGAAAGGTCAATAGCCTCGCAGGTCAAGAAGTTCGCTCTCATAGAGCATAATGCTGGAGAAGCATTGAGGCGCTCGATTTTGCTGGAGAATTAGTAAAAGAATTAAAAAGCCCCGACTGGCATCGGGGCTTGGAGAAAACTTTCGCGTGACTCGCCTATGATGGCAAAGGAGTGTGTCCTGTGTCACGAGAAAAATCTTCGACGAAAAAAGCGATGCCGCCTTCTCTTAATCGTGCTGTAACGACGAATGACTCCCCCGTTGAATCTGCATTGTTGGGGGCGATGGCGAATAACGCGCCAGACAAGTCAATCGAGAGTTCCTGTCCGTCAGCGTCCCGTTTTACGAAAATGCTTTCTGAGGATAAATCGACGTGTGATATTCGAGCGAGAAACTTAGGAACGCCCGTGGATACAATGCTACCGGCCAACGGAGCGAATATTCCAGTAATCCACAGAGCTGATTTTTTGTCTTTCCAGCCCACGAATATCGAGAAAACTTCTTTAGTTGAAACGTTCATATTTCTCCTAACGATTGACCAGTTCGGATTGCAAAAGGCGACATACTGGGCCAAAGAAATGGACTGGAAGCTCTTGCCGGGATTGTACGAGCTAAGCTCCGAAGCATGTGAGCGTCTTTCAATTAAGCCGTCAGACGCTCGAAAGTAAGGACGGATGCAGTAACCATGTGGCGCAACGTATCGAGGAAAAGATTGTGATTCTTCCGGCGATTGAATCGGAACGTCATTTCGTCCAAGTAGGCGGGGAGATGCTTGGCGCTGATTTTGTGCCAGCTTCCTGCGATGCCGCGCTTCAAGAGCGAGAATGCCGATTCGATTGTGTTGGTGTGAATGTCTGTGCCGCGTCGGACATATTCCTTCTTCCAGTGATTCACGGTTTGATGCTTTCCGCGAAATTTGCCGAGGGCACGCGGATACGCGCCCAATTCGTCAGTAATAATGACATCGACATCTTCCGAGAGGTTCTCTCGAATGTATTTTGCCAGTGTCCCCATCTTGGCATCTTCGGCGTGGAAGAAGCGCAGGTCGCCATTGCGCTTGCGGATTCCGATTACAACTTCCTTGTACTCGCGGTGCCGACCGCGCCAGTCTTTGCCAGCGCCGCGCGCCTTTCCGCCGACGTATGTTTCGTCCATTTCAACCGTTCCGTCGAG
>JASHQB010000166.1 GCA_030037775.1 Candidatus Acidiferrales bacterium
AATGACCGTCCCCTACAAAAACCGCCACGAGTCGCGCAAGCGGGAATTGGGCCGAGGCGCGTAGCGTAGCCAGAGCACCTCGATGGCGCTCGCTACGGCTATTCATAGCGCAAAGCGACCATGGGATCGACGCGCATGGCCCGGTGCGCGGGGATATAGCAGGCAATCAATCCAGTCGAAAAGAGAATGAGCGAAACTCCAACAATGGAAAGAATGTCTTCGGGTGAAACCCCATACAGCATCGCTGATACCAGGCGTGAGGCAGCAATAGAACAAAACACTCCGAGAACAACCCCGGCGAGCAAGAGAACCAATGCCTGCCGCAGAACGAGCCGCATGATGTTGCGCGGCTGCGCTCCTATGGCCATGCGAATGCCGATCTCACGCGTTCGGCGCACGACGCTATGCGAAATCAGCCCATACAGTCCGATGCATGCCAGCAACAACGCGAATCCGCCGAAAAAGATCGAGATCATGGCTGAGAGGCGTTCTTCCATCAGCGCCTGACCTTGTGCTTCTTCCAGCGTAATGGTGCGCGCGGCGAACTGGCGGCCGAACGAATCAATGACCTGCGAGACGGCAGGAGCCAAGCTCAGCGGGTTTTGCGCGGTACGGACGAATAATAGCCCAGCTTCTCCAGTCAAGTCCTGCTGCAGTTGGTCCATAAAGATGTTGAGGGGGTGAGCGTCGCGCGGATTGTAGAGTCGAGCGTCGCTTACGATGCCAACGATTTCAAGATTCTGGTAGTCGGGAATAGTGCTTATGCGAACGTGAATTCCGATGGCGCTGCCTTCGGGGAACAGCTTTTTGGCGAGGCTCGCGGAAACGATGGCGACGCGAGGCTGATGCAGCCCATCGCTCCAGGAGAAGTCGCGGCCTTGCAATATCTTCATACCAACGGCGTTGAAGAATCCTGGACTAGACATAGAAACGGTGCACAGCGGGCCCTTCGAAACATAAGGAGCGCTCATTGGCGCAACGTTATCGACGTAGGGACGCTCTCCGCCACCGGGAATCAAATCGGCTAACCCGGCACCGCGCACTCCGGGTAGGCCTGTCAGGCGCTTGGCTAGTTCGCGGTAATAGGCGCTCACGTCGAAGTTCTTTGCGGCGCCGGGGCGTTCGAGCATCCACACATTGAGCACAGATGACCGATCGAAGCCAACATTGACCGAACGCAGATTCCAAAAGGACCGCGTAAACAGCACGCTCGCGAGAACGAGCATTAGCGAAAGGGAAATTTGAGCGATGATGAGCCCCTGCCCCGCGCGGCTGGTGCGTCCTCCGAACGTGCGGGAATCCTGCCTGAGCAGAGCGCCGGGATCGAGAAATGCGGCGCGCAAGGCAGGCATGACTCCGAAGAGCAAGGCGGTAATCACGGCCACAGCAATCGTGAATCCAAGCACACGCAGGTCAGGGTGAAGGTCGAGAGCTACCGGCGTAATCGCGAAACGCGTCAGCAGGGCAAACATCCAACGCGTACCCCAGAACGCAAGGACCAGTCCCAGCAACGCGCCAGTAATCGAAAGCAGCAAGCCTTCGAGAAGAGTTTGCGTCGCAATGCGCAGGGGTTTTGCGCCCAATGCCAGGCGGATACTCATTTCGTGAATGCGGCCCGCGCCGCGAGCGAGCATGAGGCTTGCCACATTGACGCAGACCGCCAGAAGCATCAGGCCGACAACGCCCATCAGGTAGAAAAGGGGCTTCCAATATTGCGCACGTTCGTCCCAGTTAGGTCCGTGAGCTGCGGAATTCAGAAATAACCCCATCGACAGATACTGCTCGCGACGCTCCCCCTTTTCGTCAGAGGGAACAACGTTCGCCAGAATCTCCGGCCAAATCGCGTTGAGCTGCGCGCGGGCTTTGCCAATGGAAACGCCGCCCTTGAGGCGGCCAATGATGCTTAACCAAAGATAGTGATTGCTGGTTAATGCGAACTGAGGATCCGACGTAGTGATTCCAAACGCTGTGAGCGGTACGCTAATTTCGGGAGGAGTGCCGAGGTAGAGGCCGACGAATGTTTTGGGGGTGACGCCAATGACCGTATAGGGGCGGCCTTCGAAAACGATTTGCTTGCCCAACACAGATGGATCAGCGCCGAAGCGACTTCGCCAGAATGCGTCGCTAATTACTGCGACTTGGGAAACCGGAACACTGAGGTTTGTGTCGCTGGGTTCAATCAATCGACCCAGTTCCGGGCGCTGACCAAGCTGAGGATAAAACTCTCCGCTGACGTACAGCACGTTGTCGCGAGCCGGCTTACCATCCACTTCCACGTTTTCCGGGCCGCCGCCAGACCAGGCCAACATTCCCGAAAAAACCTTCTGATTTCGCTGTAACTCCTGAAGCATTGGCAGCGAGAAACCGACATGCTGGCCATTGTGATAAGTGAGGCGGAGCTCGACTAACTGTTTGGGATGCGGCACAGGCAGTTCGCCATAGAGCAGCGCATTGAGTAACGTAAAAATGCCGGTGTTGGCGCCGATGCCGAGGGCGAGAGCGAGAATAGCGACGAGAGTGAAGGCGGGAGACTTGCGGAACGTCCGCAGGGCGTATCTGACGTCTCGAAGAAGAGTGGACATTCTGCGCTCCCTACGAAAGAGCAGCGAAGACGAAAACGATCACTCGTATCTTAGCGCAACCATGGGGTCGACGCGCATGGCGCGGCGGGCGGGGATGTAACAGGCGAGCGCCGCGACGGCGGTTAGAATCAGCGAGACGACAATCAATGTCAGCGGGTCCGTAGGTTTCACCTCGAAGAGCAAACTCGACAGGAAACGCACAAACCCGAGCGCGCCAATGATTCCAATGGCGAGGCCGAACAAGGCCGACTTCATTCCCTGGCGGAATATGCGCCGTAGCACGTCGGTCTTTTGAGCGCCCAGCGCCATGCGAACGCCGATCTCATGCGTGCGACGGACGACGGAATACGAGACCACGCCATAAATGCCTAGGCAGCCGAGCAGAAGAGCAGCAGCGGCAAACAGTGAGGTCAATAGCGTTTCGAAACGTTGCGCCGCAAGCGATGCGGAAACCGTGTAGGCGCTGCCGTCTAGCGCGATTGCGCGCCCGATGATGTTAGGGTCACCGTTAAATCGGTTTCGCCAAAGGGCATTGGTGAGGATTGCTTCGTGGTTGTGTCCGGCCTGGTCTGAATCTGGCGAAAAGGTGCGTCCAAGCAACGGCTTAACGCCCAGGACGTCGAAGAGGGTTGACGTGACGGCGTCCGCGGTCAGCAGGGCAGGCTCCCCGGCGCCGGTGAGGTTCATCGTTTCGCCCGTTTCAGCGACCGTGATTCCAGCCAGCGAGCTTCCTTGACGTGACCATGCGAGATACGTTGCCGGATTCAATGGGACCATCGGGAACTTATGCTCCCATTGTGGTACGAGCAATTGGAGAGCGACCAATTGACCAGGGTTCGGATATTCGAGTGGCTGCAGAAGTACGCCATTGATGACAGAAAAGATCGCTGTGTTTGCGGCTAAACCTACAGCAAGAGTAAGGATGGCGACGGCAGTGAAGCCGGGACTGCAGCGCAACTGGCGCAGGCCATAGCGCACGTCGTGCCAGAGAGTATCGAGGAACACGTGGGCGTCGGCGGCGATTACACGCTCTTCCATCGCAGGGCGGCTGCCAAATCGTAGCACTGCCTGCCGCCGCGCCTCTTTGGGCGTCATACCGGCAGCGATGTTGTCTGCCGTGCGCATTTCGATGTGCGAACAAAGTTCGGTGTCGATCTCTTCGTCGAGCTTCGAACGGCGAAAAAGATTAGCGATGCGTCGAAGAATGGACATGGCTCACTCGTACCTCAGGGCGATCATTGGATCCACTTTCATCGCGCGGCGGGCGGGAATGTAGCAGGCGGCAAGAGCGACGAGCGTGAGCAAAATGGCCACGCCGGTGATGGTCGCAGGATCGTTGGCGTGAATTCCATAGAGCATGGCGGAAATGAAACGTGTTACGCCCATCGCGGCGGCGATGCCGATAACTGTGCCGATGAACACGAGCAAAATTCCCTGACCGACGACGAGGCGTAGCAGGTCGCGCGTTTGCGCGCCGAGCGCCATGCGAATGCCGAGTTCGCGCGTGCGACGAGCGACTTCATACGACAGCAGCCCATACAATCCAATGCACGCCAGCACCAGCGCCACCACTCCAAAAAATCCCGAGAGGCGCGCAAGCATGCGCTGCTCGAACAGCAGGCGATCGATCTGTTCAGTCTGCGTGCGCACCTCGGTGAGCGGCAAGTTCTCACCAGCTCGGGAGACGATTTCGCGAACGCTCTTGACCATCACGGCCGGATTCGCGGCGGTGCGCAATTCAAAATGAGCGCTGTTGCCGACGATCGGCAGAAACAGGATAGGGCCGGTATCAGCGGTCAGTTGGGCATACTTCGTGTCGCCGGCAATCCCGACGACGGCGTAGCCGGGGCTGGGATGCTGGACGTCGTTGTCCGTCCATTGCCCACCGCCGATGTGCATGCCAACGGGATTTCGATCGGGGAGAAATTTCTTGGCGAAGGCTTCGTTGATGATAACCGGGGTGGGCGCGGCGTGATCATAGGCTTCACGCGCCGATGCGACCGCGGCAGAACTGGACGCTGAGGGCGAAGCGGAGTTTGCCCTTGCCAGAGTTCCCCAAGCCGCTGCCGCGGCGTTGTTCGCGATGGCAGCGGCGAAGTCGGCGGAAGTGAATGCGCGGCCGGAGAGGATAGGAATGTGCATGGTAGAGAAAAAATTCAAGCCGACGGGGAGCTGCTTGAGATTTGTGATGTCTTGTTTGGGCGGCGCGCCGTCGAGATGTATCTCCGTGCCGAACCAGCCTCCACCCAAAAGCGCTTCTTCGGAGTAGCTGACGGAAATGACGCCGGGAAGCGCGGCGAGGCGCTCTTGCAAATTGCCGTAGAGCTGCTGGATTTGCGCGTCGCTATAGCCGGCGATATTGGGATCGATGGCGAAGAGCAGAATGTTGCGCGTGTCGAAGCCGGGATTGATGTCGCGGAGATTTTGCAATGTGCGGACGAGAAGCCCCGCGCCGATCAAAACGATAATCGAAAGCGCAACTTGTGCGACGACGAGCGCGTCGCCCAGGCGGAAAAAACGTCCTGTGTACGCAGCGCTTTCGGGGAGGGAGGAGGCCGATTCTTTCAGCGATGGAGTGAGATCAATGCGTGAACTGCGCAATGCGGGCGCGAGGCCGAAGAGAATCCCCGTGGCAAATGTGGCGGCGATGGTGAACGCGAGAATGCGCCAGTCTGGGCCAACAACGAAGGGGAATGGCTGGTCACCACGGGTAAGTAGTTTGCCAATCGTTTCGACGCCCCAAACGGAGAAGAGAATTCCGAGCACGCCGCCAGCGAAGGAGAGCAGCACGCTTTCGGTGAGAAGTTGGCGGATGATCCGAGCGCGGCCTGCGCCGAGGGCGAGCCGCACGGCCATTTCCTTTTGGCGCGTTGCCGAACGCGCGAGGATGAGGCCGGCGACGTTGGCGCAGGCGATGAGCAGGACGAAACCTACAACGATCATCATGAGAAGCAGCATGGGAGCAAATCGGCTGGTTTCACCATTCAGGCCCGTCCGCGCGGGTTCGAGGCGAATTTCGGGCGCGTCGGCTTCTTTGAACGCGGGAGTTGCGCCGTGCAGCATTTCATTGCGGTAAATTGTGGTTGCGGCGGCTTGGGCCTGGCCGACGGAAACGCCAGGTGTGAGACGCCCGAGCATGACAAGCCACCAAGTGCCGGCGTCGGTTAAGTAAGGCGCGTGGCCTGCCCATTGGTCACGAACGCGGTTAACGAGAGAGATGGGCATGAAGAAATCCTGAGGTTTGCCGGGTGTGAGATTGGTGAAGTGGGGATCGGCGACACCGATGATCGTTGCCGGCGTATTATCGAGGCGAACAGTGCGACCGATGACGGAGCGGTCACCGCCGAAAGCCTGCACCCAGTAGGCATAATTCAAAACGATGGCGGGCGGGGCGGAGAGATTGTCGTCAGCCGGGCTAAGCGGACGGCCGATAAAAGCGTTGACGCCGAGTGTGGAGAAAAAATCACCGGAAACATACGTCCCCTGCGCGATACTCGCGGCGCCGTCACCGCTAAGATCGACGTCGATGGGGCCAGCAAAGGCGGCCATGCCAGAAAAAGCATTGTTCTCGGCGCGGATGGTTTTGAAAAACGATAAAGAGAAATTGCAGGCGCCGTCGCGAGCATTGTCGTCGCAATCGCCGTAGCCGTCGCTGCCGTGAATCTTCGGCTTCGCGTGCGCGCTCCAGCGGAGCAGGACCAGCTGCTGGGAATCTCTTACAGGCAATACGCGGAGGAGCACTGCGTCGATGAAGCTGAAAATGGCGGTGTTGGCGCCGATGCCGAGGGCGAGAGTGAGGATGGCGACGGCGGTGAAGCCGGGAGATTTACGCAGCATACGCAGGGCGAAACGCAAGTCTTGCCAGAGGGAATCGAGGAGCGTGTGGGCGTCGGCGGCGATTACGCGCTCCTTCATAGCGCCACGATTGCCGAATCGCAGATGCGCATCGCGACGCGCTTCTTTGGGCGACATCCCGGCGGCGATGTTGTCCGCCGTGCGCATTTCGATGTGCGAGCCCAGTTCCGCCTCGATGTCTTCGTTCAGCTTCGAGCGGTGAAATAAATTCGCGATGCGGCGAAGAACGGACATGGCTTACCCCTGTGCGTGCCGCAACACCGCGCGCACGCCTTTTACCACCTGTTCGAAACTTTCTTGGGCCTTGCGCAATTCCTTCTGGCCCGCGGCCGTCAAGCGGTAGTATTTCGCTTTGCGATTCGTCTCCGTCAGCTTCCATTCGGAGCGGATCCATCCGCTTTGCTCCATGCGGTGCAACGCGGGATAGAGCGAACCCTCCTCGACCGACAACAGCTCGTCCGACGCCCTCTGGATGTGCAGGACGATTCCGTAACCGTGCAGCTCCCCCATCTGCGAAACGGTTTTCAGTACCAGCAAGTCCAGGCTTCCCTGAAGATCGTTTTTCGCCATTCTCAACACCCCTAGACAACTCAGCCTAACCAATTACCCCTAGAATGCTAGGCATGTCAAGGGCATTCTGCGCGTCGCCGGGCTTCGTGAGAAGTCAGAGAGGCTTTCGTCTCTCTGAGTCGGACGGACGAGCAGACCGCGATTGGGCAAACGGGATCACCGGACAGATGGAGTGTGGCTTGCGTTGCCCGGCTAACCGACTTGCCAGGTATTCGCCCTCGACTGTGGTAGATTCCGATCGATGACCGAATTTCGGAAGATCGAAATAAGCGTCGCAGAACTCCGATTCAACGCCCTTGCAACGGGCCCGGCCGAGGGGGAACTGGTTCTCTTTCTGCACGGTTTTCCCGAGTTTGCGGACACATGGTGTGCCGTGATGAAGTCGGTGGCAGGCGCCGGGTTCTGGACGGTGGCGGTGGATCAGCGCGGTTATTCCGAGGGCGCTCGCCCGAAGAACAGAAGCGACTATGGAGTCGAGCACCTCCTTTCCGACGTTCGAGGGTTTGCTGATGCGCTAGCTCGTCGGCGCTTCCATGTCGTGGGACATGACTGGGGTGCATTCTTGGGGTGGGTACTTGCGGCGAAAAATTCAGACCGCGTTCAGTCGCTGACCGCCATATCCACGCCGCATCCTGACGCGTTTTTTGATGCCATTGAAACCGATGAAGATCAGAAAAAGCGTTCCGCGTACATTTCGTTCTTCAGGGCGACCGACAATGCGGCAGAGAACTTCTTCCAAGCCGAGAACTATCAACGGCTGCGAGCAGTCTACCAGGGCAAGCTTCCCGATCTCGCAGTGGGTGAGAACATCCGCCGTCTTGCGGCACCCGGCGCTCTCACTTCAGCGCTGAACTGGTACCGCGCCTTGGTACCCGGAGTTCGCATCGGTGAGGTTATCGTTCCAACGCTCTACATCTGGAGCACGAATGACCTTGCCCTCGGAAAAACTGCGGCGATGGCGACGGAAAAATACGCCACTGGACCGTACCGCTTCGAGAGGTTCGAGGGGAATTCCCACTGGTTGCTTGCGGAAGCACCGAACCGAGTTTCGGAGTTGGTGCTGGAGCACCTACGCGCCCATCCAATCAGCGGAATACGGAACGGCAACCGTGAGTCACTCCTCCTACGAAAGAAGCCCTAACTAAATCCTTGATTATCAACCGATGCTTTCCGGGCTTCTTTCATCCTTCGTTGTGGTCGCCGCGCGACCATGCCTCACTCGTAACGGAGGGCGACCATGGGGTCGACGCGCATGGCGCGGCGGGCGGGGATATAGCAGGCGACCGCCGCCGCGAACATCAGCAAAATCGCCACGCCTGCGAACGTAGTCGGGTCCGTCGGCTTAATCTGGAACAGCAAACTACCCAAAAACCGCGTCAAGGCCAGCGCCGCGCCAATCCCTGTTGCAATTCCGAATCCCGCAAGCGCCAAACCTTCACCAATCACCATGCGCAACACATCTGCCGGCTGCGCACCCAGCGCCATTCGAATGCCAATTTCGTGAGTGCGCTGCGTCAT
>JASHQB010000015.1 GCA_030037775.1 Candidatus Acidiferrales bacterium
CTGCGCTTCCTTGCCCGTGACGATTTTCCCCTGCGCATCGAACAGCACAGTCACGAATGTCAGCATGTCCACGTGCTGGTCTTGCTGTACGTCGAACGGCAGCTTCTCGATATCCACGTGCGTCTGCACCCTGACTTGTCCGACGCCGTTGCTCGCCGTGCCGGGCTGCGCGCTGACGCTCAGCGGGAAGTCACTGCGCTCTTCCGAGCCATGCACCTCCGCATCGATCTTTTCCTCCGCCATCTGCGGTGCCGCTTTGCCGTCCGCTTCTTTCGTCGGCGCGAAATACTCGGGCCGCGCCTGGATGTTGAATTTTCCGGGCGCGCCGACGGTCACTTTTAGCTTGTGAAACTTCCCATCGAACTTTTCCTTCTCTGGCGCGAAGCCCAGTAAGTATTCGGTCTCCGGCGCTGCCGCCAGCGAATAATATCCGGCAGCCAGGTCATTCCGATCGTGAAAGTATCGTCCGCCGGTGCCCACCGCAAAGTCGA
This sequence comes from Candidatus Acidiferrales bacterium, assembly GCA_030037775.1. Taxonomy (GTDB): domain Bacteria; phylum Acidobacteriota; class Terriglobia; order Acidiferrales; family UBA7541; genus DAHUXN01. Next base: position 492 of record JASHQB010000015.1, read on the forward strand.
CCATCGCCGCCATGGCGTTGGCCATCGCCGGCTCGAAGTTTTCCGCGTTGTGCACGGCCATACCGTCCGCCGTGTCTACTGTCTGGCCGTCCATTTGCTCTTGGTTCGGGATTTCGGTGTAAAGGCCTTTGGCGTCCAGCGCGTTAATCACCACCCCCGCGCGCAGCGCGCTATCGACCAGCTTATCCACGCCGGCCTCCAGCGTGCTGGTCAGAAATCCCGAGGACGACAGCACCAGCACACGCTCGCCGGACTTCTTCGCCAGGTAATTGACGACCCCCTGAGCGCTGTTCAGTGTGTCCTGCGACATCTCGCGAATCGAATTCCACATCTGTTGCGATTCCATCTGAATCAACTGCTGTTGTTGCCTTACACAGTTCGCATTGGGATTCACCTCGTCGACGCAGTTGCACTGCACCGCCTGGGCAAGAATTGCCTGGTAGGAAGGAGAGCCCCCCTGCCCCATGGAATCGGGGGTAACGGCCACCTGCGATGACATTTTGCTGTTACCCAACGGCGACTCGGAAGTAGGGCTAATCGGGGGTGCCGGCTCGGTCGCGATCTCATAGGCATCGTATGGCGTGATTCGTGGACAGCCGCTGCTCTCAATCGGTCGACCGCGGAATCTCATGTTCTCAATCGCACCCAGGACTTCCTGTGCATTCGGCGTGAAGTCGACGTTTCCCAAACCTGACGCCGTGAATAGGGCGATTTGGTCTCCCGGGCTGACTCCCGTGTGAATAAAATTCTCCCCGGCCAGCTGCACATGCCGCATGTCGCCAAACGGCGTGTTCAGATCGTCGAAATACAGCGCCACGTATCGGGTCCGCCGCGGCGCTTGCGCCGGCGCGTTCGGTTGTGCCACCGGAGCGCCTGCCGCCGCTTTCTCCATAGGCCCATGCAGCTCCCGCGTCTCCACCGAAAAGCTCGAAATCGCCTGCTCCCTCCCGTCGTCATAGACGGCAAAATCCTCGCGCTTCAGCCCGCCCACCACTTTCCCTTTCCCGTCGCGCACCACCACGCCCACTTCCACCTCGTTCGTTTGTACCTGCAGCGCCGCCTCAGGCGGAGGGTACGGCCCGCTGCTGATGCGCACCTCCCCCGGCGATAGCGTCTGCGCGGCAACACTCAGCGCAAGGAGGATGGCGACAACTTCCGCAAACAGGATGACGGCAACGGGTTTTCCGATGGCAAACTTCGGGGCGTTGGACATCACGGTCCCACCTTACTTGGCCCGGAACTACAAGGAAACCTATGCCCACATTGATCGAAAGTCAATTGCCAATCGTATAAATCCGTGCGGCTGACCATCGCCATCCAGCCCCCTGTGGTTCCGCCACGGTGCTCGCTTCATTGCCCCTCCTTTCCTCTTGCTTTTTTCGTTACTACATGATACATAGGAGCTTCCGGCTGAAGTTTTAAGTCGGAAGGGAAAAAACGGAGAGGAGAAAGGACGGGCCGCCAATGCTGGCGGCTTTTCGCTTTTTATGCGCTTTCTGAGTTCTAATCGGGTAAAAGTGCCGGAATTAGAATTCAGCGTAACTTACACAAAACAAAGGATCGGAGGCGTTTCTAATCGGGTATTTTCGCCATTTTTTCAATGTTTACCCCGATTAGAATTTGGAGCCTCGCTGTTGGAGCTCGTCACTTGTCACTCGTCACTTGCTTGCCCTGAGCGGAGCCGAAGGGTCACTGGGTTTTGAAATGCGCCGCCGATTCTTTGTAGACAAATTCGACTCCGGTCGCGCCGCGCTTCGCGGCGAAGCGTCGGAGCATCTCGGACGCGTCCTCCGCGCCGAGCCCGGCCAGCTTTATGAACTGAGCGACGGCGCGGAAGTCTGGCTCGCCCGCGTCGAAAAAATCTCTGGCGCTCGCCACGGCGCCGCCATCGAATTTGCGCTGACGGAAAAAATCCCCGCGCAGGATTCGCCGCTGCGCGTCAAGCTTCTGCTTTCCATCGTGAAATTCGATCGCATGGAATGGTGCCTCGAAAAGGCCACCGAAGTCGGCGTTTCAGAGATTGTCCCGCTTGCCGCCGCGCGCAGCGAAAAAGCCTTGGTTCTCGCCGCGGCGAAACGCAGCGAGCGTTGGAAAAAAATCCTGCTCGAATCCGCTCAGCAATCGCGCCGGTTGCGCCCGCCGGTTCTCGCGCCGGCGGCAAAGGTCGACGCCGCTTTCGCCGCCGCGGGCGAAAAACTGAAAATCATTCTCTCCGAGCGCGCCGCCGCGCCGCCCTTGCGTGAAATTTTCTGCGCACAGTCAGCCCAGGAAGTCTGTCTCGCGATTGGCCCCGAAGGTGGTTGGACGGATGAAGAATTTGCAGCAGCGCGCAAGAATCAATTTTGCGAAGCGTCGCTCGGCCGGGAAATCCTCCGCACCGAAACAGCGGTCATCGCCGCGCTCGCCGTCACCCGTTACGCGCTGGAGGGATTTGCGTGCCAGTGACCCGCGTGTCAGTGACCGTCCGTGTCGCCGATCATTTTGATCTTGCTGACGTTGATCACTTTTCCGTCCGCGTTCAGCTCGCCCGCAATTTCGACTCTGTAGCCGGCATATTGCTTCAG
>JASHQB010000016.1 GCA_030037775.1 Candidatus Acidiferrales bacterium
CAGGTAACGCTGGGCGAGGGCGTGGTGAAGCACAACGCCAAAAAAATTCGCCGCCTTTTTAGCGACAAGATTCTGGCCGGATTTGCAGGCAGCACAGCCGACGCCCTTTCGCTGTTCACGCGTTTCGAGAACAAGCTGCAGGAGTACCACGGCAATCTGGCGCGCGCCGCGGTGGAGCTTTCGAAAGAGTGGCGGACGGACCGCGCGCTGCGCCACTTGGAGGCCCTGCTGATTGTAGCCGACTCCAAGTCAACCTTTCTGCTTTCCGGAAATGGCGACGTGATTGAGCCGGACGACGGCATCTGCGCCATCGGTTCAGGAGGCCCTTACGCGCTTTCAGCCGCGCGGGCGCTGGCGAAGCACACCAAGATGAACGTAAAAGACATCGCGCAGGAAGCGATGCGCATCGCCAGCGAAATCTGCATCTATACGAATGCGACGTTTGTGATTGAGGAACTTTAGAATACCGGGGCACGACCTGTGGGCGAAAAGAAGGACGAAAAGAACATGGTGATTTATCTGAACGGCGAACAGCAGGCGGCAGAGCCGGAGCCGTTGCCGTCGTTCGACGAGTTGACGCCGCGGGAAATCGTGGCGGAGCTCGACAAGTACATCATCGGCCAAACGCCGGCCAAACGCGCGGTGGCCGTGGCGCTGCGGAACCGCGTGCGCCGGCAGAAACTGCAGCCGGAGATGGCGGAAGACGTGCTGCCGAAGAACATTCTGATGATTGGCCCCACGGGAGTGGGGAAAACGGAAATCGCGCGTCGGCTGGCGCGGCTGGCCGGTTGCCCGTTCGTCAAAGTAGAAGCTTCGAAATACACAGAAGTAGGATATGTGGGCCGCGACGTGGAATCGATGGTGCGCGACCTGGTCGAAGTCGCGATTGATATGGTCCGTGAGGAAAAGCTGGACGAGGTGGCGGAGCGTGCTGAACAGGCGGCCGAGGAACGTCTACTGGATCTACTGCTGCCTTCGTCGCCCGCGCCGACGACGGTCGACAGCACGGGGGCCGGTTCCGAAGCGCAGAGTCGCGAGATTGCGCAGCGCACGCGCGAGAAGCTGCGAGCCCAACTGCGCGAAGGCAAACTCGATCAGCGCATGGTCGAGGTGGAAGTCCGCGAGCGAATGACGCCTGCGTTTGAAATTGTGTCCAGCCAGGGCGTTGAGGAAATGGACATCAACGTGAAGGACATGCTCTCGGGGATTTTTGGGCAGCAAAAGAAGAAGCGCAAAATGACCGTGGCGGAAGCCTACGACTACTTGATTCAAGAGGAAGAAGGCAAGCTGCTGGACATGGAGCAGGTGACGCGCATCGCGGTGGACCGCGTGGAGCAAATGGGCATCCTGTTCATCGATGAAGTCGACAAAATCGCGGGACGAGAATCGGGGCACGGCCCGGACGTATCGCGCGAAGGAGTGCAGCGCGACATCCTGCCGATCGTGGAGGGAACTACGGTAAACACGCGCTACGGGATGGTGCGCACGGATCACGTGCTCTTCATCGCCGCGGGCGCGTTCCACACCACCAAACCCTCGGACCTGATTCCCGAGCTGCAAGGGCGGTTTCCAATTCGCGTGGAGCTCAGTTCACTGAGCGAAGCCGATTTTGTGCGCATTTTGACGGAGCCGAAAAACGCGCTGATCAAGCAGTCGGTTGCGTTGCTCGACACCGAAGGCCTGAAGGTTACGTTCAGCGAGGACGGCGTGGCGGCGATTGCGCGATTCGCAGCCTTGGTCAACGACCAAACAGAAAACATAGGCGCGCGACGATTGCATACCATTCTGGAAAAGGTGCTCGAAGAGATTTCTTTCGACGCGCCGGACATGAAAAAGCGGAGCATAAAAATCGACGCCGCTTACGTGCAGAAGCAGCTTGCCGATGTGGTGAAAGACCAGGACCTCAGCCGCTACATCCTATAGGTTCGCGAACAGAGATAAATGGCGCCAAACTCGCAAGAGCCTGCCGGTGCGCGCACGCGAGGAATGCATTCTCCCGGATTTTTCGCGGTTGGCGCTGCCCTGCTGCTTTCTGGATGCGCGGCGCAGAGTGTGCCGATTCCGCGCCAGCCCGTAGCTCCCCGAGCGACTACCGATCTCTCCGCGAAACAGTTCGGCGATTCCATTGTTCTGACGTTTACGTTGCCGAAGGAAACGATACAGGGGAAGGCTCTTTCCAAACCGCCTACGGTCGAGATCTATCGCGCATTTGGCAGCGCACCGGCGGGTGGCGACGGCGGTGCGCCGGAACCGCGGCAACTGGTGGCCACGGTGCCTTCGCAGATGGTTGAGCAGTACCGCGAGGACGGCCACATGCAATTCCGCGATGTGCTCACGCCCGCAGACCTAGCCGCACACGTGGGCGGCACAGCGTCCTACGTGGTTCGCACCGGGCTTGGCAAGCACGATTCGGCCGATTCAAATCTTGCTCGAGTGCAGATTCTGCCCGCGCCGCAGCCAATCGCGGACTTGCACGCAGAGGTCGCCAAGACGGCCGTGGAACTGTCGTGGACAGCGCCTGGAATCCTCCCGCCCGGATCGGCCCCGCCTTTGTCGCTCCGTTATCGGATCTATCGCGCCGAAGTTGCCAGCGGCAATCATTCGCCGGGGACGGCGAGTTCGCAGACGCACAGCGAAGCCGCGCAGCCTGTTTTACTGGGCGAATCCGCTATACCTTCGTATGGCGATAGGAGCTTCAGTTTTGGCCACACGTACGCGTATACGGTGCGCAGCTTTGCGGTGAACGCATCGGGCCCGGTCGAATCGGAAGAGTCAAACGTGCTGAACGTAACGCCGCGCGATACGTTCGCGCCGGCGACGCCGGAGAATATCGCGGCGACGGCGACACCTGCCAAAGGTTCCGCACCGGCTCACGTTGATTTGTCGTGGGCGATCAGCAGCGAGACTGACTTGCTCGGCTACAATGTCTATCGCAGCAACGTGGAGAGCAATCCGGGGACACGCGTGAACACGGCGCCGCTCGTTACACCTGTATTCCGCGATGACTCCGTGACAACCGGAGTGCAGTATTTTTA
>JASHQB010000167.1 GCA_030037775.1 Candidatus Acidiferrales bacterium
GCCGAGAGCGCGGGCGTCGAGATGGTTTGGCGTGACGCATGCGCTGGGCGCGCTAGTGATTGTGTACATTACTTTGCGTTCGATGGTGGTGACGCTGGGGCGCGGCGGAGTGGTGTGGAGAGGGACGTTTTATCCGCTGGAGGAGTTGAGGAGGGGGCAGGTGTGAAGGTGATGTCCACGCATGAAATCGTTCCTCCAGAGCCTCACTCGAAAGGGCCTGATCTACGGAAAACGTGGGCGCATTTGCCCCGGTGGCTGCAAGTCGGCCTGGTGTTGACTATTGTTGTGGTGGGGGTCTTGATCCTCTTTTTTGTTAAGTGAGTACATCGCACAAAAGGCGCGCGAATAGGTAGAGAGATTTCACAAGGCGTTTTTCGGCATGGTTGAAGCCAGCCCTGACATAGCCCAACCTGATATGACAACTCGATGTTAGCGCTGGTATAGAATGCCGACTATGCATTCGTATACGATCTCCTTGCGAATAGAATCGGCAAAGCTCGACACGTCTCGGGTCACTCGAGAGCTAGGCATCATGCCATGGCAAACTCGTTCTGCGGGGCAATATCGCAGTCCGAATTCTGTATTTGAAGAGGCATTGTGGGAGTTCGACATTGCTCCTCAGCAGTCAGAGGTCGCAGCTGAGAACTGGCCTCACTGGCCACAGTGGGAGTCTCTCGAAAAGGCGTTCGAGAAGTTGCTCTCAACTTTCACCCCACATGCTGATCGCATTCAAAGCTACAGGCAGAATCACAACGTCTACATTTGGGTTGGACATTTTTCGTCGAGCTTTGACGGCGGCCCGCGGCTCTCCCCTGCGATTCTTAAGGCCCTTGGAGATTTTGGCGTCCCGGTCTGGATGGACACGCATTTCATCGACGATCCAAAGCCAGAATCGAAAAGCCAGAATCCAACCTCGGTTTGAACAAAGTGTTTTTGGTCACGGCGTTGGCAAAGCGGCGTCGAGTTCCGGTGGAAAGGCACACCGGAATCCGCGAAGCGGACCGCCGCACTCCAAAACGGCAAAAGCAGGTCCCTGCCTGCGGCAGGCCGGCCTCACCACCATCGCGCAAGGGCGCGCTGGGTTCCCTTCCTTCGTCAGGGCAGGCGGGATGACAACAAAGAACGGCAGCTTATTAGGATTTCGGGGCTTCGGCGGCGGGCGACGCAGTTTCGGCGGGCGGGGCGGGATCTGAGCTAGGCAGCGCGTCGAACAGCGGGGCGACGCCGAGGTCGCGCTGCTTGAGGAGGCGGATGCGGTCGCGGATGGTGGCGGCGCGCTCGAATTCGAATTTCTTGGCGGCTTCGCGCATTTGGGATTCGAGCTGGGCAAGAGCGGCCTTCAACTGTTCTTCATTTTGAATCTCCGCAAGGGCGGTATCTTCGGTGGGAATGGTCACGTAATCGGCTTCGACGATGGCGGCGAGCTGCATGTCCACGGACTTCATGATGGACTGCGGGGTGATGTTGTTTTCCTGATTGTAGGCGAGCTGCTTGGCGCGGCGGCGATTGGTTTCGCCGATGGCCTGCCGCATGGAGTCGGTCATGACGTCGCCGTAGAGGATGGCGCGAGCGCCGAGATGGCGGGCGCAGCGGCCCATCGACTGAATCAGAGAAGTGGCGCTGCGGAGATAGCCTTCCTTGTCGGCGTCGAGAATGGCGACGAGAGAGACTTCGGGAAGGTCGAGGCCTTCGCGGAGAAGATTGATGCCGATGAGGACGTCAAATTCGCCGCGGCGAAGATCGCGCAAGATGCGGACGCGCTCGAGGGTTTCGATTTCGGAATGGAGATAGCGGCAGCGAACGCCGACCTCGGCGAAATATTCGGCGAGGTCTTCGGCCATGCGTTTGGTGAGCGTGGTGACGAGGACGCGTTCGCCACGTTCGGCGCGGACGCGGATTTCCTCGAGCAGGTCATCGACCTGGCCTTTGATGGGGCGGACTTCGACTTCGGGATCGATTAGGCCGGTGGGACGAATGACCTGTTCGGCGACGACGCCGCCGGATTTGGTGAGTTCGTAGGGGCCGGGCGTGGCGGAAACGTAGATGAGTTGATTGGCGCGGTGCTCGAATTCCTCGAAGGTGAGCGGGCGATTATCGAGGGCGGAAGGCATGCGAAAACCGTATTCGACGAGGGTTTGCTTGCGCGAACGGTCACCGTGGTACATGCCGCGGACTTGCGGAATGGTCTGATGGGATTCGTCGACGACGAGGAGATGATCCTCGGGCAAATAATCGAAAAGCGTGGGCGGGGCTTCGCCGGGAAGACGGCCGGAAAGATGGCGCGAATAATTTTCGATGCCGTGGCAATAGCCGATGGTGCGCATCATTTCGATGTCGAAGCGAGTGCGCTGCTCGACGCGCTGGGCTTCGACGATTTTGCCCTGGCGCTCGAGCTCAGGACGCCACCATTCGAGTTCGGCGAGAATGCCGTCGATGGCGCGTTCGCGCTGCGCGGCGGGAACGACGTAGTGCGACTTGGGGTAGACGGTGAGGCGGGTGATTTCGTCGCCGGAACGAATTTCGCCGGTGAGCGGGTCGATGCGGCGAATGGCTTCGATTTCGCTGCCCCAAAGTTCGACGCGAACAGCTAGATCGTCGTAGGGCGGATGGATTTCGATGGTGTCTCCACGGACGCGAAAAGTGCCGCGGCGAAGATCTTCGCCACGTTCGTAGAGGATTTCGACGAGCTTGCGGAGAATGGCATCGCGCGAAATGGACTGGCCCTTTTCGAGCATGAGCAGCATGCCGTAGTAAGCCTCGGGCGAGCCGAGTCCGTAGATGCAGGAGACGGACGAGACAACGATGACGTCGCGACGGTCGAAGAGCGAACGCGTGGCGCTCATGCGGAGCTTGTCGAGCTCATCGTTGATGGTGGCTTCCTTTTCGATGTAGGTGTCCGAGGAGGGCATGTAGGCTTCGGGCTGGTAGTAATCATAGTAGCTGACGAAGTATTCGACGGCGTTGCGCGGGAAGAAGGAACGGAATTCGTGATAGAGCTGCGCGGCAAGGGTTTTGTTGTGGGCCATGACGAGAGTGGGGCGATTGATCTGCTCGATGACTTTGGCGATGGTAAACGTTTTGCC
>JASHQB010000168.1 GCA_030037775.1 Candidatus Acidiferrales bacterium
GTTCCTGCTGATTCGCGGGATAAAGACACTGGGCGTGCGCATCGAGAAGCAGTGCAAGACGGCGATGGCCGTGGCGCGATTCTTGGAGGGCCACCGCAGAGTGGAGCGCGTGCATTATCCCGGGCTGGCCTCGCATCCGGACCATCGCCTAGCGCGAAGGCAGATGAAGGATTTTGGCGGCATGCTGTCGTTCGACGTGAAGGGCGGGATTGCGGCGGCGCGGCGGATGTGCGACCGCGTGCAGGTGTTTTCGCTCGCGGCAAGCCTCGGCGGCGTAGAGTCGCTGGTGGTCCTGCCGGCGTACACATCGCATTACCGCATGTCGCAGGAAGAGCTGGAGCGGGCGGGAGTCGCATCGGGGACGGTGCGCGTGTCCATCGGCCTCGAAGACGCTGCCGATTTGATCGAAGATCTGCGCCAAGCGCTGGGATGAACGTGACGTTCGATAGGCGCGCCTTCAGGCGGCGGATTTGGCGGCGGATTCGAGAAGCTCGTGAATCAGAGTTTGGTAAGGCTTTTGTTGCTGAGCAGCGAGGCGGCGAAGCTGCGCGAGGAGCCGAGGATGGAGACGAATGGCAATGAGTTGCTTGGCTTCGCCGGTTTTTGGGCGGCCGACGCGCCGGGCCCCACGCAGCTCTTCATCCGCCGATTCGGGGATGTCCGAAAAATCGATCCGGTTATCCGGAATATGCTTGGCGCTCTTTGCGGCTTGCTTGTCTCGCGCTGATAATGCGGATCGTTTCTTTGCCATCGGCTGACCTCCTTATCGTATAGACTGCCAGCAGAATGCGGCCGCTTGTGGAAACGCCCAGCCGCTTGGCGATTCAAGTCTCCTGAGAGGTGGAAGCTGCCTTCCGGGGGGAAACGGCACGGTTCTTGCTTAGTTGAAAGTAGCGGTAGTACTCGGGCTTCTCGGTTCTGGCACCCCTGGCCGGATGACCGGTTGACCCTAGGCTTCCGGGGTCCGTACAATTTTTGGTAGGATGCGGGCAATTTGCGTCCGAGTGTGGGCAAACGTTTGCCCAGGCCGGTCGTCTTACATAGAGAGTCCGCGCGGAGGCGAATTGGGTAGACGAAAAGCGATTGCGCTCGTGGCGATGGGATTGGCGGTGTGTCTGGCCGGGTTTTCGGGCTGCCAGGACACAGCCAAGAACAGCGCCAAAGTGCGCCCGCCGGCAGCTACTCCGCAGCCGAAGGCCTCGCCGCCGCTGGTGGCCAGCGTAGGCGAGCTGCCATTTCCGCAGAATCCCGCCGATTTCAGCAACCTGACGCCGGCTCCGCGCCTGTGGGTGGACCAACTGATCGATGACGTGCAGGCCAGCTTTGACGCGGCCAATCGCGCCTATGCGGCAGGGCAGCTGGACGTGGCGCGCAAGGACTTCAATGCGGCGCTCAACCGGCTGACGAAGAGCAATCCGGAAGTGACGGGCGACGCCAGACTGCAGGACCTCTTCAACCGCATCGTGGACACGATGCAGACCGGCGAAATGGCCACGGAGGAAAAGGACGAAGCGACGGCCGAGGCCAACGAAGACGCCGCCGACGCGGCGGACAACGCCGCGAGCGCCGACAACTCCGACGATACCACGGCGCAGGCGCCGCCGGAGTCTACCGCTCCGATTGAAGAAATCGCCGATATGGAAGACCTGCCGGCGAGCGATCCGCGATTGGCTGCCACGGCGGAAAAAGAACTGATTACCGTTCCGCATGATCTGCCGCTGACGCTGAATCCCTCGGTGCTGCAGTATTTGAGCTTCTTTGCGTCGCCGCGCGGGCGGGAAATCGTGGAGATGGGCTTGGAGCGCGCGGGACGATACCGCGCGATGATCGAATCGACGCTGAAAAAGGAAGGGCTGCCGCTGGATTTGATTTATCTGGCGCAGGCGGAATCGGCGTTCAAGCCGCGGGCGGTTTCGAGCAAGGGTGCGCGGGGGATTTGGCAGTTCATGCCGTACAGCGGCGAGGAATATGGTTTGCACCGGACGTACTACGTGGACCAGCGGGACGACCCCGTAGCGGCGACGGAAGCGGCCGCGGAGACGTTGCGCGATTTGTACCAGAGCTTCGGCGATTGGTACCTGGCGATGGCCGCATACAATTCCGGACCGATGAACGTGACGCGCGCGGTGGAGCGGACGGGCTATGCGGATTTCTGGCAACTGCAACAGCGCAACGCTCTGCCGGAACAGACCAAAAACTACGTGCCGATCATTTTGGCGCTAACGCTGGTGGCGAAGGACCCAGGGCTCTACGGCATCCACGTGGATGCGGATCCCGGGCCACAATTCGATTCCGTGACTCTGCAGCATTCGATCAGCCTGCGGCTGGTGGCCGATGCGACGGGAGCGGGCCTGGACGATTTGCAGGCGCTCAATCCGGAGTTGGTGCGGGGAGTTACGCCGCCGAACTTCGTGCTGAATGTGCCCAAGGGCACGGGCGATCAGCTCCAGGCCGAGATTGCGAACATTCCAGCGGACAAGCTGACGTCGTGGAGAGTGACGAAGTTTTCGGCGGACGAGACGCTGGGCGAAGTGGCGCGCCGGTATCACGTGACGCTGGCATCGCTGGCAAATGTGAATGTGATCGACCCCCACGATCCGCCGGCAGCAGGGACGGTGCTGATTGTTCCCGCGGCGGCACCGCGCGTCCGGCTGATTTACTATCGCGTGCGCCGGGCAGACACGCTCGACAGCATCGCCTCGCGGTATGACGTTACCGTCAGTGATTTGCAGCGCTGGAACCGTCTGCGCAGTTCGAGGACGCCGCACGGCCGAACATTGCGGATTTACGAGAATAGTTATCCGGGCGAAACGGCGACAGCGCCGCGTACGGTGACGGTGGCGCGGCATTCGACGGAGCAAGCACCAGCAGCCCCTGCGGCCCCGGCTGGGCCGCACCAGACGGTGGAACACAAGGTGCGTTCCGGCGAGACGCTGTGGTCCATTGCGAAGGAATACGGAACGACCGTGGAAGCCATAAAACAGCAGAATCCTTTCCTGGCCACACGCGAGCTGGAAGTGGGCGACCGGCTGAGCATCTCCACCAGGCAGAACTAAACATATTTACAATCAACGACATATGGGGATTCTGATTTATGGCCGGAATGGCACAGTTTTCTGCGGCGGTCCCGCAATGGTCCGCCTGACTTTGCGCCTTGACAAACTTCCAAGACTGCGATTAAAAGAACCAAGTGGGTAATTGCCGGTGAGCCCCAAAGCCCCACGGAGGAAGAATATGTTCGAAGCCAAGTTTCACGAGAACGAAGAAGAAAACGAGCTCCCGGGTTTTGAAGAAGAAGAGGAACAAGCGGAGCCGGGCGGCGAAGAGCACGACGAAGTCGTTGTGGAAGAAGAGGTGATCGAGATCGAATCCGGCGACGAAGAAGAAGCCGAGCCGGAAAACTCGCCGGCCCGCCGTGCGCCTTCGAAACCAGCGCGGGCAGGCAAGGCGCGGAAATCAGCGGCAAAAGGCAAGGCGAAGAAGTCGCGGAAGGCGAAGAAGGCGAAGAAAGCCGCGCCGAAGAAGAAGGCAAAGGGAAAGTCTAAGGCGAAGGGGCGTTCGAAGAAGCGCCGCCGGTAAAGCTGTCGCCGGGGAGTTCGAAGACGCCGCGAGTTTGCGCGGGTGACCGCGCGGCTTGCGGCGGTTTTGTTTTTTCAGGAGTCTTTTTCTCAAACCGCGACGGGCTATTTCAAGGGCGGATCCTGAGCGGTGGCCGGGCGATTGTCTCGCGTGGCGTGAATCACTCCGGATTGATCCGTATAGAGACTTTCGTAGCCGTAATTTCGAGGGATTGCGACCAGAGCGTAGGCGCGAGGATTGCCGCTGGGGTCAGGTTGGGCCGGCGTGTAGCGAAGAGAATAGCCGCCGGACATGGCGGCCTGCGCGGCTTCGCGGGCGGGATCGCCGAGCGCTTCGAGCGAGGAAGGAAAGGAGCCGGCGCCGTTTTCGTAGGTCGCCAGCTGATGCTGGAGTTCGCGGACGGCTTCAAGTGCAGAGCGCTCCGCGACAGGGCGCGGGTTCTCAAAACGCACGGGAAGCGCAAACCAAATGATGGCCCAGATGCCAGCGACGGCGGCCAAAACCGCAATGATGAGTTTCGGCGAACTGCTTTTTTTTTGTTGCTGCGCCGGCCCGGACTCAAGCTCGGTCTGCCTTGCTCCACAGTATGGACAGACGGCGCTGGCGGAATTGATGGGACGCTGGCAATGAGCGCAAAGATACATGCCGGCGGCTTAGGGCGTTGCAGCGTGGCCGAAAATGACGAGACCGAGGGTTGTTGGAGAAGAGCCGATGGCGGCCTTGAAGTACACGGCCCAGAAATTCTCGTCGGTGTTTTGCGCGGCGCCGGGGAGGGAGGCCGGGGCGCTGTCTGTGGGAACAAGACTCCAGACCGAAGGATGGCCGGTGGTGGTGGTCTTGCGGCTGAGGACATACATGGCGTTGTCGGCAAGGTTGTCGGCCGAGGCGTCTTGATCGGGTGGGGTCAACAGGAAGAAGTCGCGATAATCGGAGACGCCCTGATGGTTGCCATCGACGGGCTGTTGGCCATAGCGCATGAGATAGGTGCCGGGTTTGACGGACTGGTTGCGGAAATCCTTCACGGCGACATCGAAGTGAATGGCACCGACGACTTCTCCTTCAACGAGCGTGCCGTAGTTGACGCCGAGAGCGCTGCTCGGCTGCGCGGCGGCGGGAATGCCGGTGCGCATCCAGATTTCGCAATAGGGGCTGCCTCCGGGTCCAGCGACGGAAGTTGACGCCGGGGACAACAGGGCGCGGATGGCTGAGGAAATTTCCGGAGGAACGGGCACGGCGCTGGTTGCCGCTTTGTAGTCCTGGGCGGATGCGGAGGTGGCGAAGGCCAGCGCGAGAGCGACGGCGGGGAAGAAGTGCGCAAAGCGACGAATCATTGCGAGTCTCCTGTACGAAAATAAGCCTTCACAGTAAAGGATGATTATCCGGTGCGGGCGGTTTCCAGGCAATCAGAAAGCACAGTGCGAAAGAAAAAGCCCGCCGAGATGGCGGGCTTTTTGCAGGTGCAAATTCAAGGAAGAAATTATTGTGCGAAATGGCCGACGAAGGAGCTGCGGCGATTGGAATCGTCCCAGGTGACGCCGAGGGAATTTCCCTGGTAGCTGCTATCGCTGGCGACGACCGGCATGGAATGAGTGAGGTGCGCGGCGAGCGGCGGATAGTAGGTTTCTTCGTTGTGGCAAATCATGTCGTTCATGCTGATGGCGCGGGTGGAAAGTCTCACGGTGTTGCCGACGGCGAGGGTTTGCCAGCCCATGCGGGACGAGTCGGCGGAGAAGGAAATGGGTGCGAGATTCGTGGCGACGATATTGTCGAGAAGGCCGGCGGACTGCGATTGGGCGAAGGAGATGAGCGCGGCCTGCTGCGCTTGGGTGGCGCGAGCGTCGACGAAGATAACGGCCTTGGCGGGCAGCGGGTCGGCGTAGGGATCGCCGAGCGTGGCGCTGGCACGAACAACGGCGACGACGCCGAGACCGGAGAGCGAAACGCCATTCCACTGGCCGTCAGTGACTTGCCAGGCGAGGACGGCATTTTGGCCGGTGAGGCCGACTTGGGAATTGGCGAAGCACGGGCCGGTATAAACGTCGGCGTTGCGAAATTCCATGTAGTTGCCAGAAATATGATTTGCCTGGGCCATCACAGGAATGGCCATCAGAAACGCGGCGGCGAGAAGGGCGAGTTTCGTTTTCATGTGGGACCTCCCAACGTCTATAGTTTCTCACTGTGGAATGCGCGAAGCAAGTGGACGCACGTTCGTTGTGCCTCAATTTGCCGCGGCGGCGTTGGGCTTTGACGTCGCCGGACGAGGCGAGGGCGGCTTCGGAATGTAGTCCGAACGGTGCGCGAGAATTACGCGCCATTCCTGGGACTTCAGGGGCAGCTCGCGCTCGACCAGATGAACGTATTGACCGGGAGTGTACAGAGCGGGCCAATCCGAACCCATGGCAAAGCGCTCGATTCCTATTTTGCGCATGAGATCGACAAAGCCCTGGGCCTTCGCCGCATCGGTATGGTCGTCAACCACCACCAGCGCAAGATCGAAGGTCAGGCGTTCGGTGCCTGGGCGATGCGCGGCAATGGCGTCTGAGAAAGCCGAGAGCGCCGCGATGGTTTGATCATCGAGACCGCCCCAGCCGCCGCCGTGAGCGATTTGGACTGGCAGGCTGCCCGCGCTTGGCAGGATCTCGTCGACGAAGGTGTTCACTTGGGCGGCGCCGAAATCCTGGCGATTGCGCAGGTGGATGATGAGCGGGAACGAGTCCTTGTTTGCTTCAAGGAAGACTTGCTTGAGGGCTTGAATGTTGGCGGGAAGTGCAAAGTCAAACTGGCTGTTCGCGAGGTGCAGCTTGATGCCGCTCGCACCGCCGGCTCGTTTCCAATAGGCGATCTCGCTGGTGGCGGCGGGAGACAGCGGATTGACGCTGATAAACGCGACGAGGCGGCCTTTCGACTGCGCCGCTTGGGCGACGTTAAATGCGTTCTCCTCGCGCGTGAGACGGTCCTTGTCGATGTTGTGAACGTCGAAATAGGGAGACGTGAACATGTAGGCTTCTGAAAGCAGCACGCCACAGCGGATGCCAGCGTCATTCAAAACGCGCAGAGCGTCTGCGCCAGACCTTGGGTTCAATAAGGCAGGGCTCATCCCCTCGAACAGCTTAGGGTCTTGGGCAGCGGCGCGCCGCAGAACGTCGCTGAGCGCCCTGCTTTGGATATGCAAGTGATAATCGGCCAAAGGAGGCGGAAGCGCTGCGATTGACGGCGAGGCCGCCGGCTGCGAAAGCGCCGGCGGCAGAAACAAAATGATTGCTACCACCCAAAGAAAGGCGATGCTCGTTGAGCGCATAGCTCCTCCGCAGGCTCGATTCGCAGTTCTTCTCACGGCTAGCCGCGACGGACATTGGGAAGGGCGCTGACTCTGGCGCCCATCCGTGGGTTCGTGCTCCGCAGCAATCTGAATAGCTCAGGCGGTTTGGCAGCAGGAGCGGCCGGGGCGGCAGGAGGCGAGGGCGACGAATTGGCCATCGGGGCCGACGGGCCGCTGCGTGCGCGAGCACCAGAAGGGCCCGGCGTTGGCGGCGGGGGAGGCGTCTTCGTCCTGCTGGTAGAAGAGTTTTTTGGAGCGCATGGAGCGGCAGACTTCGCCGGTGGAGATGAGGATGTTAAGGCTCGGTGCGGTGGAAGAATTCAACATGGTTCAAACTCCTTAAAGACGAAAATCGAAACTCGAAAAACGAAACAGCAGATTCAAAGGCCGGAGCGAGATCCTTCGCTTCGCTCAGGATGACAACCTAAACAAGCCTAGGCGCTGGCCGCGGTGGCGAGCTGACCGACGGCGGCGAGCAGGGCGCGTTTGACGGCGACGCGCGCGAGCTGAACTTTGTAGGCGTTGCGGCTGAGCGGCGTGGCGCCTTGCACGGCGGCATCGCCAGCCTTCGCAGCGGTGTCTTCGTTGATGGTCTTGCCCTCAAGCCACTTGGCGGCGTCATCGGCGGGCCAAGGCGTGGGCGCGACGTGGCCCATGGCGATGCGCGCGCTTTCAACCGTGGCGCCATTCATTTTCAGGGCGACGGCGGCGGAAGTCAGCGGCCAATCAAGGCCTTCCTTGGGGCGCACTTCGTACCATCCGTTGCGCATGCCGCGCGAAGCTGCAGGGATCGAGACTCCGGTGACGATTTCATTGGGAGCGAGAGCCAGTTCGCGATCGCCTTGTTTTTGCGGAGTCACGAAAAACTCGCGAGCAGCGATGTCGCGCGGGCCATTGGGCCCTTCGATGTGGATTCTGCCGTCGAGCGCGAGGAGCACCGGCCCCAGGCTGGAAGGGCTGATGAATTTTGCCGGGCCAGAGTTTCCGAAGATGGCGTGGTAGCGATTGTCACCCTGCTCGACGAGAGATTTTCCGCTGGCGTCGAGCGCGAGAAGGCCGAAGCCGTTGCGGTAATACCAGCAGCGCGGGCGCTGGCAGATCCAGCCGCCGACGGTGCTCATGTTGTGAAGCTGCGGGCTGCGAATGCCTTCGGCGGCGTCAGGGATGGAAGGGAAATCCCTGCGGACGTCGGAGGCGGACATCAATTGCTCGATGGTGACGGCAGCGCCGATGCGCAAAGAGCCGTGGTCGTTCTGAATGGCGTGGAGAGCGCCGATGCGCTTGATGTTGACGAGGCGCTTGGTTTCCTCGACGTCGTCTTTGAGCAGAGAGATCAGGTCGGTGCCTCCGCCGAAGACGGAGGCGTCTTCCCAGTCCGAGCCAAGAAGGGCGATTGCTTCTTTGACTGTTGAGGGACTTGCGTATTCGAATGCGTCCATTAGACCATGCCTCCTTCTTTGCCGACCTTGCCGAGAGCGGTGAGGACGCGGTCCGGCGTGAGCGGAAGTTCAGGGACGCGGACGCCGATGGCGTTGGCGACGGCGTTGGAAATGGCCGCACCGGGCGAAATGACGGGCGGCTCGCCGAGGCCGATGGTTCCGCGCTCGTCGTAGCCGGGACCCTGCATCATGTGGACGACGATTTCGCCGATGTCGGCGATGCTGGCGAGTTTGTAAAACTCCATATTGGCGTTGAGGCAGCGGCCCGTCGGCTGGTCCATGATTTTCTCTTCGTAGATGGCATAACAGACGCCCATGATGCAGGCGCCGAAGACCTGGCTTTCGGCGGTTTTGACGTCGATGACGAGGCCGCAATCCTGAACGGCGACGTGCTTGATCATGCGGACGATGCCGGTTTCGGTGTCGACTTCCACTTCGCTCATCTGAACGCCGCCGACGCCGCTGGACATCAGCGCGTTGTTCGTGCGGCCCGTGCCGGTGACGGAAGCGGTGCCGAGCTTGGCGCAGGCCTGCTTCCAGGGAATTGATTTGGACGAGTCGCCGATGACTTGAATTTTCCCGTCCCAGGCTTCGAGTTTGTCCGGAGTGGTTCCGAACGATGGAGCGACTTTGGCGAGTAGTTCGTTTAGCGCGCTGGTCGCGGCCATGCGCGTGGAGGTGCTGACGCCGCTGACGGTGGTGGAGCCGCCGGATGCGCCGGCGGGCGGATATTTGTTGTCGCCGAGATTGACTTTGACGCCGCTGAGCGGCAGGCCGAGCGTTTCGGCAGTGACGATGTTAATGACCGTGCGGGTTCCGGTGCCGAGGTCCTGGCTGCCGATGTTGGTTTCGACGGAACCGTCCGGATGGATGACGACCTGACAGTTGCTCATATTGCCGCGGCCGCCCCAAGTGTGAATGGAAAGGCCGACGCCGCGCTTCAGTACGCCGGAACTGCCCTGGCCCCGCGGGTGCCATTTGGATTTCCAGTCCATGAGTTCGGAGGCCTTGGCAAACTCGTCACGATAGATTTTCGCGTGCGAGCCGGCGAGGTCGATGTTCTTGAGGTAGAAGTCGACAGGGTCCATGTTGAGTTTGGCGGCGAGATCTTCCATGGCGCCGTTGGAGATGAGCGCCATCTGAGGATGATTGGGCGCGCGCCAGGCGCGGGCCGGGCCGATATTGGTGAGAACCGCAGTGTACTTTGCGCGGACGTTGGGAACTTCCAAGACGTAGGGCAGAGTCGGGGAGCCTTCCGCTTGCGGGCCCTGCGTTCCCCAGGTGTCGGAATCCCAGGCGACAAGAGTGCCGTCGCGCTTGGCAGCGACTTTGACATGCGCGTGCATGGAGGGCCGGCAGCCGGCGACCATGAGTTCCTGGTCGCGCTCGAGCATCATTTTGACGGGGCGGCCGGTTTTCTTCGAGAGTTGTGCGCAGGCGATGCCCCAGGTATCCGCGGCGAATTTGCTGCCAAAGCCTCCGCCCATGTACTGGGTGTCGACGTGGACGTTGTTGGCGGCGATTTTGATGCCCATCTGGCCGAGGCCTTCGACGTATTCGCCAGCCATGTCACTGACGGCTTGCGTGGAAGGCCAAACATGGAGATCGTCGCCGTCCCATTCGGTGACCTGCCCGTGAGTTTCGTGACAGCAGTGCGTGATGACCGGGACGCCGTAGTCGCCTTCGCTGACGACGTCGGCTTGCTGGAAAGCCTGATCAGGATTTCCCGCGACCTTGTTTTCGAGCTGCTTGGTGTATTGCGCGCCGGCTTGTTGCGGGTCAGTGTCGGCAACGAGGTAGGGCAGTTGCTGATATTCGATCTTGACGGCATCCGCGCCAGCTTCAGCGCGCTCTTCCGTATCGGCAGCAACGGCGACGATTTCCTGACCGGCCCAAAAAACTTCCTGGCCCTCGGGCACGATAGTGACGACGCCCTTCACGCCGGGCATGGCTTCGGCAGCGCTAGTGTCGATTTTCGTGATTTTCGCGTGAGCGTAAGGGCAGGTGGCCATTTTGCCCCAAAGCATGCCGGGGCGATTGATGTCGTAAGAGTATTTGGCCTGACCAGAGGACTTTTGCGGGCCGTCGATGCGCTTGATGCGCTTGCCGATGAGGGCTCGGTGGTCGGCGGGAGGCCAGTGATAGTCGGCCATTAGGCTACCGCTCCTTTCGACTTGGTGGCGTTGGCGGCTTCGAGAACGGCGTCCTTAATTCCCATGTAGGTGCCGCAGCGGCAGATATTGCCGCCGAGAGATTTTTCGAGGCCTTCGCGGGTGGGATGCGGTTCATGGTTGAGATAGGCGGTGCAGGCCATCACAAAGCCGGGAGTGCAGAAGCCGCACTGCTGCGCGTCGTTATTCCAGAACGCCTGCGACATGGGGCTGAGATGCTCGGCGCTTCCAATGCCTTCGATGGTGGTGATTTCGCGGCCCTGGGCGTCGATGGCGAGTGTGGTACAGGAATAAACGGCGCGGCCGTCGATGTGAACGGTGCAAGCGCCGCAGGTAGCGCGGTCGCAAACTTTTTTTGCGCCAGTGAGATCGAGATGGTTGCGCAAAGCGTCGAGGAGCATGACGCGCGGCTCAAGATTGAGCGTTTGCGTTTTGCCGTTGATTCTGAGTGTGACGGGGACTTCGCCGGGGCCGAGGACGCCGGCGGCACCCGCTGCACCGGTTTGCGGGCGCGGCAGGGCCTCGACGACGCGATCCGCGAGAAGAGCGCCGGCGGAGGCGGCCATGCCGGCGATTCCGGCGCCCTTGATGAAGCGGCGCCGCGAGAGATCCGGCAGATTCTTGTCTTGCGCGTCTTTGGCGTGCGAACGATTCGGCTTCTCTTCGCCGTTCGGACGCGGTTTATCGTCATGCGACGACATAAATGCACCCCCTGCGAATTGCGGAATCAAGAATGTGTGGAAGATACTGCGACGCGGGCCGAGCTTGACGAGCCTTGCGAATCACCTGGGGCTCCCTTAGAACTGTCGCGGCTATGATAGTGACAGCGTGACCAGAAAGTCAAAGTCTTAGACGGCACATCGCCGAAGGTGGTTTCGAGCAGCACGCAGCGAACTCGGGCGGAATCATTACGTTCTCAGCTTTTCGCTGTATTGCCCCAAGCGCTGGAGGCGGAAATTGCGCTGCGGAAAGAAGCGCAGGCCGCTCTGGAAGAGAGCCACGCGCAATTGGAGGCGTTGGTGCAAGAAGCGCGGCGGTGGACATTCGATTGGAGTTGACGCCGAACGATGCGATTGTGGACGTGAGGGACTACGGCCAGGGAATCGCGCGGGAAATGCTGGGAAACTTCCAAGTGAACGGAATAGGCGCGGGAATGGGCTTGGCGGGCATTCGCGAGCGTGTCGGGGAATTCGGCGGGCGGCTGGAGATCACGGCGGCGTCACCGGGCACGCGGGTACGCGCGAGCATCCCGATGCCGCATGAGCTCCGCAGTCATTCTCACCTGTAGGAGCACGCCACGCATTCCTGAATGTAGTGGCGTCCGCCTGGTGCGCCGCTTTTGGGTGCGTTGACTTGGTCCGTGAAGCAACCGTAAGATTCCCTCGTGCCAGACGCCCCATCCTTCATCGGCAGCACCATCAGCCACTACCGCGTGGTCGAAAAACTCGGCGGCGGCGGGATGGGCGTGGTGTACAAGGCCGAAGACACTAAGCTGGGGCGCTTCGTGGCGCTGAAATTCCTGCCGGAAGACCTGGCCAGCGATCGGCAAGCCCTGGAACGTTTTCAGCGGGAAGCGCGGACGGCTTCGGCGCTGGACCATCCGAATATCTGCACGATTTACGAAATCGGAGAGCACGAAGGCAAGCTGTTCATCGCGATGCAGTATCTGGAAGGGCAGACGCTGAGGAATCGCATCGGCGGGCGGGCTTTGCCGCTGGACATGACGCTGGAGCTGGGCGGGGAAATCGCGGACGCACTGGACGCGGCGCATGCGAAGAACATCGTCCATCGCGACATCAAGCCGGCGAATATTTTCGTGACGGAGCGCGGGCACGCGAAGATTCTGGATTTTGGGTTGGCGAAACTGACGGTGGCGACGAGCACGGCGCACGACAACAGTTCGGGCTCGCCGACGGCGGATGCGGGCGAGGCGCTGCTGACAAGCCCGGGGACGGCGCTGGGCACGGTGGCGTATATGTCCCCGGAGCAGGTGCGGGGCGAGCCGCTGGACGCGCGCACGGACCTCTTTTCGTTTGGCCTGGTGCTGTACGAAATGGCGACGGGGCGGCAGGCGTTTTCCGGGAACACCACGGGCGTCATTCAGGAAGCGATTTTGAATCGCGATCCGGCGGCGGCGAGCCGGGCGAATCCGGACATTCCGGAGAAGCTCGAAGAGATCATAGACAAAGCGCTCGAGAAAGACAGGAATTTGCGGTACCAGCATGCATCGGAGATGCGCGCGGATTTGTCGCGGCTGAAACGAGACACCGATTCAGGACGTACGGGCGCGCGGCCAGCGGTGCGAACGGCGAACGCAGAGCCCGGAGGGGGGAGCGCGGCGTCGGGCGCGTCGCGGATCAGCTCAGAATTTACGACGGCGGCAACAGTGGTCGACGAGGCGGCGCCGACCGGAAAGAAGCGTTTGCGGCTTTTCGCTACGGGGTTCTTGATTGTGGCCGTGGTGGTCACCGTGAGCGCGTTTCTGTACGAAAATCGCAAGCCAATGCTGACGACGAAGGATTCGATTGTGCTAGCGGACTTCGTCAACACAACGGGCGATGCGGTTTTTGACGGCTCATTGCGCGAGGCGCTGGCGGCAAAGCTGGCGGAGTCGCCTTTCCTGAATGTGGTCTCCGATTCGGCGATGCGGCAGACGCTGAGCTTCATGGAGCAGCCGCTGAACGCGCGGCTGGCGCCGGAGCTTGCGCGGCAAGTCTGCCAGCGCGACGGCAGCCGCGCCGTGCTGGACGGAACCATTTCAGGCATCGGCGATCAGTACGCGTTGACGTTGGAGGCGGTGAATTGCGAAACGGGCGCGTCGCTGGCGCGCGTCGAGGCTGACGCCAATGGCAAGAACAACATCCTCCCCGCGTTGGGCAAGCTGGCGTCGGGGATGCGTTCCAAGCTCGGCGAATCGCTGGCCACGAT
Source organism: Candidatus Acidiferrales bacterium (assembly GCA_030037775.1). GTDB lineage: Bacteria > Acidobacteriota > Terriglobia > Acidiferrales > UBA7541 > DAHUXN01. The sequence goes on from JASHQB010000168.1 coordinate 13,437, forward strand.
TCAGAAATACGACATGCCGGTCGAGACGGCGACGACGAGTTCGCTGGAAGCGCTGAAGGCTTACTCGACGGCACGGCGCGACCTGGAGATGGGCGATTTCGCCGCGGCCGTTCCGCTGCTCCAACATGCCATCGCGCTCGATCCTAACTTTGCGATGGCCTACGCGACGCTGGGCACGATCTACTCGAACATGAACAACGGGAACGGCGGCGATCCATCCGCGGAGAATATGAAGAAGGCTTTCGCGTTGCGCGACCGAGCCAGCGAACGCGAAAAACTCTACATCGATTCCCATTATTACGAGTTCGCAGAAGATGATTTTGGAAAAACCGAGCAGACATACTTGCTCTGGGAGCAAACCTATCCTCGCGACGAAACGCCCTGGGTCAATCTGGGCAGTCAATACCTGATCGTCGGGCGACTTGACGAAGGCACGCAGCAACTGCAAACCGCTTACCAGATCAACCCCGACAGCGTGGTCGTCGGGAGTCAATTGGCGAACGCTTACATCTACCGGAATCGGTTTGACGAAGCCAAGGCCATCGATCAAAAAGGCCTCGAAAAGAACCCCGATGCCGCCAGCCATCATCAGCAACTCTGGGAAATTGCGTTTGTTCAGGGCGACGCGCCGGTCCAAAAAGAACAGATGGACTGGATCCGTTCCAAGCCCGGGGGCAAGCAGGCGGCCGATCAGCTGGCAACTTTGACCGACATCATTCTAGGGAAGGTGGCTGAGGCCGAAAAAATCCTGGAAACGCAGGAGGGCGCAGGTTCGCAGCCACCATCGAAAAAAAGCATGGCCAACAATCTCGGTCAGCGCGCATCCATTGAAGCCGTGTTTGGCTACGCGCAGAAGGCTCGCGCGGACGGGGAGAAATCGCTTTCGCTGGCACCCGATCAGCCGGACCTGAGTGTGGTCGACGCGCTGGCGATGTGCGGCGACACGGCGCCGGCCGAAAAAGCTCTGGCGATTTTGGCGAAGACCAATCCGAAGGATGTCTCTTTCAACGGCATCGATTCTCCGATTGTGCGCGCCATTCTGGCGATGGATCGCAAAGACCCGCAGCAAGCTTTGACCATCCTGCAACCTGTCGATCAGTATCGCTGGGCCCCCAATCGCGATTATCTGTATTTCCTCGGTCAGGCGAATCTGCAAGCGAAAGACGGAAAAGCTGCCGCCGCCGCTTTTCAGGCAATGATTGACCACCATGGCCTGTTTGCACTGGATGCCGTTTATCCGCTCGCGAAGCTGGGCCTAGCGCGAGCACGCGCGATGCAGGGCGATGCGGCTGGGGCGCGGATGGCGTATCAGGATTTTTTTGCTTCTTGGAAAGACGCCGACCCGGATATTCCCATTCTGCAACAGGCCAAAGCGGAATACGCGAAACTTCAGTAGGCTTGCGCGGCGCGGGAATTTTTTTCCGTCCCGGGCGAAAAATCGGAAACTGAAGCCGGCCTGCCAGAGTCAAAATCCCATGAGACGAGCGGACGCCCTGGGAGTTATAATGAGACACGAGATTCGGGTGATGGTCCGGCCACTGCAAGGAGAAATGCGATGAAGCCGCCCTTTTCCCAGGCGCTGAAACGGGGGTTGCGTTTTCGCTGTCCAAACTGCGGAGAAGGCCGCGTCTTTTCCAGTTTTTTCAAAATGCGCGACGAATGCCCGGTGTGCGGGCTCTCGTTTTATCCAGAGTCCGGTTACTACGCCGGGGCGATGTATCTGGATTATGCGCTATCGGCCGCGATTTTTCTGGCCGTGTTTGTTCCGTCGCTTTTCCTTCCTGAGTTGACGCACCTCTCGTACGTGCAGAAAAATGTTCTGTGGATCGTTTTCGGCGCAGTGCTTTGCCTGGGCTTTTCACGGCCATCGTATAGCTTGTGGCTGGCGATCGACTACTGGCTAAGCCCGTGGAAGCCGCAAAGCCCGCAAGAGAGCGGCGAGACTTTGGAAGTTCCGCTGGTCAGCATGGTCATTCGAACCGACAAAGAAGGGCCCCGGCACGGCACGCCGCGCGGCCCGGAGAGTTAATCCGCAGGATTTTCGACAGACTCGACGCGCAGCGTCCTACTGAGCAAGCGGCTGCGGAATGCGCTTCTTCCCCTGCAATTCTTGATCGGTGTAGTGAATATCTGGCTTGGCGAAGTAAGCGAAAGCGTCCCACGAGCCATATTTCTGCTGAAGCTCCGGCAAGACAGCGTCGGTGAGCGCGTCGCCCGATTTGCCGGCGGCCTGCGCCTGCGCGACATCGGCGCGCAAGTCGGACAAATAACCGCGAAAATCCTTCACGTCCTGCACGCGCCCTACTTCGCCGTGACCGGGGACGAAAGTCGCGTCAGGGTGGTTCTGGATTCCGATGTCCAGAGTTTCTATCCAGGGCTTGGTGGAAGCGTCGATCAGGTTCGGCAGAGTGTGATTCCAGAAAAGGTCGCCGAAGAAAACGACGTTGGCATCCGGAATGAAGACGGCGCTGTCTCCGCCGGTGTGCCCGGGCAGAGAGCGAATGATGACCTGGCGGGTGCCGAGGTAGAGTTGGATGCCGTCCTGATAGGTGATGGAAGGGAGGGCGAGAGATTCGATCATCGCGGTCTGCTCAGGGGTGATCTTGGTGCCGAAGAATTTCTTGTTTTCGGTGCGCTCCCAGGCGCGGACATTCTGCTGCGCCAGAATGGTGGCGCCGGCGGCAGCAAAAATGTTGTTTCCGGCGACGTGGTCAAGGTGGTAGTGGGTATTCACGACGAAGCGAATCGGCAGATTGGTTTTCTGGCGAATCTGGTTCAGCAGTTCCTGTGCGGCGGCGGGATTTTCGAAGGTGTCGACGACGAGCACGCCGTCGCTGCCGATGACGAATCCGGCGTTGGCGCCGGCGCGCGCGGCCTTGGCGGCAGGATTGTCGATGGCCGCCCAAACGCCGGGGCCGACCTGGTGGAGGGTGAAGGGCGCGGGAGCGTCGGCGGCAGCGGAAAAGAGCGCAAGGGCTGGGATCAGGAGCATCAGGAACTTGGTTTTTGCGGACATGGTGCTCTCCTCAAATGTGGTTGGGATGATACGACGCACGGGTGATTGAGAACAGCAAAACTAGTGAGCGGGTAATTCCGTCTGCGGGAAGGCGGAGGCGCCGAGGCGGCTGCGGCGATGAAGTATGAAGGCGCCTACGGTTACGGCGACGCCGAGAGCGAAGAAGCCCCCGTCCTCCACGACCCTCCAGCCGGTCAGCTTTTCATTCGGGCCGAAGCAGCCGCAGTTGATGGCCAGATGCATGGCGTAGGAACGAATGACCACACCCCAGAACAACGCGAGCAGCAGAGTCCCTGCTATAGAGACGTAGCGCAAACCAATGCCAAGCAAAAGCAAAATGCCGAGACCGAACTCAAGCCAAGGCAGTGTATGCGCGAAAGGGCTTACGGCCCAGGCCGGCAGCATTTGA
>JASHQB010000169.1 GCA_030037775.1 Candidatus Acidiferrales bacterium
GGCCGGTCGAGCACATAAAAGGCCATGTGATGCTGCGCCGCGGCCTCCATCGTATATTCCATCGTGGTGGTAAACGTGTAAAACCGCACCCCTGCGTCCTGAATGTCGTACACCAGCGCATCGAGTCCGCGCAGCATTTCATCCGTCGGCCGCCGCGTCTCCCCGTACAAACTGTAAATCGGCAAGCCCGTGGCCGCGTCCGTCGTCGACGCGACGTTCTCATCTTCCCTGCCAAAAATTCCATGCTCCGGACTGAAAATCGCCGCGAGCTTCACCCCCGGCGCGTGCGCCAGGACATCAATCGTCCGCCGTCCCTCGCGGTCCACGCCGGTTTGATTCGTAATCAGGCCGACTGTTTTTCCCTCGAGCGGCGCAAAATTCTCCTGCTCCAGCACATCGATCCCCGTCTGCGTCTCGTCGCTGCGATGGTAAATTCCGTCCAACCCGTAGGGCCGCTGCGCATCGGCGCTGCGTTCCACCTTCGACGAGAAGCCCTTCGTGTCTCCAATATTCCGCGCCGCCGCAACCGCGGTCGCCACTTTCGACCTCACAGCGACCATGCCGGTGCGCTGGTACGGATGCACCGCGTTTGCCAGCAAAATCACAAACGTCTGGCTCGCCGGATCGATCCACACCGACGTGCCCGTAAATCCCGTGTGCCCGTACGAGCCCAGCGGAAACAAATCTCCACGCGGCGATGAATATGCCGTGTCAATGTCCCAGCCGAGCCCGCGCACATTCGGGCTCCACGGAGGCGTCTGCGGCGTGGTCATTTTGTGCACCGTCGCCGCGGAAAAGATTCTTCGCGGCGCGCCGCCCACTGTCGTGACTCCCCCATCGAGCATCATCTGGCAATAAATCGCCAGATCATCCGCTGTCGAAAAAAGCCCCGCGTGCCCGGCAACTCCTCCAATCGCTCGCGAACGCGGGTCGTGCACCACACCGCGCAAGACGTGTCCCAGCCCCGAGCCCGGCTTCGCGCCCGGCGGCAAATCAATCTCCTCCGTCGGCGCGATATTCGGGACCCACGACTCCGGCGGCAAAAATCTCGTATGCGTCATGCGCAGCGGCTTGTAAAAATTCTCCATCGCGTACTGATCGAGCGGCTCGCCCGTGACGCGCTTCACCAGCTCGCCCAGCAAAATGAAATTCGTGTCGCTGTAAACGAATCGATCTCCCGGCGGCGCGATCAGCGTCTCATTATCAATTTCCTGCATCAGCGCGTCTTCCCCCGCCTGCGCAGCCTCCAGCGGCGGGTCCGGCGCGAGCCCGCTCATGTGCGTCAGCAGCATCCGAATGGTGATCTGATCCTTGCGGTTCGGCGCAAACTCCGGCATGTACTTCACCAGCGGATCGTTCAGCCGGATTTTCCCCTCTTCCAGCAGGCGCATGATCGAAGGCGTGGTCGCAAACAGTTTCGTCAGCGACGCTAGATCGAAAATCGTGTCCACGGTCATCTTTTCGTGCGTCGGCAGGACCGAGCGCTCGCCAAACGCTTTGCGATAAATCACGCGCCCGCGATGGCTCACCAGCAGCACAGCGCCGGGCATCGCGCCTTGCTCGACTCCCTCCTGGATGACGCCGTCCAGCACGGCTAATTTCGCGCTCAGCGAACTCTGCGGCGTGTTTTTGTGGCCCGTTGCCGTCGCGGAGATGCTCTTTTGCGCGGACATCGGAGCGACACCCAGTAAAATGAGAATTAAAATTGCAAAAATGCGGATTGGAAACACGCAGCCAGACCGTTTGTTGTGCGTCATAGAACCCTGTGCTATATACAGCCGCGAAATGAACGCGTCAACCAAGGATTATTCCCGCGAAAAGTTTTTGCCGGCCGATGCATGAACGCGTCATACTGCTCGCCGCGCTACTTTTTCTCATGACTCCTTCCGCAAAAGCGCAAAAAAGCAAACCCGCAGCCGCCGCGCCTTCGCGAACCGGCGCCGGGGAAAAATGGGTGCAGCAAACGCTCGCCAAAATGTCGCTCGATGAAAAACTGGGCCAAATGGTCGTGGTTTATTACTGGGGCCGCTTCACTTCCGCCGGCGACCCCGATTTTCAAGACCTGCTCCGCGAAGTCAAAGAGCAACATATCGGCGGCTTGATTCTCCAGGCGCAGCGAACCCCCACCGGCGTCGAGCGCAGCCAGGTCTATCCCACGGCCGCGCTCTCCAACGAGCTGCAGCGCGCCGCGAAAATTCCGCTTTTCGTCTCCGCCGATTTTGAAAACGGCACCGCTATGCGCCTCGCCGACGGCACTTCTCTTCCCTCCGCGATGGCTGTCGCCGCCACCGGCGATCCGCGCGATGCCTTCACCATGGGAGAAATCACCGCCATCGAAGCGCGCGCTGCCGGCCTCAATTGGATTTTCGCGCCCGACGCCGACGTGAACGACAATCCCGATAATCCCATCATCAACACGCGCTCCTTCGGCGAAGATCCCGCGCGCGTGGCCCAATTCGTCGCGCAATTCATTCGCGGCGTGCAGGAAAATGGCGCTCTCGCTACCGCGAAGCATTTCCCGGGCCATGGCGACGTCAACACCGATTCGCACATTTCCGTCCCTGTGGTCCCCGGCGATCTCGCCGAGCTCAATCGCGTCGAACTCGTTCCCTTCCGCGCCGCCATCGCCGCCAAAGTCGGCGCGGTGATGTCCGGCCATCTCGTCGTGCCCGCGCTCGAGCCCGACAAAAATGTTCCCGCTACACTTTCCCCCCGCATCCTCACCGATTTGCTGCGCAAGCAAATGGGCTTCGACGGCATCGAAGTCACCGACGCGCTCGACATGGCCGGCGTCACGCAAATCGATTCGCCTCCCAACGTCGCCGTGCGCGCCGTCAACGCCGGCGTCGACGTTCTTCTCATCCCGCCGAATCCAGACGCCGCGATCCTAGCCATGAAAGAAGCCGTCGAGTCTGGCGAGCTGCCGATCGCGAAAGTCAACGACGCCGTCCGCCGCATTCTGCGCGCGAAAGCCCAGCTCAATCTGGAGAATTCCCGCCTCGTGGATTTGAATCGTCTGAACACTGTCTTCGGCACACCACAATTCAGAACCGAAGCGCAAGCCATCGCCTCTCGCGGCATCACTCTCATTCGCGACAATCAGAAAATTCTTCCCCTCGACGCAGCAAAACCGCTGCGCGTATTGCTCGTCGTCGTCTCCGGCGATCCCGACCCTTATCCTGGCACTATCGTCGAGCAGGAGCTTCGCGACCCCGCCGCTTCCGTGCAAACCATTCGCGTCGACGCCACGTTCACCAACGCAAATTCCGTTTCTCTGCCGCCGCCCGACTCCTACGACGTTGCCGTCGCCGCTGTAATCGTCCGCGTGGCCGACCGCAAAGGCACCGTCGGCCTGCCCGCGGAAGAAAT
>JASHQB010000170.1 GCA_030037775.1 Candidatus Acidiferrales bacterium
ACCGGTGTGGGCGCGCTCACCGGCGCGCTGATTCTGGCTTCGCGTACCGGACTCAAGGGCCTCAGCAAATGGGTCGCTTTTTCCTGCATGGGATTCGGCACCGCGCTGATTCTGTTTTCTCTTTCGCGCTGGTACTTCGTCTCCATCGCGTTTCTCGTGCCCGTGGGATTTTGCATGATGGTGCAGATGGCTTCGTCCAACACCTTGATTCAAGCCATGGTTCCCGATCGGCTGCGCGGCCGTACCATGGCTGTCTACTCGATGATGTTCATGGGTATGGCGCCGCTGGGCTCGCTGCTCGCTGGCGAACTCGGGAATCGTATCGGCGCGCAATGGACGGTGGCGCTCGGCGGTTTGGGCGCTGTCATCGGCGGTATCGTCTTTTCCCGTCAACTGCCGCGACTCCGCGTCGAGGCGCGTCAGCTCATTCTGGCGCAGGCTGTAGCCGGCGGTGAGCCGCCGGGAAACATGACCTCGCGCGCTTTGGAGTAGGAGCGCCGCTTTCGCGCGCGGATACCTGGCGTGCTTTAGAAACGCCCTTCGTGCAGAGAGCTTTGCCTTGAATCGAACACGTGATTTCAGTCTTCGAGCTCTCTACGCGGCGCTGGATGAGCAGCGACAAACCCGTGGGCTCTCGTGGGCCCAGGCTACGCGAGAAATGAATGGCCGGTCGCGGTCCGAGCGCTGTTCGCGTCACGCGCTCAGTCCATCCACGGTGAAGGCCATCGGCGTCAGAACAGTGGCCGAAGGTGACGGCGTGTTGCAGATGCTCCTCTGGCTGCGTCGCACGCCGGAAAGCTTCGTGCCAGGTTACTCAGAAGCCGGAAGTGCCGGCGCCTATTTGCCCGAGGTTCCCCCGCGCCACGTCCTCCGGTTCGACACGAAAAAGCTTCACGCGGCGCTCAACGCCCAGCGGCTCGAGCGAAAGTTGACGTGGATGGGAGTAGCGAAGCAACTCGGTCTCGGCCCCTCTAGCCTGACTCACTTGGCGAATGGCGGACGGACCGCGTTTCCTCAGGTGATGAGGATGGTCCAATGGCTGAACCGTCCGGCCGCGGACTTTACGCGGGCATCCGTTCGCTGACTTCAACACTTGTGCAGAACCTCTGCTATACTCAGCGCCCGTTTGCCGTTATTTTTTAGATAAGCATGTCCGCTGAAAACGCGCTCACACCTGGCTTCGCCACTCTCGACGGCACGCGCCGTTTCGCCACGCGCTTCAAAGAGCTCGCCGGCGCGGGACACTTCCGCGAACGCCAAGGTCTGGCGATTTCCTCGGTCGGCATCGGCACCTATCTCGGTGAGCCTGATCCTGCCACCGATATGGCCTACCGCGAAGCCATTGTCGCCGCGGTTTGGGGCGGTGTGAACTTCATCGACTCCGCCATCAATTATCGTATGCAGCGCAGCGAGCGCTCTGTCGGTGCCGCGCTGCGCAGCCTTTCCACCGCCGGTTTCGCCCGCGACGGCGTGGTCGTCTGCACCAAAGCCGGCTTCCTCACGCCCGACGGGGACATGCCCGGCGATCCCAACGCTTATTTTTACGATGAGTTCATTTCCAAGGGGGTTTTTTCTGTCGACGACATCGCTGCAGGCTGCCATTGCATCGCGCCGCGCTACATCGAAGATCAAATCGAGAGAAGCCGCCGCAATCTGGGGCTTTCCTGCATCGACGTTTTTTACTTGCACAATCCCGAAACGCAGCTCTCTGAGGTTTCCCGCGACGTCTTGAACCGCCGCTTGGCCGCGGCTTTTGAAGTTTTGGAATCGGCAGTGGCTGCCGGAAAAATTCGAGCTTATGGTGTCGCCACTTGGAACGCCTTCCGCAACGATCCGCGCGCGCAGGATTACTTGTCGCTCGAAGCGGTATGCGGACTCGCGCGCCAGGCCGGAGGCGGCGAGCATCACTTCCGTTTTGTTCAATTGCCCTTCAATATAGCGATGCCCGAAGCCTTGATTCGTCCCAATCAGACGGTCGGCGGCAAAACCGTCTCGATGATTCAGGCCGCGCGCGATCTTGGTATCAGCTTGGTCGCCAGCGCCTCGCTGCTTCAAACGCACCTGGTGGGCAAAGTCTCGCCGTCGATTCACACCGTGCTCGGCCTTCGCAACGACATCGAGTGCGCCTTGCAGTTTGTGCGTTCCGCGCCGGGCATCTCCACGGCCCTGGTGGGCATGAAGCGCGTTGACCACGTGAAGGCGAATCTGAGGCTCGCGGGCATTCCGCCTGTTTCGCAGGAGCAATTCCGCCGCATTTTCACCGGGTCGCAGTAAGACGCACGGCGGTCACAGCACATCAATTTTGCGCATCACGTTCCTCCAACCACTCTTCCAGCGCTGCGCCCATTTGCGGCAGCTTCCCCGCGAAAAAATGATCCGGTGCGTCGATCAGCGCCAGCTTCTTCGGCTCCGGTAGCTTTGCAAGAAGCGCATCAATGCGCTCGCGCGACCCGTACTGGTCGTGCGTGCTCTGCAGAATCAGTTTCGGTTTTTTGCACTCCGCCAGATAGGACAAATCGGAGTCATTCACCGGCAGCCCCGCGCCCACCACTTCCTTCACGCGCGCGTCCGCGCATCCCACGCGCAGGCCCACGTACGCGCCGAAGCTGAACCCCGCCAGCAGAATCGGCTTGTCCGGAAATTCCGCCGCCAGGTAGTCCAGCGCCGCCTGCACATCTCCGCTTTCTCCGCGCCCTTTGTCGTGTCGGCCTTCGCTCAGGCCCGCGCCGCGAAAATTGAACCGCAGCACCGGCGCGCCCGCCTGGTGCAAGGTCTTCGCCAGTTGAAAGACGACTTTGTTGTGCATCGTTCCGCCGAAGAGCGGATGTGGATGGCAAACGACCGCGGCGCGCCGCGGCTCCGTTTCTGCTTTCGGTGCGGTCCACAACATCGCCTCCAGCCGCCCGGCCGGTCCATTGAGGAAAAAGCTTCGATGGAACGCTTCAGCCATTTGAAATCCTGAAACTCTGCAGTCTAAACACATCCTTCTGCGCTGCCAACCTCCGTTTGCCTGCGCACAGCGAAAAGAATTGCGCCTGCGCCTTACCAGTGTTAGGGTTGGGGAAATTTCGACGGCGTTTCGGAGGAGAGATGGACCAGGAAACCACGGACCGTCGCAATGCTCGTCGTTTTAACATGATCCTCCCGTTGCTTGTTCGCTTCACGCACAACGGAACCATCGAAGAAAAAGTCGCCCATACGCGTGACGTCAGTTTTCGCGGCGTCTACTTTATGATGGAAGCCCCGCCAGAAGAGGGAAGCGCGGTCGAGATCGTTCTCACTTTGCCGCAGCAAATCACCCTCGCCGGTGAAGTCCGCATCCGTTGCGCTGCCAGGATTCTGCGCGTGGAGCAGCGCGTCGACATCCCCGGCGTCGCCGCCAGCATCGATCGCTACGAATTTTTGCCTGCCGCTGCCTGATTTCCTCCGTCCGCGCTACAATGTTTCTTTCGCCACGGAGGACTTATGTATCACTACGATCCGGCAACCGCTTTGGAAGAGTTGCGTG
>JASHQB010000171.1 GCA_030037775.1 Candidatus Acidiferrales bacterium
CCGATGACGATGGCCGAGTCCGCCAGGTTGAACGTGGGCCAGTGGTGGCTGTGAATGTGCAAGTCGATAAAGTCGGTGACGCCGCGGCGGGTGAGACGGTCGAGAACATTGCCGACGGCTCCTCCGATAATCAGCGCCATGCCAATCTGACCGGCGCGCCCGCCGGCGCGCTCAGCAACAAGCAGCCAAAACAGAAAGACGATTACGACCACGGAAAACAGCACCAGCAGGAACCGCACAATGGGCGAATGAGCGTTGGCGAACATGCTGAACGCCACGCCGGGATTGTGGGTGTGAATCAGATTCAGCAGGCCGGGAACGAGCACACGAAAATAATCGGATGTAGTGTGCGCGTCGATGGCGTGTTTTGTAGCCTGGTCGGCGGCAAGCACCAAGGCGATGATTACAGCCAGCCATCCCCACGCGATGCTGCGCTCGCCGGCCATGCGCTAAGCGCCCCCGCTCTTGGCGTTACCGCTGCGCTCGATCTCGGCCAGCGCCGCGGTGCAACGCTCGCAGACCGTCGGATAGGTTTGGTTCTCGCCAACATGCGTCGAGTAATTCCAGCAGCGCTCGCACTTCTTTCCGTCGGCGTGGCGGACTTCGATCTCGTCGACGGCGTTCGCGGCCGAAGAAGCCGGGGATTTCCCGTTCGCCGAAGCAACACTCACTTGCGAGACGATGAGCAGCTGCGGCAGCCATGAAGCGTAACTGCGCAACAGATCCAGCGTCTTGCCGCTGGCACGCATTTCGAGGCGCGCCTCAAGCGCGCTATTGATCAATTTAGAGTTGCGGGCTTCTTCGAGCTTCTTCAAGGCTTGCTCGCGCACGTCGAGGAGCGATTCCCAGTTCCGTTTCTTGTCTGGAGCAACGTTCGCGACGAGTTCTTCGCGCTTCGGAAACAGCGCCATGTGGACGCTCGGCGCATCTCCGGCCGCGCGCGGCAGGAGCTTCCAAACCTCCTCAGCCGTAAACACAAGGATCGGCGCGATGAGCCGCACCAGCGCGCTGGTGATGCGCCACATGGTCGTCTGGGCCGAGCGCCGCGCCGTATTTCGCCGCGCAAAGGTGTACAGGCGGTCTTTCAGCACGTCGAAATAAAACGCGCTCAAATCGACTACCAGAAAATCGTGCAGGGCGTGAAAGACGCGATGGAATGCGTATTCGTCGTACCATGCGCGGCACTTTTCGACCAGCTCGCCGGTGCGGTAGAGCATCCACGCGTCCATTTCCTGGAGCTGGCTATCCTGGACGGCGTCGCGCGCGGGATCGAATCCGTCGAGGTTGCCGAGCGCAAAGCGAAACGTGTTGCGAATCTTGCGATACGATTCGGCCAGTTGCGCCACCATCGGTTCGGAAAAGCGCATGTCCGTCTGGTAGTCCTGCGAGGTGACCCACAGGCGCAGCAGATCGGCGCCCCATTTTTCGACAATTTCCGCCGGCAGCTCTCCGGTGCCTTTGGACTTCGACATCGGCCGGCCATCGGCGTCGAGCGTCCAGCCGTGGGTGATGATTTGCCGGAAGGGAGCGTGGCCGCGCACGCCCATGGCCACCAGCAGCGAACTCTGGAACCAGCCGCGATACTGATCGGGCCCCTCCAGATACGCATCGGCGGGCCACAGATTTCCCTTCAGGACCGCGAGGTTGGTTGAGCCGGACTCAAACCACACGTCAAGGATGTCTTTTTCCTTGCGAAATGCGGTGGCGCCGCATTTGCACTTCGTTCCCGGCGGCAGAAGCTCCGCGGCGGAATGGGTGAACCAGGCGTCGGCGCCTTCTTTTTCGAACCACTTCACGACGTTGCGCAGCGCGTGAAAATCCTTGAGCAGCTCGCCGCATTTCTCGCAGTAAAACACGACCAGGGGCACGCCCCAAAAACGCTGACGCGAAATGCACCAATCGGGACGCTCGGCAACCATTTTGCGCATGCGCTCTTCACCCCATGCGGGGAACCATTTCACTTTGGCGATTTCATCCAGCGCACGCTCGCGCAGTTTGTCGTGCTCCAAATCGATGAACCACTGCTCGGTGGCGCGGAAAATCACCGGATTGTGGCAGCGCCAGCAGTGGGGATAGCTGTGCGACAGCTTGCCTTCTCCGACCAGCGCGCCGCGCTCTTGGAGCAATTTGACGATGAACGGGTTGGCCTCGAAGACCGTTTTGCCTTTGTATTCGGGCAAGCCTTCGGTGAAGCGGCCTTCGTCATCGAGCGGCGCGTAGATGTCGATGCCATATCGTTGCCCGGTATAAAAATCCTCGGCGCCGTGCCCGGGAGCGGTATGCACGATTCCGGTGCCTTGCTCGAGGGTGACGTATTCCGCCAGGACGCCGGGTTCGATGCGGTCGAGAAACGGATGCTTGAACTTCGCGCCTTCAAAAACCTTTCCGAGGACAGGCTCGCTGAACTTCACAAATCGCAGCGAGGTCTCTTCCTGCACTGCATTCGCGCGACCCTTGGCGACGATGTACACGTCGCCGTCTTCCACTTCGGCCAGGACGTATTCGAGGTCCGGATGAAAAGCGAGGGCCATGCTGGCGGGCAGCGTCCATGGAGTGGTGGTCCACACCAGCGCGTAAAATTCTCCGCCGCCGGGACGCTTCACCTTCAGGTTCGGCGCTTCTTCCACTTTGTAGCGAATCCAGATCGAGGGGCTAGT
>JASHQB010000172.1 GCA_030037775.1 Candidatus Acidiferrales bacterium
CATCCGGAGTATCGCTGGACTTCTGGCGTGGAAACGACCACCGGACCGCTGGGGCAGGGTGTGGCGAACAGCGTGGGCATGGCCATTGCAAACGATTGGCTGGCGCAACATTTCAACCGCCCGGATTTTCCCATGTTCGACTTCAAGGTGTGGGCGATTTGCGGCGACGGCGACATGATGGAGGGAATTTCCGGCGAAGCGGCGTCGCTCGCAGGGCATCTCGGGCTCAACAACTTGTGCTGGATCTACGACAACAATCACATCACCATCGAAGGGCGCACGGATTTGGCATTTGACGAAGACGTGGCGGTGCGCTTCGCGGGATACAAATGGAATGTGATGCACGTGACCGATGCCAACGACACGGCTGCGCTCACCGCGGCGTTCGCGAAATTCGCGGCGGGAACCGGCAAGCCGACTCTGATTATCGTCGACACCCACATCGCTTACGGCGCCCCGCATAAGCAGGACTCTGCTTCTGCGCACGGCGAGCCTCTGGGCGAGGAGGAAATCCGCCTGACCAAGAAATTCTACGGCTGGCCGGAGGATGCAAAATTCCTGGTGCCGGACGGTGTGCGCGAAAGATTTGCGGCCGGCGTCGGCAAGCGCGGAAAACAAGCCCGCGACGCGTGGATGAAGTTATTCGAGGCCTATCGCGCGCAATACCCCGATATGGCCGCGCGTATTTTGCAGATGCAGCATCGCGAGTTGCCGCAGGGCTGGGACAAGAATCTGCCGACCTTCCCGGCAGATCCAAAGGGGATTGCCAGTCGCGACTCGTCGGCAAAAGTGCTGAACGCAGTTGCGCAGAATATTCCATGGCTGATCGGCGGCTCCGCGGACCTGGCGCCGTCGACGAAGACGCGGCTGACGTTCGATGGTGCGGGAGATTTCGAGCCGCAAAGCTACGGTGGGCGAAATTTCCACTTCGGCATACGGGAGCACGCCATGGGCGGCGTCCTGAACGGCCTTTCGCTTTCGAAAATCCGGCCGTATGGCTCGACGTTCCTGATTTTCAGCGATTACATGCGTGAGCCGATCCGCTTGAGCGCGGTAATGGAAGTGCCGGTGATTTATGTTTTCACCCACGATTCCATCGGCGTGGGAGAGGATGGGCCCACGCATCAGCCGATCGAGCAATTGGTGGCGCTGCGCGCGATTCCCGGATTGATTACTCTGCGGCCCGCAGACGCCAACGAAGTGACGGAAGCATGGCGCGTCATTTTGCAGCTCGTGCATGAGCCGGTGGCCCTGGTGCTGAGCCGCCAAGCGTTGCCGACGTTGGACCGCACCAAATATGCATCGGCGGCCGGCTTGGCCAAGGGCGCCTACGTTCTCGCCGACGCCGACGGCGGCAAGCCGGAGCTTTTGCTGCTGGCGACCGGCAGCGAGGTATCGCTGGCTGTGGAAGGGTACGAGCGGTTGAAGGCGGAGGGAATTCCCACGCGCGTCGTCAGCATGCCGTCGTGGGAGCTTTTCGACCACCAGACGGACGAGTACCGCGATAGCGTGTTGCCGCCGGAAGTGACCGCCCGAATTTCCGTGGAGCAGGCCTCGACGATGGGTTGGCAGCGTTATGTCGGACCGCGCGGCCGGATGATCGGGATGCACACATTCGGGGCGTCCGCGCCGCTCAAAGAATTGCAGAAGAAATTCGGATTTTTGCCCGAGCGGATTGTGGCCACCGCCAAGGAGCTTCTGGGCAAAGCGAGGTAGATGATGCGAATCGGAATGGGCGCCGACCACGCCGGATACTTGCTGAAGGATCAGCTGGCGCAGATTTTGCGCGACGCCAAGCACGAAGTGACCGACTTCGGGACAAACGGCCCGGCGCCGGCGGATTATCCGGATTTCGCGCAGGCCGTCGGCGAGGCGCTGATCGCCGGGCGCGTCGACCGCGGCATCGTCATCTGCGGCAGCGGCGTCGGCGCTTGCATCGCGGCCAATAAAATTCCGGGCATCCGCGCGTGCATGTGCCACGATTCATATTCCGCGCATCAGGGCGTGCAGCACGACAACATGAACGTGCTCGTGCTGGGCGCGCGCGTGATCGGTCCGATGTTGGCGCAGGAATTGGTGAATTATTTTCTTGCCGCGAATTATTGGGGTCATGAAAAAGGCCAGGAACGCTTGGAGCGCAGAGTTGAAAAAATAGAAGCCATTGAGCGAAAGTATAGTTTGCCGGCGCGGGCCGCCGGGAAGGAGCATGCGTAATGGGCACGCAAACGGTCGGAAGTCAGGAAAAAATGAAGACGGCGAATCCGCTGAAGGAGCTGGCGAAATTTGGCCAATCCGTGTGGCTGGATTACATTCGGAGAAGTTTGCTGACCAGCGGAGAGCTGCAGCGGCTGATCGACGAAGATGGGCTGCGCGGGATGACCTCGAACCCGTCGATTTTCGAGAAAGCCATTACCGGCAGCACCGATTACACGGACTTCTTGAAATCGCTCGACGCACGGCCGGAACTGGACGCCAAGGCGCGCTACGAGCTGCTGGCCGTCCGCGACATTCAGGACGCGGCGGACATTCTGCGCCCGGTGTACGAAAAAACGAAACGGCGCGACGGCTACGTGAGCCTGGAAGTTTCTCCGCTGCTCGCGCGAGACACCAACGGTTCGATCACCGAGGCTCGGCGCCTGTGGAAAGAAGTGAAGCGCGAGAACGTCATGATCAAAATCCCGGGAACTGCGGAAGGGCTTCCCGCGATTCAGCAGTTGCTGAGCGAAGGCATCAATATCAATATCACGCTGCTTTTCGCGCAGGAAATGTACGAGAAGGTGGCGCAGGCGTACCTCACGGCGCTCGAAACGCTGGCGAAGAATGGCGGAGACGTCAGCAAGATCGGAAGCGTGGCCAGCTTTTTCGTGAGCCGCATCGACACCTCGGTCGACAAAACCGTGAGCGACCGCCTGAAGACGGCGACGATAGCCGACGAGCGCGCGATGCTGCAGAGCCTTCTCGGCAAAGTGGCCATTGCCAACGCCAAGATGGCCTACGCGCGCTATCAGGCGATTTTCCAGGGCCCGCGCTGGCAAGCGCTTGCAGCAAAGGGCGCGCATACCCAACGTTTGCTGTGGGCCAGCACCAGCACCAAGAATCCCAATTA
>JASHQB010000173.1 GCA_030037775.1 Candidatus Acidiferrales bacterium
CGCTCGGCGATGGCTTCCTTGGCGCGATGCTCGGCGGCGCGCTCGTGCTCGGCCACTTCCACCACGATGTGGCTGGTGCGCTTCTGGTAGCGGAATGCCCGGCCCATCGGCGCGGTGCGCAAGCGCTTCCAACGCGGTCCTTCGTTCACAAAGCACCGTGAAACGAAGAGCGAATCGACGTCCAATGAATCGCCCGATTCATCGGCCTTGTGCTCGGCGTTGGCGATGGCGCTGCGCAACACTTTCGCGACGTCCCGTGCCACGCGCTTTTTCGTGAACTGCAATACTTGCAGCGCATCCTGCGCTTGCCGGCCGCGAATCAGATCGATCACCAGCCTGGCCTTTTGCGGCGAAACGCGAATGAAGCGCGCATTCGCGAAGCCGTCGATCATCCGATGCTGCATTGGTTCAGGTGCCATGATTCCCTCTGCCCTTAAGCCTTCGGTGCTGCGGGGGCAGCGCCGCCGCCTGCCGGAGCCGCGCCGGCTGCAGGCGCCGCGCCCGGAACCGCGCCCGCCGCTGCGGCCGCCTTTTCCAAAGCTGCTTTCACGGCGTGCCCCTTAAACGTCCGCGTGGGCGCGAATTCGCCGAGCTTGTGCCCCACCATCTGCTCGGTGACGTACACGGGAATGAATTTCTTCCCGTTGTGCACGGCGATGGTGTGGCCGATCATGTCCGGCAGAATCGTCGAGCGCCGCGACCACGTTTTCACGACTTTCTTCTCGTTCCTGGAATTCATCCCTTCGATCTTCACGCGAAGGTGATCGTCAATAAACGGACCTTTTTTCAGCGAGCGTGGCATCGTTCCTCGATTCTCTCTACTCTTCCACCCGGCGCAGCTTTACCCACTGCGCGCGGCGCATACGCCGGAATCCGCGAACCGGACCCGGCACGCGATGGGACACCGGGCAGAACGGGCATACGAACCGGGTGCCTTGCGCGTTGGGCAGTTTCTCTACCATCACGGCCCAGCCCGCCTTGCACAGCCGGTACATCGTCTGCGGCGGCGGAATAATCACTCTGGCTTTGCGAACCGGCTTCACCGCGGGCCGGACGCGCTTCCGTGCGCGCGCGGCGCGCCCGGATACTCTTCGAGTTGTTCGTGTAACGCTCATGGGTCTGCTCTCAATTTCCCGCCGCGCCGGGATCATTTACTGTTTGCCTTTCCTGTCTACAGCCTACAAAACTCGTTATGGCTTGCGCCGCTGCACAATCAAACGGTCGGAAGCTTTCTTCTTTCGCGTCTTCGCGCCCAAAGTCGGAAAGCCCCACGGCGTCTGCGGGTGATTGCCCTTCACACGCCCTTCACCGCCGCCGTGCGGATGGTCCACCGGATTCATTGCCACGCCACGCACGGTGGGCCTGCGCCCGTGCCAGCGCGTCCGGCCCGCTTTACCATAGGTGACGTTTTCATGATCCAGATTCCCGAGCTGCCCGACCGTGGCCATGCAATCGACCGAAAATTTCCGCGTCTCGCCCGACGGCAGTTTCACCAGCGCAATCTCACCTTCCTTGCTCAGCAACTGCGCCGCGCCGCCCGCCGACCGCACCACTTGCCCGCCTTTGCCCGGCGCCAATTCCAGGTTGTGGACCATGGTGCCAGGCGGAATATTGCGAATCGGCAGCGCGTTGCCCGGCAAAATGTCCGCCATGGCGCCGTTCTGCACGGTCATCCCGACTTCCAGACCCACCGGATGCAGGATGTAGCGCTTCTCGCCATCGGCGTAATGCAGCAGCGCGATGCGCGCGGAGCGATTTGGATCGTATTCGATCGCCGCAACCTTCGCCGGGATGCCGGTCTTTTCCCGCCGGTAGTCAATCACGCGGTACTTTTTCTGGTGCCCGCCGCCGCGATGCCAAATCGTGACTTCGCCGTGCGCGTTCCGTCCGCCGGTGCGTGTTTTCGTTTCCACCAGGGACTTCTCGGGATGCTCCTTGGTGATCTCGCTCTTATCGAGCATGGTCAAAAAGCGCCGCGCCGGTGTGTATGGTCTAAACGATTTCAGTGCCATCGTTGCCTCTTGCTACAGATTCTCCGCGTACTCCATCATCTTTTCGCCCGGGGCCAGCTTCACATACGCCTTCTTCCAATCCGGCCTCTGGCCTTCGGAACGCCCGCGGCGCCGCGTCTTACCGTGATAAATCGCCGTGCGCACTTCCGCTACCTTCACGTTGAACACTTTCTGGACCGCTTCCTTGATCTGCGTCTTGGTGGCCTCGCGCGCCACTTCGAAAACCGCGGTCTGGTGGTTCTCTTTCACGCCCAAACCCTTTTCCGTGATGATCGGCCGCCGGATGATTTCGTAGGGCTGCATGGACATGGCTTAATCCTTTTTCGCCTTGGGCTTCGATTTGGAAGCCTTGGCCGCCGGCTTCTTTTCCGATTTCTTGGCCGGCTTTTTCTCCTGCGGCTTCGCCGCGTGCTTGGCCTCATGCTTCGCAGCGGGCTTTTCCGCGCGCTCGCCCTTTTCCTTCGGCGCGGGCTGAATCTGCACGCGCTCGGAAGCAGCTTGCTCTGCTCCCGCCTGGCTCAGTCCACGGCTCAGCTTCTCCGCCGCCTCGCGCGAGAGCAGCACCGACTCATGCCGCAGCAGGTCGTACGGCTGGATCGCCGTGGTGCGCACGAGCT
>JASHQB010000174.1 GCA_030037775.1 Candidatus Acidiferrales bacterium
CGACATCCCGATCCGCGCATCATCATCGTGGATATCGACCAGCGCTCGCAGGAGATTCTCGGCCGCTGGCCGTTTCCCCGCAACTCGTTTGCTAAGATGCTCGATAACCTTCGCGCCGACGGCGCCAGCGTCGTCGCCTTCGATATTACCTTCAGCAAGCCCGACGATACGCTCGCGCCTCTGCGAATACTGCGCGACCAGCTTGCCGCCGAAAAGAAATCTGGCCAAACGAGCAACCCCGCGCTCGCGGCCATCGACAGTCTGGAAAAAACCTACAATTACGACCAGCAGTTCGCGGATTCCATTCAGAAGTTCGGCCGCGTGGTCCTCGGAAACTATTTCTTATACACCGAAGCCGACCTCCAAGGAGTGTCTCAGCAGTCGCTAAAGCATTACGCCGACTTGATATCGTTTTTCCCTTATCCCCAGGTTCGCGCTCTGAAATCATCGGGAGGCCCGGCTAGCTACGTTCACTTGATACACGATTACGGCCAATTCGACCTGATCCCCAAGGGTGCGGAAGCAAATGAGGATTTGTTCACCGGCTCCCTGGCGAGCGATCGCGCGGGGTCTGGATTTTTCAACGTCTTGCCGGACCCCGATGGCGTCGTCCGCCGTGCATTGCTCGCCATTCCCTTCGGCATGGACCCCAATCCTGCCAATTGGGATTTCTACGCCTCGATGGATGTGCAGGCGCTTCGCCTCTTCCTGAACCTTTCCGACCAGCAAACCGTTCTCGACTACGGCCAGGACGGCATCGTGGCTCTCGAATTTGGTCCTTATGCCACCGTCCATCCGGACCCGATCGGCCGCTTGATGATCAACTATAACGGTCCATCCCACACCTACCCGTACGTTTCCATCGCCGACGTTACCAATGGAACCTTCCCGGCCGGAACATTCAAAGGCAAACTCGTCCTTGTCGGAGCCTCCGCCACAGGCATCGGCGATCTGCGCACAACTCCTTTCGGCGGGCTCGATTTTCCCGGCGTGGAAATCCACGCCAACGTCCTCGACAACATCCTCAATCATCATTTCTTTTATCACGGTGCCACTCAAGTCTTCGCCGATCTCTTCGTCATCTTTCTTTTCGGAATCCCTCTCGGCATCTGGCTCGCTCTGGCACAGCCGCGCTGGCTTTTCGCTGGGCTGCTCTTGCTCGTGCCGTTCACCGCGCTGGTGTATTGGGCGTTTCTTCATGGCTGGTGGCTCAACTTCATCGTGCCTTCGCTCTTTACGCTCATTCCCAACGTGGGCCTCGTCGGCCTCTATCGCGTCCTCGTCGAAGAGGGCGAAAAGCGGCGGGTGCGCGGCGCATTTCAGCAATATGTCAGTCCGGAAGTCGTCCGCCGCGTTCTCGATGATCCGAAGCTCGTCCAGCCGCGCAAAACCGACATCACCGTAATGTTCAGCGACGTGCGCGGCTTCACCACCCTCTCCGAGTCGCTCGACGCCCAGGATCTCGCCTCCCTGCTCAATAGTTACCTGACGCAAATGACCCAGATCGTCTTTACCAAGCAGGGAACGTTAGACAAATACATCGGTGACGCCGTCATGGCCTTCTGGGGCGCTCCCTTCGAGCAAGCCGACCACGCCGACAATGCCGCCTACGCTGCCCTTGAGATGATGGCGCGCCTCGCCGACTTGCGCCGCGAATGGCAGCAGCGCGGCCAGCCGCTCCTCGATATCGGCATCGGCATCAACACCGGCGTGGCTTCGGTCGGTAACATGGGCTCGGAGCTCCGCTACGGCTACACCGCCTTGGGCGACTCCGTTAATCTCGCCTCGCGTCTGGAAGGCCTCAACAAGGAGTATTCGACGCACATCATCCTGTCTGAATCCACTTACATTGCTTTGCGCGACACCGGCTTTCTATTGCGCGAGCTCGACCTCATTCGGGTCAAAGGGAAATTGCTGCCCGTGACGATTTACGAATTGATGGGCCGCCGCGAAACCGCCGGCAATTTAGTGGAGCTGGCTCAGGTTTTTACCAAGGGGCACGAAGCCTACAAGCTTCGCGAATGGGCCGAAGCTAAACGCTGGTTCGAAAGCGTGCTCTCGCGATGGCCCGACGACGGGCCCGCTCGCGTTTTTCTCGGCCGCTGCGAAGAGTACCTGGCGGAAGAGCCGCCCGCCGACTGGGAAGGCATCTACGTGATGAAGCACAAATGAACTTTGCTCTGTCCGTTTGCCTGGGAAAAAACCATTGTCCCAATCAATCGTCCAGCCGCACGACAAAAACCGCTGTGCCGTTCTCTCGCTGAATTTGGCTCGCTAATTCTCGTGCTGCGGCCTCACTGGGCAAACGCCCCGCGCGCACCCGGTAATAAATCCCATTCGGCGAATCGAACTCGGTAACGGTCACCGGCGTGTACCGCGCGCTGAGCTGCTGGCGCAGGCGCTCGGCATTCTCTTCCACCTGAAACGCGCCCATCTGCACTCCGAAAAATCCAACGTTCGGATCCGGGCCGGCAACCACGTCCAGCCGGACTTGCGCCGTCCCGGGACCAACCATTCCGATCGCTTGCGCCGCCGAGTAAGACAAATCAATCACGCGATTTGCCACAAACGGTCCACGGTCATTGATCCTGACGTTGACCTCTTTCCCGTT
>JASHQB010000175.1 GCA_030037775.1 Candidatus Acidiferrales bacterium
ATCTCGACGCCGCCGCGGCTATCCTGCCGCGCCATTTGAGCGAAGCCATCCAATACCGCACTCTCGATCGCACGTACTGGGCGTAGTGTACCCTCCGCCTATGGCGCGGCACGCCAGACTCACGCTACGATGAATTGCCGCGAGCCTCCAGTTGACTTGCGATGAGGGCCGTGCAAGGATGGCGCGCTTCTGTTTTCGGCGCACGGGACGGATGGCCAAGAACGCTCAGCGCATTGAAGTCACCCTCGAGACGCTGCTCGATAGCGTCGATCTCGCCGAGGAAATTGTCCTGCGTGTCGCCGGCGAATCCGGTTTCGACGAGGACAATTGCCACAAAATCGGCATGTCCGTCCGCGAAGCAGTCATCAATGCCTATAGTTACGGCAATCGCCAGGAGCGTGGCCGCAAAATCATCATGACCATCGAGCTCGAAGAGCGCAAAATGATCGTTCATGTCCTCGACGAAGGCAAAAACTTCAGCCTCGCCGATGTTCCCGATCCCCTCGCCGAAGAAAACCTCCTGCGTACCTCCGGTCGCGGCATTTTTCTCATGCGCGCCTTCATGGACGAATTCGACATTCAGCGCGGCCCCGGCGGCGGCACCGAGCTGATCATGAGCAAACGCTTCCCCGCCCCCAAACCGCACGATGGCCGCTAATCCCCGCCTATAATTTTTGCAGTCTCAAAACGGCAAGTGTGGATGCAGCATCCGCGGAAACAGTCCCAGGTAGCGAGGCTGGAAAATGGCCATGTCCGCTGCGAAGAATCCCGTGGTCAGCGCGAAGCACACTAGAAACTCGGCTGCGTCGCTCGCGCGCTTTTCTTCCAGACGCGAATAGCCCCACGCGCAGCCGATAATCACCAGTAAATTCGAAAACCACGCCGGAACCGCAATCAAAAGATCCGGTCGCGCCAGTTGGCCGGTATGAATCCACAGAGGGACCTGCTGCAGGCCATTCCAGAAAAAGCTCGTCGCGAAAATGTTGGCATAGTCCCACAGGCCCGCCGCGGACATCCCGATGAAATATCCCCAGCGATTGCGCCGCAAACCGAGCGCCAGCGTAGCCGCGTACATCCAAGCCTGAAAGAAGTGCAGCCAGCGAATGTCCGCTTCCCAGTACGCTGAGACGGCCAGCACCAAGATGAAAATGCTCGCGCCAAGCACCATCAACCATTCCGCCGCGCCCATCCTTCGTTCCGAACGTCTCATACATAAACTCTACGTCGCCGCTCCCGCGATTGTTCCCCGCCGGGCGTTCCGCCCCCCAGTCCATTCCCGCTCCCACGGCCTCTCTGGACACGGATTGCTTTTGTGGTTAGAATCCCGCCGCTAGGTGGCCTTCCGAGTGCCCCGCTCCGCCCACGCGGTCGGTTCGCAAACGGCAGGCGGCTCGCATTTCAAACACGAAGAGGTGAAGAGTTGGCCCGAGAACAGGGTGTCGTGAAGTGGTTTAATGCAGCGAAAGGCTACGGGTTCATTCAGAGGCAATCGGGCGAAGATGTCTTCGTCCACTTTTCGGCCATTCAGGCGGAGGGCTACAAATCCCTGAACGAAGGCCAATTGGTGGAATTTGAAGTCAAGCAAGGCCCGAAAGGCTTGCAGGCCGAAAACGTAACCGCGGCCTAAGATCCTTTTTGCTTTGGGTGCAGTCGAGGCGGAACTCCTCCGAAATTCCTCTCCGCGTCATAAGGGTTACGTGTGTATTTGTGTTAACATTGAGTTTCCAGTTTTCCTTGGAGAAGTGCAGCGTGGCTAAGCATATCTCTCGTCAAGAGTTGAAGACAGATCAAGTCCAGGAGGCGCTTTCTCACGGCGCCGAGGCCGTTCTTTCTCACCGCACCGCTCTGATTTACGTCGTAATTGCCGCCGCCGTCGTTGCTTCCGCGATTTTTGGCTGGCGCTTTTATGCGCAGCGCCAATCCGTAAAGGCCGAAGCCGGATTCAACGACGCCATGGAGGTTTATCAGGCTCTCGTCGTGGCCCCGGGCCAGCCGCCTGAACCGAACCAAATCACCTATTCCGACGCCTCGAAGAAATTCCAGGATGCCCTGAAGAAATTCCAAGCCGTGACCCAGCAATATCCGCGCACTCGCCCCGGCCAGCTCTCTCAATATTACTCCGCGCTATGCGAAGAGCATTTGAATCAGACTAGTCAGGCTATCCGTGACCTCACGGAAATCAAGAACGGCTCCGATCCGGACTTCGCCGCCATGGCCCGCTTCGAACTCGCTGAGATTTGCGATCAAACAGGGAAACCCGACCAGGCCGTCCAGCTTTACAACGAACTCCTGGCGCATCCCTCCGTGCTCGTCCCCAAGCCCATCGTCCTGCTCGCGCTCGCGGGACACTACCGCCAATCCAATCCCGCGCAGGCCGCCAAGTTTTATCTGGAAGTCAAAACGGAATACCCTGACAGCAGCGCCGCCGATGAGGCCGACCAGGAGCTTGCTCTTCTTCCCCTCGGCAAATCGTAGTTTCTGATTCGGGGAATTTGCCGCAGCAATACACAAGTGGGTCTATTGCAGGAAGGTCATCTCGCCGGCCCTGCCAATTGCTCAGCCTGCCGCGTCTTGCTTAGTTGGCTCGCTTTTTTTCTGCGCGGTATTCCGCCGCCACTTCCGCGATCGTCTTGGGGCGATATGCCAGCGCCGCCTTGCCCAGCTTCAGCGCCGCGTCATATGGCACAAACCGCGTGGGAACGTATGTCTCTTTCGATCCCTGCTCGTAGATGTAAGTGTAATGCTGGTTGCTTCTGTCGATAACTGGCATCGAGAAGGAAATCGAGCCTCCGCCCACGTCTCCGATTCCCCCGCCGGCGCCGCCGGTGAACGTCAATTGGCTCGGGCGCGTCTGCGCATGCGCGGACGCCGCTAAAAGGAGAAGCGGACCTGCAATCAGCGCCATCTTTATCTTCATATTCCGGACCTCACTTCCGCGATGGATCCCCGCTGCCATGATACAAACACGAGCTGCGAAGAAACGTGACCGCCACTCCCCACATGCCGCCGTCCAGTGCGTCCACGCGCACCACCCTCGCGCACTCTGAGTCCGTCACCGTCTGCGAATGTCCCGCCGGGCACGCCACGTACAAATTCATGTCCGCGCGGTAGCGCGGATGGCGCGCAACAAAATAGAATCCGTCCCGCGACAGGTTCGTCGCCGTCAGCAACTCTTCCGCGAGCTCCTCACTCTGGTAATACGGACGAATCCGTGCTGGCACCGCCACCTTCACACGCCGTGCGCGCCGGCGGTCAATCGAGCGCGCCGCCGCCCACGAGCCTCCCGCCTGTTGCGATCGAACTTCCTGCTCCACGCACTTTTCTCCAA
Source organism: Candidatus Acidiferrales bacterium (assembly GCA_030037775.1). Lineage (GTDB taxonomy): Bacteria > Acidobacteriota > Terriglobia > Acidiferrales > UBA7541 > DAHUXN01. Next base: position 3,329 of record JASHQB010000175.1, read on the forward strand.
GCTCTTGGCGGCGGTTGGGATTGAAAGGGCAGTTTCTGTAACGCTAGCCCGCCGCCTCTGAGTGGAAAGCAATTTCCATGCCAGCCCATCTAATACATAACAAGTGACTTACGGAATCGGCACACCGCCCTTTGGCTCACATCATTCCCTCTAACTGCAAAACTTTGGTAATCTCGCCCCGCACGGGAGAAGCTGCACCGGGCGTTCCGCGAGGAGCACATCCAAATGGTCGACAACCTCACCATCCGCAATCTCGCAGCGGCGGACCACGATGCCTGGCTTCCCCTCTGGCGCGCCTATCAGCAATTCTATGAAGAAGACATCCCCAGCGAAACCGCGCGCGTCACCTGGTCGCGCATTCTCGATCCACGCGAACCTGTCTTCGGCGCCGTCGCTCTTGCCGGAGACCGCGCCGTCGGCATCGTCCACTGGCTTTTTCATCGCTCCTGTTGGACGGTAGGAAATTACTGTTATCTGCAGGATTTGTTCGTTACGCAGGACCATCGCGGCAGCGGCATCGGCCGCCGATTAATCGAACACGTTTGCGCTGCCGCGCGCGTTGCTGGATGCGCCAAGGTCTACTGGCTCACCCACGAAACCAACAAAAACGCCATGCTCCTCTACGACCGCATCGCCCGCCGTACCGGCTTCGTCCAATACGAAAAGCTTCTCCCGTGAGGACGCCCTTTGTCATCCCCAGCTTGCACGCCCAGGGCGTGCGAGTCCCGAGCGTTTTCCAGCGAAGAGCACCGAGCCTCCCTGCCGTGGGCGGTCATCTGCTGTTGCTTTGCTTTTTCGAGCTTTCCTACGCTCCCGTCGCGCGCTGCGTCTCCAGTTTCGCGCTCATAGTGATTTCCGCCTTCAGCAGCTTCGACACGGGACATCCCGCCTTCGCCGCCTCCGTCGCTTTCTGGAACACCGCCTCGTCGCCGTTCGGAATGCGCCCGGTCACGTCCAGATGAACCTTCGTAATTGCGAAACCGTCGGCCACTTTTTCCAGCGTGACCGCCGCCGTCGTTTCCAGGCTTTCCGCGGTGATCCCCGCGTTTCCCAGTTGCGCCGAAAGCGCCATCGTAAAACATCCCGCGTGCGCCGCGGCAATCAGCTCCTCGGGATTCGTCCCGCGCTCATTTTCAAATCGCGTCTTGAACGAATACGGTGCCTTCGACAGCACCCCGCTCTCCGTCGAAATATTTCCTTTCCCTTCCTTCAGTGAACCGTTCCAAACCGCCGTTGCCTTCCGTGCCATGATCAACCTCCCGTAAGTGGATTTGCTCGCGTGGGCGTAAACAGTCTACGTCCGCGCAACGCCGAGCGCCAGCGCTCGATGCGAGGCCGTAGGTCAGTTTGAGTTTTCTTGATCGTGTCCGAGCTATGGCACCATCCACGCCAGCCAGTGCGCTTGCGCCAGTGCCAGCAATGCGATCAGTGCCGCCAGAAAAATGCTGTGCCAGAATGTCGACCGCAGCACTCTTCCTTCCTCGCCGATCAACCCCACCGTCGTCACGCCCACGGCGATATTCTGCGGCGAAATCATTTTCCCGGTAATCGCCCCCGAAGAATTCGTCGCCGCCAGCAGCATCGGATTCAAATGCAGTTGATGCGCCGCGGCCACCTGCAAATTTCCAAACAGCAAGTTGCTCGCCGTATCGCTGCCGCTCAAAAAACACGCCATCCATCCCAGATAGCTGCTCAGCACCGGAAAAAACGCGCCTGCCCTCGACGCTGCGTCTCCCAGCGTGTACGCCATTCCCGAATAATTGTACAGATACGCCAGCGCCACAATCACCAGCACCGTCAGTCCCGGCACGCGCAGTTGCCGCAACGTTTTCCAGCCGCACTCGGCCACCACTCTCGGCCGCACGCGCAGGCAAATCGCCGTCAGCACTGTCGCGAACACCGCCGCCGTTCCCGTCGCCAGCGGCTGAAACGCGTACTTCGCCGCGTACGCCTTGCCGTACAGCGTGATCAGAACCGCGTTGTGCAGATGCGGAATCGCAAACGTGATCTGCCCTTTCTGAAAAAGCGTGGCGTAAGACCAGAAAACCATCACCGCCGACAGCAGAATCCACGGCAGCCACGCCGCGAAGGATTGCGCCGTCGAGATCGGCGCTTCTATGGACGCGTCGACCTGCGCCGCAGCATTCCCCGCCCCGCGCGGCTTCCAAAACCTTAGAAAAAAGACCAGCGCCGCAATCGACGCCAGCGCCGCAATGATGTCCGCCGCCCACGGCCCCCAATAATTCGAAACAAAAAATTGCGCCAGCGCGAAGCTCACGCCCGCCACCACAATCGCCGGCCACGTGCGTTTCAGCCCTTTGCCCCGCGCGACGATCCACACCAGATACGCCGGCAAAAGCGCCGAAAGAAACGGCAGCTGCCGTCCTTCCATCGCGGACAGCTTCATCAGGTCCAGGCCCGTCACGCCCGCCAGCGCCACAATCGGAATGCCCAGCGCGCCGAACGCCACCGGCGCTGTGTCCGCAATCAGCGAAAGTAAAATTGCGCGCCGCGGCGTGAATCCCAAACCCACCAGCAAAAACGCGGTGATCGCCACCGGCGCTCCGAATCCGGCCGTCCCTTCAATCAGCGCGCCCAGGCAAAACGCCACCAGGATCGCTTGAATGCACGCATCGCCCGAAGCGTGGTGCGCCATCCACCGCCGCAGCAAATCGAAATTTCCCGTCGTTACCGTCAGGTTGTAAAGCCACAGCGCCGCAAAAACGATCCACATGATCGACCACAGCGCATAGATGCAGCCGTAAATCACGCTCCAGCTCGCCAGCGTCACCGGCATGCGCCACACAAAAATCGCCAGCGCCGCCGCCGTCCCGAGTCCGCACGCCGACGAAAGCAACCCGCTCTTGCGCAGCCCGCCCATCAGCACCAGCACCACGATCAGCGGAATCACGGCCACAAGCGCGGAAAGCCCGAGCGTATGCGCCGGGCGCAGCGGCTGCGGCCATATCAGCGCAGCCGGCACGAGCGGATGCGCGGGAGGTAACGCTCGCGGCCAGAGCAACGCGGCCTGCGCGAGCGAATGCGGCAGGGAAAGAGATTGCGGCCACAGCGGCGCGGCGAGCCAGGGCATTCTTCGATCCTCAGCCAACACTAAACTAACTGGCCGCGGATTCTAACACCACACTGGCCGAAAGAGCGTGAGTGTCAGAGCCTGAGCGTTGTGCCGAGTCCAGCGTAAAGATACCGGTCGCCGAACGCCATCTTCAGCGCCGTAAAGGCGGGTTCGCCGGTGCAGTGGCCCGGCGCGACGCGCTCCACTCTAAGTATGTCGCGCAGGACCGTAACGACTTTCTCGATGTCCGCATCACTCGTGGCAAGAAGGTGGAGTCCGCCGACGATAACGTGGATGCGCGGGTTGATGCGGGCCGCCTCGGCAGTGATTTTGTCGACACCGGGATGTGAACATCCCACCACGATCGCCATCCCCTCGGGCGTATTGATCGCCAGCGATAGTTCGCGCAGTTCCAACGCCCCGGGCATGTCCGAGACCAGTGCAATCAGATGAAAGTCTTCGGCGATCTCCGTATTCTTGTCAACAAGTTCAAAGTTTGTGCCGGGCCATGCAGATCCAAAGCGCATGACTTCTGGTGGCGAGCCGTCGTAGTAGCGCTGTTCCGGCGGCAAGGACGGGTCCTTGCGATAAAAGCTGCTCCGCAAGTCCGCGCCGTAGACGCCAAATCCTTCTTTAGGAGCGTATATCCTCACGCTTGGGTTCACTCTCAACAGGTAGGTCAACCCTGCCATGTGGTCGCCATGCCGGTGCGACATGACGACAAAGTCCAGCTTTGACAGATCGATGCCTTTAGCCTTCGCGTTCTGCTCAAGGATGTCCGGGTTATTGCCAGTGTCGAACAGGATGCGCTTTCCGGCGTATTCGACGAGGGCCGAATAGCCCCAGTCCTTCTGCATCTCTGATATTTTGCCGAAGGCTTCGTAGAGAACGGTGATCCGCGCCTCGGCACGCGTCGCACTTGCCATGGGAATGGCCAACAATATCACAGTGCAGGTTGGCGAGAGCTAGAGCTGCTACAAGGGGGGAGGAAAATCCCGATAGAACCGTGCCGGCGCTTCCGGCAGAAGTTAGCTAATTGCTGGCGCTCGTCTGCGCCGAAAGAACGAGCACCAGGATGCGGCCATCAGAATGGAATTCCCCGCCCGTGGCCGTCTTCGCAGTCGTAAGCGGATCGCTTGGCGTGACGTGATTGCGTTGCGCAACGAAGCCGGTTGCCGAGAGCGTGTCGTTCACATATTCCCGTTCGCCGTCAATCGCCGGATCGATCTTGTGCGTCAGGCCATTGTTTCGCTGATCGCGCTCGAATCCGATGTCGTGTGTCGCCGCGATGCACCACAGCGGCCGCCCATCCACCAGATACGGGGATTTCCACGCGCGCAAATGATTCCGCGACATCACCACGCGCACCGGCTCGGCGTGCGCAAAGCCGTAATCCTGCGGCCGCTTGAACAGGAAAAGCGTGCTCATCGGCATCGTAAGATAATCTTTTTTCGAAAGCGTGGTGATCGCTCCGGTGAACAGCGTGTCGCCAACCGAACGGTCCACTTGCACCCAGCCCGCCGCCGCAAACGTTTGCGTCAACTGGTCCTGTGTGCCCACAATCAAAATGTTCACCATGTCGCCCGGATTCCCTTGCGGGTCGCTCACGCGCCGCGGAACTTCGCTGAGAACATCTGCCGTAATCGATGGGATGGGCGTCTCTGCCGGCCCGCCGACGAGCGCGCCCGCCGCATTTGTCAATCCCGGCGAAAGAACCGTTATCGTCACGTGAAAGCTTCCTTGCGCGTCTCCCGCGTCTTTTTCGCTTTCATTGATGCCCAGAAATAATCGCCCCGCCACCGGAGCCACAAATTCTTTTGAAGCGCCAATCAGAAATGGCTGCGAGCCGTCTCCGGAGCCGATACGCGCGATCAGCGCGCCGTGTCCCGCGTCCGGCACCGCATACTGGTGCAGCATGTCTTTCCATCCGCGCGCCAGCCCGTCCGCACTGAAGCTCGTTCCTCCCGCATAATTCGCGCTGCCTGTTGCAGCGACTTGCAATTTCTCGCCGCTCCGCATGTCCAGCTTCGTGTCCGTCCACGTTTGCGTCACGCTGACGTCCAGTTGCGTGGGCGCGGAAGCAGAGGTATCCGTTTGCCCTGTTTGCGCGGCAAGCGGAATCGCAGCGAACACAAAACCGAAAATGAGAAACGCGGTGTGTGCTTTCCTAATTCGCATCGCGGTGTTCCTGGAATTTAAATGCGCGCGCATTCGTCATCATTCCCCGTAAAACTTTGCGCCGGCGAGCGTCGCCAGCACCAGCGCCGGCAGGGTCCCTGCCATCAGCGGAATCACCGTGCGCGGCGGGAAGAAGCCAAAGGAGCACCACGTCGCGTCGCCCAGGGTAACGATGAACCACCACGCGAACACTGCGATCAGCGCGGTCCTCGCCCCGGCCCCGTAGCGTGGGCGAATGGCGGCATAGAGCCACAGGATGGAGATGCCCTCGAGCAAATCGATTACGGCGTTGAACGCGATGAATCCGGGCGTCGGCTTACCCAGTTGGTTATTCGGCAGAGCCGCAAAATCGCGGCCGAGCCACGCGGTAACCAGCGAACCCAGGATAATCCATACCACACCCGCGATGAGCCCGCACCCAAACACGCGCCGCCAGTTGATCTTGTTCATTGTTTAGGGATTCTATGCAAAAGCCGGCGCGATGGGAAGCGTGCGCGCGTTCCGTTACAATGACGACATGAATGATGCAGCAAGGGCCAGCGCGGAGCTTGCGCCCTACGCGATGAATGTCGCGCGCACGCGCGGCCGCCGATATCCCGAGCCGCCGCACCCGTATCGCAACGATTACGCGCGCGACCGCGACCGCGTGGTGCATTCGCGCGCGTTTCGCCGCCTGGAAGCGAAGACGCAGGTTTTCACCACGCGTTTTTCCGACCATTTTCGCAACCGGCTAACGCACACGCTGGAAGTTTCGCAGATCGGCCGCACCGTGGCCGGCGCGCTCGGCTTGAACAGCGATCTGGTCGAAGCGCTCGCGCTAGTTCACGACATCGGCCATCCGCCGTTTGGACATGCTGGCGAACGCCAGCTCGATTTGCGCATGCGCGAGCACGGCGATATTTTCAATCACAATTTGCACGCTCTGCATATCGTCGAAAAATTTGAGCAGCGCTATCTCGATTTTCCCGGATTGAATTTGACCTTCGAAGTCCGCGAAGGAATCATCAAGCACTCGCGCGATTATTCTGCGACCGACTTTCCGGAGCTCGCGGAATATCTGCTCGATGAGCGTCCGCCGCTTGAAGCGCAGTTGATCGATTTGGTCGACGAGATTGCTTACAACACCGCCGATTTGGACGACGGCTTCGAAGCGCGCCTGCTGCATCTTGAAGAACTCATCACCGAGGTCCCGGTCTTTGGCGCGCTCTACGCGGAAATAGAGAGCAAGCATCCGAGCGGCCAGCGCAAATTGAAATTCAACGAAGCGCTGAAAAGATTGCTCGATCGCTTTGCGACCGATTTGATCGAGCATACAAAAATCAATTTGCAGCGCGCCGGCGCGCACACCGTCGAAGACATCCGCCATCGTCCAAAACGCCTGGTGAATTTTTCGGAAAGCGTCACCGCAGAAAATTCGCGGCTGAAACAATTTTTGAAATCACACCTGTACGAAAATCCCGCGATCGTCGAAGACCGCGAGCGGTCCGTTGCGGCGCTGGATGAGCTTTTCGGTTTCTATTTGGCGCAGCCGGAAAAAATGCCGCGCGGCTACACGGAGCAGGCGCGCACCGAGCCGGCGCACCGCGTGGTGTGCGATTACATCGCGGGAATGACGGACCACTATCTGCTGCAGCAGCACGCGGAGCAAATCGGTGGCGGAAAATGAGCTGGTACCAGTACAGGCCGGCGGACAAATTGGCTCTTTTCCACAGGCAAAACCGCGAAAATTGGCCTGGTGAAGCAGGCCATTGAAAAATGCGAAATTTCGCGTTTTTCGAGGCGCCTGATTTTCGGAATTTGCGAATTCCTTAGGAAAAACGCGAATTTTGGTACATACCCTGCCGGCGAACTGAGTGGCCGCCGCGAGATGGCGACCAGGCCAATTTTGAAAAAACGGATCAAAATCGGGTTATAGAACCAGGCCATTCCCCTCGGTGTTCGACAGGAGCGAAAAACGACAGTGAATGACTCTTTGATTGCGCTCGGGGGAAAGAGCGGAGCCTCGAAAAAATGGAGGCTCCGCCACGCGACAAATAGATTCACGTTAGGGTTGTTCGGGCGGCTTGAAGGCGTAGATCATACCGTGCATCGTGCCGATATAAAGCGTGTCGGCGGTTACGCCGATGCCGCGAACCAGTTGGCCGGGGAAATCGTGGGACCAAGCGAGAGAGCCGTCGCTTTCGCGGTACGCATAAAGATGACCCTTGTCGCTGGCAAGAACTTCGCCGTGCCATAGATAGGGCCACGCCGTGCCCCAGCCCTCGGGCTGACCCGGTGGATTGACGACCCATTGAACGTGGTTGGTAGCAAGGTTCAGGCAGGCAAGGAGTTCGCCTTTATCCGTGCCCATGTCGGACATGGCGAACAAATTGTCCCCTGCGATAGAAACATTTCTCCACGGCTCGCCGGATATTGCGATTGAGCCTAAGTTTGTTCCGTCCTTAATTCGCAGACGGTAGAAATGGCCTTCCGTCGCGGCGTAGACGCAGTCGCCTATGACGATTGGCGAAGTGGTGACCGGCGAGTTGAGATTCGTTTTCCAGAGCACTTTCCCGGAATCGGCATCGAGCGCATAGACAACGCCGTCATGGCCATCGAATATAACTGCGTTGCCTGCGAGTACAGGCGCATTAGCCCACTCGGTCTTCGTTCGGTCAAAATTGCTGGCGAAATGCCAGCGAAGTTGCCCGGTGGCAATGTCAAAACAGAGAAGGTCATCACCCTGCGCGACGGTATAAACGGATTCATCGTTTCGCACAAGGCTTGTGGCTACGCCGCAGTCAAGGTAGGCGGAAGTCGTAACGAGGTATTTCCAGCGGACTTTGCCGGTGGCGCGGTCAAAGGCGTAGACGTGGCCTTGCTTGCCAACATCTGTGCCAATGATTATCAAGTCGGGCGTGATGAGCGGATCGCCGTGAAAGCTGGTCTGGCTGCCATCCTGATGGATGTTGTAGCTCCAGCGGACCTGGCCGGAGTTTTTGTCGAGAGCATAGAAGTTTCCCGAGCAAGAGCCGATGTAAAGCGTGTCTCCCGCAACTGTGGGAGAGGAAAAGACTCAACCAGCGGTGTTGAATTGCCACCGGATGGCAGGGTCAGAAGACTTCTCCGGCTGCGGCGTAGAGTTATTGGTTTGAGCGAAGCAAGCGATGGCAGCAAGGCCCACCGAGGCGATTACGAACGATGCAGCACAAGCAAAGGTAAATAGATATTTCTTCATTGGAGCCTCCTTGTTCCCGAATGTTAGGCGGAGTGCTCCACGAAAACAAGATTCACAATCTTATTCACCTACGAGGGCGAGTATCTTTTCGTCTCAGATATTCTCGTTAGCGTCTCATGGGAAGGATCGAAAGTTGTGGGTCGAGGACTCCCGCGCTGGCTTGCTTACCTCTTCTTCCCGCTCCACTCCAGGTAAGATTTGAATTGTGCCTGCCCAGGTCCGCGCATCTGGAACTTTCCGTACATGGTCGAGTCCCTCAATGCGTAAGTAAGACGAAACTGCGGGCCTGGTTGGGACGCGTCCGAGAGAAAGACCGCCGTAGTTGCACTTGGAGTAGATACGTCGTAATGGATGACGTGCCCTTCGTTGTCGAAATAGATCGCCTTGTATCGCTGCCCCGGAGCTCCCGGGTAGATATATAAGATGTCTGTATGCTCACAATTGTACGCTTCCGGGCCGGTGCACCCTTCGCGCGTGGAATGGCGCGCGAGAACGTGATTCCTCAGTTCCAGTTGAAAAGTATATGTTCCCGAGCCCGTGGCCCCCGCAGCGCCACCTTCGGTTTTCGCTTCCCATGTGCCCACGAGAAATTGGAGTGACTTCCAAGAATCGGCGGCGTTCGACGGTTCGTGTTGACTGCCGTTTTGCTGCCCGACAATCAGAGGGGAGAACAGCAACGTAAGCAGCGCTGTAATGATTGATTTCTTCATAGAGCTGGGATGATATGCCAAAATCACAACCGTTGCACTTGTTAGGTTAGCGAGGAAAAAATCTTTCAAGCGACGCAGGACGCGGGAAAGCAACGGCGACCGGGGTGCGGTGGGCTAAGATCTTTCTCACGGAGAAATGGGAGGCTCAAAAGATGCGGAAATTTGCAGGCGACGTTCGCGAAGTCGTTTTGCTGTTCATTTTTGTGTTCATTGTTACATCGTTCGCTGTCCCGCTGAACGGGCAGGGACAAAATGCTCCGGGCGGTAAAACCGGGCACGTTCCTGTGCCGACCATTGCGCCGCGCCCAGAAGACGTGGCAACGCTGGACGGCATCATCAAAGCATTTTACGACGTGGTCAGCGGGCCGGCCGGCCAACCGCGGCAATGGTCGCGGGACCGCACGTTTTATATTCCGGGCGTTCTCTTTATCTCCACGGAAATTGGAAAAGACGGCAAGCCGTATCACCAGATCATGAGCCACCAGCAGTTCGTCGACCGGTCGAACGCCTCGGTGGTGGCGCAGGGGTTCTACGAACAAGAGATCCATCGCGTGACCACTCGATATGGAACTATCGTGCACGTGATGAGCACCTACGTGATGAGACGGACGGCGAACGGGCCGCTGATCGGCCGAGGCGTGAACAGCCTGGAGCTTTTTTACGACAACAACCGCTGGTGGATTATTTGCGACCTCTGGGATGACGAGCGGCCGGGAAATCCGCTGCCCAAAGAGCTGCTGCCCTAACAAGCACAGATAACAAAGAGCCGGAGAATTTCGCAGAGGCGGCGAAGCTCTGCAAACGATGTTCGGCTCAAGCGGGAGATGCGGGCGCGGGGACGTAGCCGGGGCAGGAGAGGACGGGGAGGCGCGGATATCTGGGAAAGGCGGGATCGTTTTCGGAGAGTTGGCAGAGGAAAAAAATGGAGCCGCGGTCGGATTGGATTTTCCGGGAGTGGGTGCACGTGGCGCAGAGGCCGACGGTATTGGTGCGGGACTCGTCCGACTGCAGATTCATGTGAACAAGGATACTCAAAAGGCCTCTGACAGGCGAAGATCTTAAGAAAACTCGTAAATGTCGTGTTTGGATTTCGTCTTTTCCTCCCGACGCGGGGCAAAGCGGTGGCCAGCTCCGGCTGACAACAAACGTGGTGACGCGGAACATTTGCACGGGTCGGGGTGTCAAACCTCAGAGCTAGCGGTTGATGAGAAAGCTACGGCCGGCTGGGAAACACTGGGAAACGGAGTAACGCCGTAGTGTAATCGCTGCCGGGCCTGTCCGAAGCACGGTGGATTTCCGGAGGTGAGCATGCGCTTGCGCACGATTGTGTTTTTTCTGGCATTGGCGACCGGGACCGCGGCGAGCGCGCAGACTCGACCGGTTGCGCCCGCGCCTGCGAATCTCAAGTCCGCGATGGCGTTAGCGCCAGACGCGGATGAACAGAACGCGGCCAACGCGCCGGAGCAACTGCCGGTGCGCAGCGTGGTGCTGTACAAGAGCGGCGTGGGATTCTTCCAGCATGTGGGGCAGATTCACGGCGATGAAGCGGTGAGGATCGATTTCAACAGCGGGCAATTGGATGACGTGCTGGGTTCGCTCACCGTGCTGGACTTGAACGGCGGGCGCATCACCGGGATTGGTTACAACTCGGAAGCGCCGTTCAGCCAGCGGCTCAGCGCGCTGGGATTGCCGCTCGAAGCAAACATGGACCTGGGAAAGTTTCTCGAAGCGCTGCGCGGAACGCAGGTGGAAATCCGCAACGGGAACGACTCGATCACGGGGCGATTGCTGAGCGTTGAACAGAAGACGCGGACCACCGACCGCGGGTTGCAGGAAGAAGTGAATCTGGCGACGCTCGTGAGCGACGCGGGAGAAGTGCGGACGGTGGAAGTGACGCCCGCGGTGCAGGTGCTGATGGCGGACACGGACGCAAAGGAGGACGTCAGCCGGTATCTTTCGCTGCTGGCGTCGCAGCACCAGCAGGAGCTGCGGCGGATGACGATTTCGACGGCGGGGACGGGAGAGCGGGAGCTCTACGTCAGCTACGTGAGCGAAGCGCCGATCTGGAAGACCAGTTATCGAATTGTGCTGGCGTCAAAGGAGGGAGAGGAGCCGTTGCTGCAGGGTTGGGCGATTGTGGACAACACGACGGGCGAGGATTGGAACGACGTGGAGCTGTCGCTGGTGGCGGGCGCGCCGGATTCGTTCATTCAGCAGCTTTCGCAGCCGTATTATGCGCGGCGGCCAGTGGTTCCGCTGCCGCAGGCCGTGGAACTGACGCCGCAGACGCATGAGAGCGCGATGACGGAGACAGGAGGAGGCTTGTCGGGGGTGGTGACTGACCCGAGCGGCGCCGTGGTGCCGGGGACGGAGGTGCAGATTATTGGAGCAAACGGGCAGGTAGTCGACACAGTCACGGCGGACGATGCCGGAAGGTACGAATTTGACGGTTTGGCGGCGGGGAATTATCGCGTGCAATTCACCAAGCAGGGTTTTACGCAAGTCGTAGAGAATGTGGCCGTAGGCAGAGGTGAGCAGACGCGGAATGCAGGGTTGCAAGTGGGCAGCAACGCTGAGACCGTGGAGATTGATGCGCAACCGGCGGCGATGAATGACAAGGCGCTCGCGCGAAACGGAATTATCGGGGGAGTTGCGGGAGGGGTCGCGGGCCGGATGGTGGCCGCTGCGCCGCAGGCGCTGCCGATGCTGAAGAGCGCAATGGAGCAAGCGACGGCGGCGGCGAGGGGGCTGAGCCTGGGAGATTTGTTCCAGTACAAATTGAAGGACCGCGTAACGATTCACAAAAATGAGTCCGCGCTGGTGCCCATTCTGCAAACGC
>JASHQB010000176.1 GCA_030037775.1 Candidatus Acidiferrales bacterium
TTCATGGTGTTGCCCTGGCTGGCGTCGGTGGTGTTCAGAAGGGGCGCCTGAGCCGTTACTTCGACGGTGGTGGTGGCGGCGCCGACTTTCATGCGGACATTGATTGTCTCAGGCAAGTTGACGAGGAGCTCGAAACCCTTCTGTTCGTACCTGGCAAATCCGCTGGCATCCACGTCGAGGATGTAGTGGCCCGGCAGGACTTCCGCAAAGACGTAAGCTCCTTGCTGGTCCGTAGTGGTGGTGCGCTCGAGGTTTGTGTCCGTATTGATGAGGTGAACAGTCGCCTTAGGTATTGCCGCGCTGCTCGGGTCCGTCACCACGCCGCGAAGCGACGTTGTCGCCTGTCCCCAAACAGGACCACCGATAAAAAGGAAGAAGGCCGCACACAAGAAGCCCACCAACAATACGCGCCCGATTCTCCTCACGGTCCACCTCCGCTCAGATTTGCCGTTCGAAACCCAACAGAAACACGCGGGGAACGCTAGAGGCACCCTCCAAAGACGCACAGGTCAACGGTCACACCAGCAACCTAGGACGCCACCCCGAAATCCCCCACTCAACACGCTCTCTGAGCGCATTTGTGCACGGCGTGTACCATAATTGGCACAAACGGTCAATAAAAAGTTAAACGTCCGAAAGCGCGCGCACTTAGGAGTGTGATTGGTGAAAATCTTGCGCGCGAGAACGCACAAATATACTCGAAATTGTATTTTCCTATGTTTATTTGGATTCCGCGAGGCGGTCGCAGGCGGCGGATACCGAAACAAATGGATGGTTTTCTGCTATCCGCAAAAAGGTAGGCGGCCGGTGGGGGTGCCGGCCGCCGTGGGCATGGGTGATGGAGGTGCAAACACTTTCGAGACCCGATTCGCGCGGGGGGCGCAACGCCAGGCCCCGAATGCAGGGGCATTCTGCCAATAGCTATCCCTCAGCGTCGATAGACCGAACGGTTCAATTCGTCCTAGTACTGTGGTACCCCTAGCTGCGACTGTATTTTGGAACGCTCGTCCGGCCTGGCGCGAATCTCCCCGCGACCAGCCAGAGCGACCACCGCCGCGAGCCCCTACTCCGACCCCCCGAAGGGGCGCGGCGGCTCCTGGAGGGGCTCCGCAGTTATGTGTGACACGCCGGCATCGTTGAGAGCCTTGTTGAGATTGGCGAGATCAGTGTTAATCAGCGCGTGCAGGGCGTCCATCGCCTGACCGAGCTGCCGAGAGACGGCCGCCATTTCGTCCTTTTCCGGCTGCGTCGGGGCAGCGGAATAACCGTCGAGTTCCGACATCAGGCGGCCGACGCGCTGAGGCAACGGGGGAGGAGTGTAATGAAGCGGGCCGCCAGCCCCACCGAAGCCAGCCGGCGGTACGAATTTCCCGCTCAGATCATTAACCTTCTTCTGGAGCGCCTCCGCTTGTTTGCGGATGTCGTCGGGTATTTTCGTCGCACCGGGTTTGCCCCAGGCTGTCAGGGCGTCATCGAGTGACTTCTTGAAGCCCGCAATGAGACGCTGGCCTTCACTGCCGGATTTGTAGAGCGCGTAGAGCTGCATGATGGCGTCGTGGCGCGCGGCGAGGTCGGCATCGCTGATTTGGACTCGAGGGTCTTGCTGGAGCTGCACGGTTTGCGTTTGGGAGTTATCTCCCAGGGCGACTTTGACAGTGTACGTTCCTGGGTCGACGAAGGGGCCTCGCGCACCTCCGCCAAAAAACCCCTGGGCAAGAGCCTCTTCTTGTTCCGGCGTAAGTTTAACGGGCGGGTCATAGCGCAAGTCCCAATTGACGCGATTGATCCCGGCCTCCGCGTTGCGGTCTTCGATTTGTCGAACGGTCTTTCCGGAGGCATCTAGAATCGTAATGGTGACTTTTTGGCCCTTTGCGGGTTTCGCCTTCAGGTAAAAATCGATTAGCGCGCCGTCGGGGGGATTGGGGCCGAGGAAAAGTTGCTGGGCATCGAACCAGCGATTCTGATAAATGCGCCAAGCGATGGTGTTGCGGACAGGGAAGACGTGAAGGTCTTCGCCGAGGACCTGAGAGTTCAACTGCTGGAGAGGCGTAATGTCGTCTAGGATATAAATGGAGCGACCGTGCGTCGCGAGTATAAGATCGTTTTCGCGGGGCTGAATTTGAATATCATCCACCGGCACGGTGGGCAAACCCATTTTCAACTTGTTCCAGTGGTCGCCGCCATCAAGCGAGAAGTACGCTCCAAACTCCGCGCCGGCAAAAAGCATGTTTTTGTCGCTCGGATGTTCGCGGATCACGTGGAGAGTGCCGCTATCTTCGGAAATGCCGACACCGAGGTTTTTCCAGGTCCGGCCGTAGTTCGTGGTTTTGAAAATGTAGACGTGGAAGTCATTCGAGCGATGGCCGTCGAAGGTAACGTAAGCGGTGCCCTCGTCGAATTTTGAAGCCATCACGCGCGTGACGTAGGTACCCTTAGGGACACCGGGAACGCGGCTGGCGACGTTCTCCCAGGTTTGGCCGGCGTCGCGGGAAACTTGCAGGTTTCCGTCGTCGGTCCCGACCCACAAAACGGAAGCGTTTGCCGGTGATTCGTCGATGGTGGTGATTGTCGGATACCATTCGACGCCGTCGTAAAGAGAAAGCGTATCCTTGGTCGGCAGCTGCCCGAGGACTGGCAGAGTGTTGCGATCGACGCCGGTAGTGAGATCACCGCCGAGCTTCGTCCACGAATCGCCGCGATCTGTCGATTTGAAGAGGAAGTTCCCGCCGTAGTAAATCGTATTGTGATCGCGTGACGAAATGACCAGAGGAGAGTTCCAATTGAAGCGATAGGGCGGGTCGCCTTCCTTGGGAACGGGGCG
>JASHQB010000017.1 GCA_030037775.1 Candidatus Acidiferrales bacterium
GCCGCAGACTTAAAATCTTCCCGCTGCGGGCGCACCGTCGATCTGGTCCACTTTCCTGGTGCCGTGCAAACGGGAATTCTTCTCGGCAATCTCGCGCTCAATCGCCAAAGTCCTGATTGGCAGCGCGCGCTTCTTGCCAACACAATTTTCGGCGGCGCGTTCAATTCGCGCCTCGTCGCCAATATCCGCGAACAGAAAGGCTACACGTACAGCCCGCGCAGCGGTTTTCATGCCTTGCGCCACGCGGGATACTTCAGCGTGCACGCCGCGGTGCGCAACGAGGTTGTCGCGGCGACGCTCACGGAAATGTTCTACGAGCTCGACCGCATGCGCGCGCTTCCCGTCAGTGAAAATGAACTGAGCGACGCGATCAATTATTTGTGCGGCACTTTTTCTCTGGGCATCGCCACGCAGGATGGACTGCTCGGCCAGATGTCCACCGTGTATCTTGACCGCCTGCCGGAAGATTATCTCGAATCGTTCCGCGAGAAAATTCGCGCGCTCAAAACGGAAGACGTTCTGGCCGCGGCGCGGCGCTATTTCGATTCAGCCAACGCGCGCATGGTCATCGTCGGCGACCGCGCCCAGGTCGAGCCGCAGGCGGTACTTTTCGGTGACGTAAAAGTATGGGATACTCTCGGCCATGAACTCGCCTGAGAGCGACTCCTTCAAGGCTCGCCGTGCCGACCCGCGCGAGTTGTACGAGCGGACGGGATTGTTTGGCGGGCCCAAGAGGAAATTTCGACTCGCGTTGATTTGCGCGTTTCTGGCGATCATTGTGGGCGGCGCAACCGGCAAATGGGCGCCGCAAGGTTGGATTCGTACTTTCGGCAGTGCAGTAGCGGCAGTG
Source organism: Candidatus Acidiferrales bacterium (assembly GCA_030037775.1). GTDB lineage: Bacteria > Acidobacteriota > Terriglobia > Acidiferrales > UBA7541 > DAHUXN01. Next base: position 851 of record JASHQB010000017.1, read on the forward strand.
TTGTTCCTATTGGCACTGTTCTTGGCCAGGTGGTCATCAGGTGAAGACTTGGAGCTCCGTAAGCCCATAGTGAAAGAGCGGCCGAAATTGTGGCCCTGATGATTCCAGTGAACAGGAATTTCAGTCGCGTTCATCGACTCCTCTTCATCGTCGCGTTGTTGTCATGCGTGGCGCTCATCTGTGCCTCGCTGAACGTTTGCGCGGCGGCGAAGAAGTTGCCGGCGCACCCGATCGACTTGAATACGGCGACGCTGCAGCAGCTCGAAGAGCTGCCCGGCGTGGGGCCGGTGACCGCGCAGAAGATTCTTGAGTTTCGCGCGAAGAGCGGCCCATTCAAAAGCGTGAACGACTTGCTCGCTGTTCCACGAATTTCAAAAAGCAAACTCGCAAAGATAAGGCCGTACGTCTACATCAAACCGCCCGCGCCCAAGCCCTGAAACTCGACCCTCCGTTCCTCAGGGCAAGGAAGCGAAAGTCGAAAACCGGAAAAACAAATCTACAAACAAAAAAGCGCACAAATCAGAATTGCTGGTGCGTGATTTTCTTTGGCGTGAGCGAGAGCGGGACCTGTTCGGCGATTTCGAGGCCGTAGCCTTCGAGGGCGACGATTTTGCGCGGATGATTGGTGAGCACGCGGATTCTTCGCAGGCCCAGATCGATCAAAATCTGGGAGCCTACGCCGCTTTCGCGCCAGACCTGGCGCTGGCGATTCAAATCCTGGTCAATTTCACCGCGAGAATGGAAAAGGATGCGCGGCAGCGCGTCGCCTTCGGCGGCGTGCGAGTCGATGCGGAAGCCGCGGCCACTGTGATGGAGATAAAGAAAAACGCCGCGGTCTTCGCGCGCGATGGCTTCGAGCGAGCGGTCGATGATTTCGCGGCAGTCGCAGGCGAGCGAGCCGAAGGCGTCCCCGGTGAGGCAATGCGAGTGGACGCGAACGAGAGGGGGACGGTCGCCAGAAAGTTCTCCGCGGACGAGTGCGACGTGCAGTTCACCGTCCGTCTCGTTGGAATAGGCGAGCATGCGAAATTCGCCGAAGCGAGTGGGGAGAATGGATTCCGCGATGCGCTTGACGTAGCGTTCGTGCTTCATGCGATAGCGAATCAGGTCGGCGACGGTGAGAAGCTTGAGATTGTGCCGCTGGCAGAATTCGGTGAGCTGCGGCAGACGTGCCATGGTCCCGTCGTCGTTCATGATTTCGCAGATGACGCCGGCGGGTTCGAGGCCGGCGATGCGCGCGAGATCCATGGAGGCTTCGGTTTGTCCGGCGCGAACGAGCACGCCGCCGCGGCGCGCGCGCAAAGGAAAAACGTGGCCGGGGCGTCCAAGGTCTTCGGGCCGCGCGTTGGGATTGACGGCGGTGAGAATGGTGGTCGCACGGTCGGAGGCGCTGATGCCGGTGGTGGTGCCGCGGCGCGCGTCGATGGATTCGCAAAAGGGCGTGCCGAAGAGGGAAGTGTTGCGCTGGGACATAGGTGTGAGGCTGAGCGCGTCGCAGCGCTGCTCGGTGAGCGCAAGACAGATGAGGCCGCGGCCTTCCTTGGCCATGAAGTTGACGGCCTCGGGGGTGATTTTTTCGGCGGCCATGGTGAGGTCGCCTTCGTTTTCGCGGTCTTCGTCGTCGACCAGGACGATCATGCGGCCCTGGCGGATGTCCTCGACGGCTTCCTCGACGGTGGCAAAGGGCGGTTTGGCCTCGCTCATTGGCGTCTGGGAGCCTCCAGTGGGCACGTTAGCATATTCGAGGGCCGGGATGCACGGGCGGCAAAACATGGATGTGCAAAAGCCGTATTTCAGTCCCGATGGGAAATTGTCATCTGCTTTATTGTCAGTAACATACGAATTCGCGACTTGTGTTTTGTGTACCGATTAACCTTTTATTCGCCTTTCCTGCTGTAAGCATATTGGTTTCTTCCGCTTGGATCGGTTTCGAACGCGCAGCCAATCCCAGCATCGGATTGCCTTGTCCGATTAGCCGGAAGCCCGCCAACCGGCGCGAGGTTTCCCCGGCGAGCCTCGAAAAAACAAAGGCGACGCCTCCGCGGCCTGCGCTCATCCCTCGGCGTACTGCTGGAGCTCGGTGGCGCTAAAGACATGTGTACCATAGAGTACTGGGTATTGTCAAGATGTAAAAGGTCTTAACGCGCTTCGGCCATTCAGCGGTCGACGAGGAATGACAGGTGCACTTGTGTGCAGAATCTTGTACAGCGCGCAATTCAGGGTTGTTCTTATCATGCTGATTCAACGTGACTTAGGTCGGGCGAAGTTTCGGCTGCCAAATTGCTTAGATTGAGTCAGGCGTCCCCATGCATGCAGAAGTAGGAAATGGGAGAAACAGGATGCGACAGATGCAGAAGCTGGTGTTTTTGGGCTTGTTCGTGTTGCTGGCGGCCGCGTCGACGAAGGCGGGCACGACGGTCGTAACGTTTGACAGTTTGACGGGATCGGGGCTCGTGCCCAATGGTTACGGCGGAATCGACTGGAACGGCAGTTGGAACTATTACGGGTCTGCACAATTCCCGTACACGGCCGAGTCGTTGCCGAATCGCGTGTATGACCTTCCCGGGAGCGGCGACACCTTTAACTTCTTGGCACCGGAAGTGTTCGACGGGGCCTATTTTGCGGGCGAGCCGTACGCCGCGGTGACGTTCGATCTCTACAACGGATCGACTCTGGTCTGGACTTCCGCTACGCTTGATCCGAGTTCAACGCCGGCGTTCCTGGCGTCTGGATATTCGGGGTTGGTAACGAGCGTGGTGGTCAGTTCACCGAATCCGGATTACTTCGTGATGGACAACGTCACGTACGGAGTCGGCCCATCGGCGACGCCAGAGCCGGGATCGCTGCTGCTGCTCGGTACGGGTCTGCTGGGCGCGTTGGGAATGGCGCGGCGCAAGCTGGTCTGGTAAGCGGGCGCGCAAGCGACTAAAGCGTAACGACGACGTTGGTCTGATGGCGGAGCTGAAGCTCCGCCCCCCTAAAAAAGCGGAGTGTCATTTTGATTTGCGGGGTGGGGCGGCGTGTGAAGACGCGACGCGCAGAGTCGTCCGCCCTGGCGGGCAGGCGCGGGCGGACAAGCAGCGCCCCTACGACGGGCGCGTTTTGGACCTCAGGGCAAGCAAGTAGCGCTCCTACGAAGATTCCCATCGTTCGCAAAGGCAGCGAAGGATGGGCCACGCGTCTTGCATTGAGTTAAGCATATCTCCTTGTGTCAGTTATCCGAGGGCTACGACGCTTGAGGCTGAGCCTGACGACGTTCGGTTGTCCGATTAGCGGCTCGGATCAAACGTTAGAGCGTGTCTCTCCTTTTAGCGCCCCCCCAAGAAACTAAAAGCCGCGTCGCCGTGCCTTGGTCCCTCTTTCTCAAACGCTGACCGGAGGAACCAGCCGCAAGCGACGTTACCGCTAATGGAAGGGTTGGGTCAGGGATAAGGCAATGGAGAGCGTTCGAGAACGATTGACGCGCGAAATTCAGAAGGCGAACGGGGGAGTTGCTGCCATGGGGACGACATCAGTGGGGAAACGCGTTTAGCGGTTTTTTTGGTCTTCAACTGTGTAGCCGGCAGGAAGCTGAAACAGGGCGGCATCGGGTTCGGACTGGTCGAAGCTGGTGATGCGGAATTCCTCGTCGGCATTGCGTGGATCGGAACCCTTGCGAAGAAAATCGAGCCCCAAGTCCGGCGAGTGCCAAATTTCAGTGACGACGGTTATGGGCCGGTCATTGTGCTGAGCGCCCACCGGATAGGTCCTGGTCATTCGTTCGCCCGTTACGAGGAAGCCCAGCATGTCCTGAGTGCCGAGCTGTTCGACGGTGACCTTCGGCCTCGGCTGAGGTGGTGTCGGCGGAGCAGAACGCTGGAACGAAGAGGCCGGAGGATTGAGCGAAAAGCGAGTGGCGACATGGGACCTTTCAGGAAGGAGAACATAGTGAAATCCCGCGACGGTGTCCCAGATTTGAATGAAATTTGCGGAGTCTGGATACGGCTCGTCCAGGCCCACGGGTTGATAGGCGTAATAGGCGACTCGGCCGTAGGAATCGCGATAGACCAGCGATTTGGCTTTGGTCTGGAGGCGAGTTCCATCGCCCAAGGTTTGTGTGCGACGCTCTTCAACGGTGGCGGAAAACGGACAGCCAGCGCTAAGGCTAACCTCCATCGAGGCGTATGCGCTGCGACCGGCAGAGCAGGGGGAAGCGGGGTGGTTCTGGGCGCGCGCAGCGCAATTCAGGGAGAGCACGAAGACGAAAGCGAGTGTCCATCGTAGCAGCGGCTTCATGGGAGAGCCTCCGCGGCACAACTGCCAAAGATTGGACGAAGCGGGTATGGATTCGGTTACGTTAGGCGTTGATTAAGGCGGGGCGGCTGCAGGTGCTGCGGATGGCAGGGAAGCCCACGATTGCGGGCAACAACAGGTCCCTCACCACCATCGCGCGACGTTGTGTATGTGGGCCGCTTGCCGCGGCCGTGCGCGCTGGGTTCGGGATGACAGC
>JASHQB010000177.1 GCA_030037775.1 Candidatus Acidiferrales bacterium
AGCTGTGCATCAGCGGCACTGTACCTTAGTAACAGGACTTGTTTCCCACCTACGACTGGAACCCCGCACAGTGCTCTATCTGAATCCTCAGATGCATGGAAATGGACCGCTGTTGTGGCCACAATTCGCAGCATGCCGCTCGCGACGCCGACACCTGCGCCCATACCCATCTATTCAGCTCGCAAAATATCAACCGGGCGAGTGCCGGAAGCCGCGCGCGCTGGATAAACCGTGGCTGCCACACTGATCGCCAGCGCCGCGGCTCCGATCCACAACGCATCCCATCCGTTCGAGTGGAACGGCACATACGGCACGGCATAAATTTCCGGGTTGAGCGGCACCAACCGCCAGTGGTTCGCCGTCCACGCCAGCGCGTATCCCAGCAGCAAGCCGATCGCCGTGCCAGTCACTCCCACCAAGAACCCCTGTAGCACGAAAATATTGCGCACCTGCACGCGCCGCGCACCCAGCGTCATTAGCACGGCGATGTCGTGGGCTTTGTCCGTCACGGTCATTGCCAGCACCACCAGGATGTTCAGGCCGGCAACAAAAGTAATCAGCCCCACGAAGACCGCGGTTACAAGTTTCTCGAGGCTCATCGCGCGAAAGAGAGCCCGGTTTTCCTCGCTCCATGTGGTTGTGTGATATCCGCTTCCCGCCTCCTGTGCAATTACCGACGCGATTTCGTCCGTGTGGTCCAAATCATTCACGCGAATCTCCAACTCGCTGATTACATCTCCAATGCCCGCCAATTCCTGAGCCGCATGTAGCGTGATGAATGTCCAATTCGCGTCATAATCGTAAAAGCCCGAATCGAATATCCCATTGACGCGAAAGCGCTGCGATCGCGGCAGCATTCCAAACGGCGTCAGGCTCCCTTGCGGACTGATGATCGTCACATAATCGCCCACGCTCAAATCTACGTCTTCCGCCAGGATCCTTCCGATCAGAATTCCGGGAATGCCGAACGAGTCCGCTGCGAAACTGTCGCTGCCGGAAACGATATGCCGCAGCGCGGCGTCGGCGCGTTCTTCAAGCTCCGGATCCACGCCCTTCAGCACCACGCCTTGCGGCTTATCGTGCGCGTAGAGCAGAACCGTGTTGTACACCACGGGAGTGACCGAACGCACTCCGGGAGTCGGCCCCAGCCGGGCCATGAGTTGCCGGTAATCGCGAATTCCCTCGGCCCCGTTGTTTGGCTTCAGATTGATGTGCGCGGTAACCACCAGCAGCCGGTTACGAATCGCCTGGCTAAAACCGGTATTCATTGCCAGCGCGATCACGAGCGTGGCCACGCCGGCGGCAACGCCCACAACCGAAAGGAACGTCACCAGCCGCAGCACCGGCGGTTTGTGTTTGGAACGCAGGTAACGCCGCGCCACCATCCATTCGAACTTCATGGATGTTCTTCGCGGGGCGCGGGCGCGGCGTCCGTTTCCGAATCCTTCTGCGGACGCAGCGTGGGAAAAAGGATCACTTCGCGAATCGCGTGCGAATCAGTGAGCAGCATAATCAGCCGGTCGACTCCGACGCCCTCGCCGGCCGTCGGCGGCATCCCATGTGCCAGCGCGCGAATGTAATCCCAGTCAATCTCCTTCGGCATCTCCAGCCCGCCTGCTTCCACCTGCGCGCGGAACCGCCGCTCCTGGTCGGCTGGGTCGTTTAACTCCGAAAAGCCGTTGGCCAGCTCCATTCCTTCGATGAACAGTTCGAACCGCTCCGCCAGCGTCGGATCATCCGCGCGGCGCTTCGACAGTGGCGAAATATCCGCCGGAAAATCGTAAATAAACGTCGGCTGAGTTAGATGCTCTTCCGCTATTTCCTCAAACAGCGCGCCTGTCAAATCGCCGGCGGAGGACTCATTCAGATCCGCAATCGCGTCAAATCCCTCCTCAAGGCCTTTGCTGCGCGCATAGGCGTTGTAGCGTTCCGCAACCGCGCGCGGGCCCTCCGGCGTGGCCAGTTCCTCGATTGTCGGCGCTTTGCCGGCCGCCGTCGGCCAGTACTTCACAATCGCCTCGCGCATCGAAAGCGCCTCAAAACGCCCGAAGTCGATTTCATGATCTCCGTATTTGACCTTCGTCCCGCCGCACACCGCCTTCGCTATCCCCGAGAAAAGCTCTTCCGTCAACTTCATCACGTCCCGGTAGTCGCTGTACGCCTGATAAAACTCCAGCATCGTGAATTCCGGCAAGTGGATGGCGTCGATGCCCTCATTTCGAAAGTTGCGATTGATTTCGTAAACGCGATCCAGCCCGCCGACCACCAGCCGCTTCAGGTAAAGCTCCGGAGCGATGCGCATGTAGAAATCCGCGTCGAACGTGTTGTGCCGCGTCACAAATGGGCGGGCCGTCGCGCCTCCCAGGATCGGATGCATCATTGGCGTCTCAACTTCCAGGTAATTCCGCGCGTCGAAAAACGCCCGCATGTGCCGAACGACTTGCGCGCGTCGCAGGAAAATCTCGCGCACCCGCTCGTTCGAGATCAGATCCAGATAGCGCCGGCGGTAGCGCATCTCCACATCGGCAAGTCCATGCCACTTTTCCGGCAGCGGCAATAGTGCCTTCGTCAGCAGCGTCAGCTTCTCTACCCACACCGTCAATTCATTCGTCTTCGTGCGGAACAAATGCCCGCTCACGCCGATGATGTCGCCCATATCGAGCAGTTGGAAAAGCTCAAAAATACGCGGCCCCACCGCGTCCAGCTTCACGTAGATTTGCAGCCGCTGTCCTTCCCCTTGAATATGCGCGAAGCCCGCTTTGCCGTGCAGCCGAATCGTCAGGATCCGCCCGGCCACGGAAACTTTCACCTCTGACTGCTTCAGCGTTTCCGCCGAGTGCTCTCCAAATTGCGCGACAATTTGTGCCGGTGTTTGCTTCCAATCGAATTTGTGGGGATAAGGCTCGAAGCCTAATTCGGCAATTCGCTGAAGGTTTTTTTGGCGTTGGACAAGCTGGTCTTGCGGTTCAAATTCCAAGCAGCATTCCTTTCTTGGAGTCGCCCCGCAGTATAACGACCGCCCTCGCCGACCGTCAAGAAACCCCGGGATTAC
>JASHQB010000178.1 GCA_030037775.1 Candidatus Acidiferrales bacterium
CAAGACCCGAGCGGACTTCGTGCGCTCCGCTACTAAAGGGGCACCAGGAATTTGCGCGAAGCGAGATGATGCTATACTTACTTGTTCGGGCAGGCGCGGGCATGCGACCTGCTAGCGAATTTCAAGCGAATGAGACAAATTGCCATCGTGGGCGGTGGGCCCGCCGGGGCTATCTGCGCCGAGAAACTGAGCACCGCCGGATTCGGCGTCACGCTTTTTGACGAGCACCTGGCGTGGGAAAAGCCTTGCGGCGGCGGCCTGACGCACAAGGCCATCGAAAAATATCCTTTCCTGCTGGACGGCCCAGCGGCCAAAAAAGAAATTCACAGCGCGGAATTGATCTCCAGCCGGGGGCATCGCGCGCGCTTTGAAATGTCGCAGCCGCTGGTGATTTATTCGCGCGCGGTGCTGAACGGCCTGCTGCTCGACCGGGCCGAAGCGGCGGGCTGCAAGACGCTGCACGCGCGGGTGACCCAAGTGGACACGTCGGCCGGCGAAGTGCAGCTCACGGCTGCAGGAAAAGAGTACATCGCGGATTTCGTGGTGCTGGCGGGTGGCGCGCGCAATCAGCTGCTGCCTGGGACCACGCCGCTGCGTCCGAAAGATTTGGAAGTGACCCTCGGCTATTTCATCCCCGCTAAAGACGACTTGGTGCGAATCAAGTTTCTGCATCGCATGTCCGGGTACATGTGGTCTTTCCCGCGGACCGACCATCTTTCCGTGGGTATTTGTGCGAAGATGGCCGAGTACACTACGCAATCGCTGCGCGACCTGCTCGACGGTTTTATTCACGAGGAAAAAATCCCCGCCGACGGTGCGCGATTTTACAGCCACGTTTTGCCGTCGCCGGAGTTCGGCACGCTGCGGCATAGAAAAATCGCCGGACGTAACTGGGCGCTGGCGGGGGATGCGGCGGCGTGCGTGGACCCGATCACCGGGGAGGGGCTCTTTTACGCGCTGCGCTCCGGCGATTTGCTGGCGCAGGCGATTACGCAAGGGCAACCGGAAAGCTATCCGGCGCGGTTGCGCTCGGAATTCGTGGCCGATCTGGAAATCGCCGCGCGGCTGGTGCGCCTAGTTTTTCGCGGCACGTTTCTCGGCGGCGCGGTCACCACACGCATGGTACAGTTTGCGCGGCGTAGCGCCACCTTCCGCGAACTCCTGCGCGACCTCTTCAGCGGCGCCCAGGACTACGCCGGCTTGCGCAAACGCTTATGGAAACAGTTTGGAGTGACGCTCGCCGAATTCGTGAATGATTTCTTCCACGCACCGCACGCTCCCACGCCGTCGCAAGAGGAACTGTGAAGGCTTCGCGCGCCCGCAGGCGCAAATCGAAAAAAAAGAGTGCCTCGGCTCCGACGCAGACGGCCAAAAACAAATCGGTTATCCCGCTGCAGGATGCGCTCCCGAACTTTCCAAGAAATTTGCAGGCTAGCGTCGAAAAAGTAGTCGAGTTCCAGTGGACCATTGCGGCCTACAATCCCGATCTGCCGGCGATTTTTTCCACGCCGGCCATGATTGGGCTGATGGAAGTAGCTGCCGCGAAAGCGATCGCTCCTCATTTGCTCGACGGGACTATCAGCGTGGGAACGCGCATCGAGGTGGACCACTTGAAGGCCGTGCCGCAAGGAACCCTGGTGCAGGCGAATGCGCGGCTGATTGGATACGAAGGGCGGTTTTTGGTGTTCGAGGTGGAAGCGCGCGCGAAGGATTTGCTGATCGGCCGGGGAAAAGTATATCGCGCGATCGTTCCGCTCAAGAGAAACTGACGCTAACCTTCGCGGCTAAACGCAAGGCAAGCGCATCGCAAATTCCCGCATTTATTTCTGTGGCTGGAGTTTTCGTACCGCGTGAAGCGCGGGCAGCGGTTCAGCTCAGTAGCTGGGGCGCGTAGCGGCGGAGCGGACACGTGGAGCAGCGGCGACCGCGCGGGGAACGACCGTGGCCATCTTCCGAATCATTGCCAGCACCAACTTCTTGTCTTCGTCAGTCAGCGTGGTGCTGTATTTCTTGATGTCCGCAAGGAAGCGGATTTCTTCTTCGGAAAGTTCGCCGAGCACTTTCTTGGTTTCGCGATCCTGAGGCGTGTCCGCGCTGGGGAAAAAATCGGCGAGGCTGATTTCCATCGCCTCCGCGATTTTCGCGAGCGTTTCCAGTGAAGGCACGGTGTGCCCGTTTTCCACGCGCGAAAGATAGCAGCGCAGCAGCCCGGTGCGCCGCTCAATGTCACCCTGCGAGAGGCCGCGATCGTTGCGATACGAACGAATCACTTCTCCGATATTCACTTTGGGCTTCTCTTTGGGCACGTGGAGGCTCCTTCGGAGTGTTATCTTACGCAGCAACAAGATTCCCATGCAAGAAATTTCCTGGCTCGTGTTCAAAAGCTTAACCAAACAATAATAGTGTTCGATTCGCGGCTTTTCTCTTGTTGCGGCGGTGTGTTCCCGGGACGTTGTTCGCTATTCGTAGCGCAGCGCGACCATGGGGTCAACGCGCATGGCGCGCCGTGCCGGTATGTAGCAGGCGAGAAGCGCGACAACCGCCAGCACCAGCGCCGCGCTTGCGTAGGTCAGCGGGTCGAAGGCAGCGACGCCGAACAGGAAATTGCCGACCAGCCGCGCCAGAGCGCCCGCAGCGAGAATCCCCGCGAGAACGCCCATTCCGATGATGACCAGGCCCTGCCCAAAGATCATTCGCAGGATTTGTGACGGTTGCGCGCCGAGCGCGAGGCGAATGCCGATTTCGTGGGTGCGCTGGCTCGCCGCGTAGGAGATAACGCCGTAGACGCCGACCAGAGCGAGTATCAGCCCCAGAATCCCCAACGCGCCCGCGAGCACCGCGGCGAACTGAAACAGAAGGAGACCGTTGAGACCGCCGAGTTCCGCGGTCATCGTCTGCACGTCAAAAACCGGCATAGCAGGTTCGAGCGCATGGACCAGGTTAACCAATGCTGGGGCCAGTGCCTCCGGCGAAGAAACTGTCTTGAGCTGCAGCGTAACGACGGAATTATAGGTCTGAAACATCGGCACGTAATAAAACGGATCGTTGTTGGTAAAGATGTCGCTGTCACGGCTGTTTTTGACGACGCCAACCACGTCGATCGCATGCCCAGGATCGCCGGTCGTGCTGAAATGCCGCCCGATCGGATTCTGCCCGTGCCAGTAAAGATCGACGAAATTTTGGTTGACGATGGCCACGCGCTGCGAATTTTCGCTGTCCGATTCCTGAAAGTCGCGGCCCTGAAGGAGCGGGATTCGCATTGTCGCAAAATAATCGGTCGACACTGCGTTGAAACCCGCGGCAGGAGCCGGCTCGCCCGCGCGCGTCTGGTAGCCTTCAATCTTCAAGGGGCTGTAGTAGCTCTGGTAGCTCATGGGAACAGACCAGGCAAAGCTGGCGGACACGACTCCAGGCAAGGAACGCGCACGCAGCAGAAGCTGCTTCTGGAACTCCCGAGCCTGCGCCTGCTGATAACCCGCTTCGTGTGGATCAATCGACACATTCAGCACATTGCTCGGATCGAACCCAAGGTCTGAACGGTGAGCGTTCTCCAGACTGCGCACGAAGAGGCCTGCGACAATCAGCAGCATGAGCGAGCCCGCAACCTGCGCCCCGACAAGGGTATTGCGGAAGCGCTGCCGGCCAGCCGTCGCTGCGCGCCCGCCTTCGTGGAGAATTTCGTTCAAATCCGTACGCGATACGCGAAGCGCTGGGGTAATTCCGACAAGGAAGCCCGTCAGCGCCGCCATGGTCAGGGCATCCGCGAACACTCTCCAATCGAAGTGGAAATCCAGGACGAACGGCAACGATGAGCCCAGCGGTATTGAACTGAACGCGCCATTCGCCGCAATTCCCAATAAAAGTCCCCCGACGCACCCGAAGGCCGCGAGCAGCAGGCTTTCGGTCAGCAATTGGCGAATCAACCGCCCGCGCGTCGCGCCCAGCGCCGCGCGCATCGCTACTTCGCGCTGGCGGGCCGCGACGCGCACCAAACACAGATTCGCGATGTTCATGCACGCCAGAACGAGCACCGCAATGGCCAGAATCAGGAATAAAGAGCTGGCCAGCTTCAAAGCTGGCCGCACCGCCGGCCCCGTGACCAGGCTCGCGGCCTCAAGCGGCTGAGCGAGCAATGTCATGTCGCCGCGGTTCGGCGTCGAAAGATGCTGCGAGACGACTTGCAATTCTGGTTGCACCTCCTGGAAAGTCACGGCATCTTTCAAACGTGCGATCAAAACGACACTCGAACTCTTTGCATCGGTGAAAAAATCCTTCGATGCGTCCTGCAACACCGGAGCCATCCCCAGTGGCATGTACCCTTGCGTATCGAGTGACGCCTCTACGCCGTGGAAATTCTTGGGCGCCACGCCGACAATCGTCACTGGCTGTCCGTTTACTGACACTTTCTTGCCAATCACTGCCGGGTCCCCGCCCAGCCGCGACTTCCAAAACGCATAGCTCACCACGAGAACTGGATCAGCACCCGCAACTCCACCTTCCGAAGGCAAAATAAAGCGACCCAGCGCTGGCTTGATTCCTAGCAGCTCGAAGAAATTGCCGCTCACGTAATTCGTCCATATGGGCGTGCTTCCTCCGCCGACGCTCAGACCGTCCATTTGAAACATCTGAATTGCTGCCGTACCGGCAAAAATATTCCCGGTTTGCTCCTGAATGCGCTGAAAATCGGGATAGGAAAATTGCGTGCCAGGATTCCTGTCTTTATAGCTGGCCTCGAGAAAGACCACTCGGCTCGGCTGCGCGATCGGCAGTGGCCGCAGGATAAGCCAATCCACAAGACTGAAAATCGCGGTGTTCGCGCCGATACCCAGCGCCAGCGTCAGTACGGCAACGGCGGTGAAACCGGGCGATTTGCCGAGCACGCGCAACCCGTACCGGACATCCTGCGCCAGCGTTTCCAGCAGGGGCACGCCGCGGCGCGCGCGATACTGTTCTTTGGCCTGTTCCACGCCACCAAGTTTGATCAGCGCCTGGCGGCGCGCTTCGGCCGGCGCCATCCCGCGGTCGAGATTCTCGTCGATGTGCATCCGCAGATGGCTCTCGAGTTCGGCGGCGAGTTCGCCATCGTTCCGGCGCTTGTTGAACAGAGTAGTGAGCCGCAAAAACCACGCGCGTAGCTGCCTCATCGCAGCACCTCCGTCATCGATTTGCCCCTCTCACTCATAACGTAACGCCACCATCGGATCGACGCGCATGGCCCGCCGCGCCGGGATGTAGCAGGCGAGCAGCGCGACCACAACAAGCATGACTGAAGCGCTGGCGTAAGTCAGTGGATCGAGCGGCGAAACACCGGAGAGGAAATTGCCGGCGAGACGCGCAATAGCGAAAGCCGCCAGGATGCCCACGAAGAGTCCTGCGCCGACAATCACTAGGCCCTGACCGAGGACCATTGTGAGGACATCGACAGGGCGAGCGCCGAGGGCCATGCGGATGCCAATCTCATGCGTTCGCTGAGCGGCTGCACAGGAAACGACTCCGTAAACGCCGACGACCGCGAGTGTGAGGCCGAGGAAACCGAGGGAGCCAGCAAGCGCTGCGCCGATCTGATACAGGAGAAATCCGCGCAGGGTATCCAAGCCCTCGGTCATTGTCTGAATATTGGAAACCGGCACCACAGCAGCGAGCGAATGAACGAGCCCGACGATTTCGTGATTCACGGTTGCGAGCGGCAAGCTAGTGCGCACCTGAAGCGTGACGGGCGTGTGATATTGCTGTGCGAAGGCAAGATACATGTAAGGCTCGATGGGGCCGCGAATGTTTTCGCACCGGCAGTTTTTCACGATGCCGACCACTTCAATCGGTTGTTTCGGCGCCTTGGCCATCATGAAGCGGCGCCCAATGGGATCCAGGCCATGCCAGTATTTTTCTGCCATCGCTTCATTGATGACGGCCACGTGCTGTGCAGCTTGCGTGTCGGAATCGAGAACACCTCGACCGCGCAGCAAGGGAATCCGCATGGTCTCGAAGTATTGTGGCGTGACGGCGTTGTAACCGACGGCGGGTTCACCTTGATCTTTCGGCGGCTGGTAGCCCTCGATGTTCAGCTCTTCCGCCAAATCCAGGGTGTAGTCCATGGGAACGGCAAATGCGAGGCTGGCGACATCGATCCCGGGAAGAGCGCGCACGCGAGGAAGCAAAGTTCTGAAGAAATCGCGCGCCTGGGCTTCGTTGAAGCCGGCTTCGTGTGAGTCGAGGGTGAAGTTGAGGACGTGATTTGCGTCGAAGCCGAGATTGGAGCGTTCGACGGTGCGCATGCTGCGCACGAAGAGCCCGGCGACGATGAGCAACATCAGCGAACCGCCGACTTGCGCGATGACGAGAAGGCTGCGCTTGCGGCGGCGGCTAACGGAGCCCGTCGCGCGGCCGCTTTCGTGGAGCAGGTCATTCAAGTTGCCGCGGGTCGCGCGCAGCGCGGGGGCGATTCCGACGACGATGCCGGTGAGAAGCGCGGCGCCGAAGGCATAGGCAAAGACGCGCCAGTCGAATTGGAAATCGAGGACCAAGGGAAGATTGCCTCTCAAGTTGATGGAGCCGAGCCAGCGGCTGCCAAGCAGTCCGAGCGCGATCCCGCCAGCGCAACCGAGAAGCGCGAGGAGGAGACTTTCGGTGAGCAATTGGCGCACAAGGCGGATGCGGCGGGCGCCGACCGCAGCGCGAAGGGCCATTTCGCGTTCGCGAGCGGATGCGCGTGCGAGCAGAAGATTTGCGACGTTGAGGCAGGCCAGCAGCAGAACCAGCGCCGCAAGAGCTAGAAAGAAGGCACCGGCAACTTGCACGATGATCATCCCTGAAGGATCGTCAACGGGGCTATCCGGAACGAGGGGATAGGCGAGGAGAGCCATCCATTTGTCGGCGTCTGGATATTGTGCAGCGAGGCGTTGGCCAATGACGGCCAATGCAGGTTTCGCGGAGGCGAGAGTCGCGCCGGACCTGAAACGAGTGTAGATTCCCAAGTCCGCCGATTTTCGGTCGATGAGAAAGTCTCTGCCGGCGTCGCCCGCGACGGATGCCATGCCGAGCGGCAGATAGCCTTGTATGTCTACAAGCGAGGAAATGCCGTGAAAGTTCCTTGGCGCGACGCCGATAATGGTGACGGGATGCTGGCCATTCAGCACGACACTCTTGCCGATCACTTGCGGATCGCCGCCGAAATGCGCTTTCCAATAAGCGTAGCCGAGGACGAGGACAGGCTCGGCGTCGAGGGATTGTTGCGGCGCTGGCTCGATGAAATTTCCCAAGTCGGGCTTCACACCCATCGCTTGGAAAAAATTAGCGCTAACGTAGGCGGTCCAAATAGGCTGCAGATTGCCGTCGATGCTGAGGCCGTCCATGGGATGGAAATCCATGGAAGCAGCTATATCGGAAAAAAGAGCAGAGGACTGGCTGCGAATATCCTGAAAATCCGGATAAGAAAAAAGGGCGGAATAAGTTCCGCCGATCTCTTCCGTCGCCAGTGTGGCAACCTGCCCGGCATTCGGTACAGGCGATGGCCGCAGAAGAATCGAATCCACCATACTGAAAATGGCCGTGTTGGCGCCGATACCGAGGGCCAGGGTGAGCACGGCGACAACGGTGAAGCCGGGTGATTTACCGAGTACGCGCAGGCCGTATCGGACGTCCTGCGCCAGCGTTTCCAGCAAAGGCAGCCCGCGGCGAGCCCGATACTGTTCTTTGGCCTGTTCCACGCCGCCAAGTTCGATCAGCGCCTGGCGCCGCGCTTCGGCCGGCGTCATCCCGCGGCGAACATTTTCGTCGATGTGCATCTGCAGATGGCTGTGGAGTTCCACGGTGAGTTCGCTGTCCCGCTTCCACTTATTGAACAATCCGGCCAGGCGCACCAGTAACGCGCGCAGCGATTTCATGAATGTTCTCCCTCAGACGACAGGAATCGCGCAACGATCGCGGCGGTCTGCTCCCATTCATGCGTTTCGCGCGCCAACTGCCTGCGGCCCGCGCGCGTGAGTGTGTAGTATTTGGCCTTGCGATTGTTGTCCGAAACACCCCAGTCGGAAGCGACCGAGCCCTCTTGCTCGAGCTTGAGCAGCGCGGGATAAAGAGTGCCGTAGTTCAGCGACAGCAGGTGGTTGCTGATCTGCTCGATGCGGCGCGCGATGCCGTAACCGTGCAGCGGCCCCATCGATTCCAGCGTCTTGAGGATCATTAGCGCCA
The DNA here is from genome assembly GCA_030037775.1 of Candidatus Acidiferrales bacterium. Lineage (GTDB taxonomy): Bacteria > Acidobacteriota > Terriglobia > Acidiferrales > UBA7541 > DAHUXN01. The sequence goes on from JASHQB010000178.1 coordinate 8,188, forward strand.
GCGTGCCCTGCTGGACGTCCGCCTTGTCTTCAGCTTTGCCGCTCGTCTTGTCGCTTCGATTGCTGTTCACGCAGGCTCCCCTATTGGATTCCCAGATGAAGGGTAATCGATTCCCTATGGGAAAGCAATAGATGACTCGGGAGGCAGGAAATAACGGACGCTAGGACTGCGGGACGTTAGCGACGGGGGCGGGAATGGGAAAAACAAAACGTTTGGAGCCGCGCTCTTTGCCCGAGCGCTTGTCGGCATAAAGAGCGTCATCGGCGCGCTTCAGGAGTTCCTGCGCCGATTCGCCGGGATGGTAGTCCGCCCAGCCGCAGGCGAAAGTGACCTCGATCTTCTTTCCCGCGTACTCGATTTGCAATCCCTCCAGGCGGCCCAGGACGTGGCGCACTTCCTCGGCGCGGCACTCCGGAAGGATGATCATGAACTCGTCTCCACCGAGGCGCACGGCCATGTCCGACCCGCGAATCGCGCGCCGCAGCCGCTCGGAAAATGAACGCAGCATGTTGTCTCCGGCCTCGTGCCCAAAGTGATCGTTGCAGTGTTTCAGGTTGTCGATATCCAGGAGAATCAGCGTCAGGGGGCGGGCATGGCGGCGCGAGCGCGCGATCTCCTCGACCAACCGTTGTTCCCCAGCGCGGCGATTGTGCAGACTGGTGAGCGGATCCAGCACCGCCAGTTTGTAGACCTCCTGGGTGAGCGTCTCCACCCGGGCCATGGAATTCATCTGGTCGGCGAGCTGGCCGCGAATGCGGTTGATCAAGTGCTGCTGGTAAATTGTGTAGACGCTGAAAATCAGGACCATGCCGACCAAGCCGCGAACAGCTTGCGACAGAAAGAAAGAATAAGTGCCCTCCCCCATGCGCATGAGCGACGGAAAGGAAAACGAGGCCATGCCGATGGTCAGCAAAAGAATGATCATCACCGCGGACGACCACATCCACCACTGCTTGCGGTCGAGACGCTGAAGATCCTTACGGATTTCGGCCGAATGCTCAGGCCACGGCTCATTGTGCCGCGGACGATCGGAAAGGCCGTCGGAGGCCTTCGGTGACGGTGTGCTATCCATGCCTAGGCGATTTGAGCATGGGCGGACGAAAAACCTGAATAGTACTTCCGAGAAGATGTGCCCAGATTCACACTAACCGAACGATATTACTACTTGGGTTATAGCCGCTCGCGGAAGCCGCCCCGGCCAGCGATCAATTGCGGGTATCGTGCGCAAGTGAAGTGAGGGGCGGGAATGAGATTTGCCAGAAATTTCCCGCGGGTTGCAGGAACTCGACGCCTGCGGTCCACTTGTTCTCGGCGCCTTCGACGTGCACCACGCGGCAATCTTGATGCTCCCGCGTGTTCCGGTTGACCAGGCGAAGCACCTGGCCGATGGCCACCCCGGCGGCCATCACCACTAACCCTCCGTGGGCGCTGACGCAGCTCACATGCGCGGCTTCGCGGAAAAGCTCGGTTTCACCTTCAAGGGCGATGACATCGACCGGCACAGTTAGTCGCAGGCGCTTGCTCCTGCGACGGGACTTAAGTTGGCGCGTTGAAGATAGCGTGGGATTCATGAAGCCTCAAGGTAATGGGCCGGTCAGTGCTCGAGCAATGGTACAGAGGCTGGAATCGAATAGTACGGCGGTTTACAACAGCTGCCGGAAACAGGGACTTGGTGCCGGAGGAGGGGGTCGAACCCACACGGCCTTGCGGCCACCGGATTTTGAGTCCGGCGCGTCTGCCAGTTCCGCCACTCCGGCGCGGCCAGATAAGTCTAGCCAATCGAAACGCTTACTGCAACAACACGGCTTTTCGCGCGCCGGGGTCCGAATTTAACTCGATGGAATAGCCTGCGAATGTGCGTGCATCTAGTGCTGCGGCGTGCTCGGCGCGGCCATGCGCTTCAGTTCCGTTTCCGACCCGACGAATCCCCATGCATTCCAAGCATTGCCGCCCACAACTTCGTGGAATAGCTCCGCCGCTCGCTTCGCGTCGCGATTATTGTAGAAATGCCAGTTTCCCACGCCGTAGCTGACCGTGTCGAAGGAAAGCTCCGCCTCCGTGTCATTCGCGTCCGCAGGCTTCCGCGGCAACACCGCTTGCTCGGTTAGCGAACCCTGGTAAAACCGCAGCAGGTGCAGATAGAAGAGCAAGTGCGGTTCGGTATTCTTCACGTCGGGACCGACCCTCTTCAGAATGATGCCCGCTTCATGCCCCCGGCCCGCCCGTCGCAGGGAAACGTAAAGCCAATTCGAGCAGTCGATCACGCTGTCGTCGTTTTTCGCCAGCGCCAGCGCCTTCCGAAACGACTCCGCTGCCGAATTGAATTCGCCCTGAAAATAGTGCGACAGGCCGAGGTGGTAGAAAGCATCGAGTTTCTCCGGATCGAGCGAAGCGGCATGCGCCAGGTCCCGCTCCGCGGCTCGGAATTCGCGCAAGCCCAGTTCCCGATGCCCTCTCTCGATGTAAAGATCGGCGTTCCCCGGAGCGAATCCCAAGCCCTTCGTGCACGTCGCTATGGCTTCGCGGTACTGCCGCCTGCCCGCCTGAGCCTGCGAAAGCGCCAGCACCAGGCTCACATCTCTCGGGTTCGTCGCCAACTTCTTCCGCGCCGCAATGATTGCGTCATCATCCGGCTGGGCATAGAGCTTCCGCCCCAGCTGCGAAGTCACCTCAAACGCGCCGCCACTTTTCTGGATCGTCTGCGCATCAACGCGCCAGGCCATGCACATCACCGCCAGGAGACACGCCGCCATCGCACCGGTCGTCAGCGGAACCCTGATCCTCGCGGCGGCTCTGCACCGTGCTCTTCTCGTTGTGCTCATGACACCTCGCTTCCCCGCGCGGCGCTCATATTAGTCCCCTTGCCTGGTTTTCGCCAGACTGTCGCCACAGAATTCCGCGCCGCACGTTTTCTTCGCTGTGGCTGTACACTAACCACCGTCTGCAAAATGAAAAACGGGACCCCACTCGAAGGACTTGGCGCCGGCTTTCTTCGCGCATGGCTGCTTCCCCTCGCCTGCTGTGCGCTGTTTTTCTCGCCTGGCGCCCGCGCCCAAGACAACTACGAAATCCAGGTTTATCCGTCGCAGACCATGGCTCCCAAAACTCTGCTCGTCGAACTCCACAGCAATTTCACCGTCGACGGCAGCACCACCACTCAATTCGGCGTGCTGCCCACCGAGGACCAGCAGCACGAGACCGTCGAA
>JASHQB010000018.1 GCA_030037775.1 Candidatus Acidiferrales bacterium
GGAATCTTGCTCGATCCCGTTTATACCGGAAAGGCCCTCAATGGGTTGCTCGATCTAGTGAAGAAGGGTTATTTCCAGCCGGGCCAGAATATCATTTTTCTCCACACCGGCGGCATGCCGGCAATTTTCGTTTATCGCGATGCGTTCCGAGAATATCTCGCGCCCAAAGACGGCACCGACCTGCCCTCGTGAAAACCAGCCGGTTGAGCCGCGCCCTCCGAAGCTAAACCGTTTTGTCCTTCGAATAGCATAGCTCCTCTAGGTTGCATTCGATGCATCGTGGCTTGCGCGCCTGGCAAACTCGCCGCCCGTGCCAGATGATTTGGTGTGAGAAAAGAATCCAGCGTTTCTGCGGAATCACTTTCATCAAATCCTGCTCGATTTTCTTGGGGTCGGTGTTCTTCGTCAAATCTAGCCGCTTTGTCACGCGCTGCACGTGCGTATCCACCACCACGCCTGACGCAATTCCGTAGCCCGTCCCCAGAACCACGTTCGCCGTCTTACGCGCCACGCCCGGCAGCGTCAGCAATTCCTCCATCGTCCGCGGCACTTCGCCGCCGAATTCTTCTACAAGCTTTTTGCTTGCGCCGATCAACGACTTCGTCTTGTTTCGGAAAAATCCGGTCGTCCGGATTTCCTGCTGCAGTTCTGCCGGGTTCGCATACGCAAGATGTTTCGCATCGGGATACTTCCGAAAAAGCTCCGGCGTCACCATGTTCACGCGTGTGTCGGTGCACTGCGCGGAAAGGATCGTTGCCACCAGCAACTGAAATGGATTCTCGTGCTTTAGAGCGCACGTCGCGTGGGGATACGCTTCGTCCAGTTTCGTCAGGATCGCGCTCACCCGCTTCGGGTCCGTGCCGCGCCCTTTCGCCGCAGCCCCGCTCCTTCTCCGTCGTTTCGTTTTTGTAGGCATAGCAGGCGAGGAAATATAACACACGTACTGGCGGAATCCGTCCCGTCAGTGGCTGCCGATGGGATCTCGCACGACGCCGTGCTGGTCGCCCCATGTGTCGGTCATGTGGTTACGAATCTCCCACAGTTCCGGGAAAAATCGCACCCGCAGCCCCTCGTTCAGCAGCTCCACCGCGCGGCCCTTCAGCGATTTCGCGCCCAGCCCGATCGTCCGCATAATCAACTGCATGTGCACCGCGCGGAATCTCTGAAATAGCTCGTCGAACTCCGCCAGCGCTTCGGCAACCACGTACGCGCCCGAATGCGTGTACTCCGAATTGTAGATTTTCTCGATGGTCAGCCCGTGCTTGTCCAGATAATTCGCCTTGAACGTCTGCCACAGCGGCGTGTGCATCCGTAGCAGCGTCCGGAAGCCGGGCGACTCCTGTCCGCTCCCGTTTCCCAGCCGTAGCCGGATTTCCTGATACTCCTTCGGAGACATCGTTTCCAGCAGCGCCAATTCGTCGATCATCATCCGCTGCGCCGCGTGCACTCGCCGGAAGAGCGTCAGCACGCGATGGGTATCCTCTTTCTGCATGTAATCGTCGATGTCCAGCAGCGTGTAGCCGATCAGCTTCATCCACATCTCTTCGGCTTGATGCACGATCTGGAACTGCAACTCGTCGCGGTTGCAGAATTCCTTGAAGTCTTTCTGGCAGGAGAGCAGCGCCTTGGTATTCAAATAAATCTCGTAGTCGAGCGTGCCTTCGCCGTTCATGATCGAGTAAAAGTACTCCCGATCCATCGTCATTCCTCCGATTGCGGAAAGGTGCGACTTTCTTTGCTTATCTTATCGTAAAACGCACATGCGCCATGGAAGATTCACCCCTGGGGTCGTGCATTTCGATTTGCGCGCTCTGGTTCTGCATCGCGCGCGGCACGGAGGCGGTCGAAAGGGAACTCCACTTCGTCCCCAAACTCTCGGTTGAGCCGCCGTAAACCTCTCATTCACCGCGGCACAAAAACTCGGTCCGGTCAGTCCCAGGCGGGTTGGGGGGCGAATCCGGAAGGAATGTGATGGCGTTCCGTGCGGGAGTCGGCGGGCCGCCGGAGGCCTTTCTTAGCGATTTCGGTGCAGGGCGGCGTTCACCACGGCGGCCATCGCCTTGGCATCGAGACTAAGGTTCAGAAATCCCACAATCGCCTGCGCATTCTCCGATGGTTTCGCGACTAGCTCCGGAAAATCCACCCAGTGCACATCGAGTGACGTCCGGCTCTTGAGCCAGCTCACCACACTGTTCCGATGCGCTTCGAGCGCTGCTGCAATCCCTCTCGGCTCGGGTACAAGCCCCGAGCTCTTGCGTTGGATCATCTTTACCTGCGACGCCACCACCTGTTCAAGCGGCCGTCTGAGAAAGATGAGCTTGTAGCACTATTCAAACGATTTGGGAACTCAACCCCCGGTTGCGCCGTAGCAATCATGAATGCAAATGGCATCGTGTACAGCCACGCATACGGAATGGCGGATCTCGAACATGGAGTTCCTTTGACGACCGATTCGATTTTTAGCATCGATTCGATGTCTAAGCAGTTCACTGGAATGGATATT